>JBKJJS010000440.1:0-5109 GCA_046597895.1 Ilumatobacteraceae bacterium
CTCCACACGGGGATCGGCGAACCCCAGAACCGGTTGCGACTGATCGACCAATCACGGGCGTTGGCCAGCCACTTGCCGAACGAGCCTTCCTTGACGTGTTCTGGGACCCAACGAACCTGCTGGTTCAGTTCCACCATCCGGTCGCGAAACGCCGTCACCTGGACGAACCAACTCGAGATGGCCCGGTAGACGAGAGGCTCGGCACAGCGCCAACAGTGGGGATACGAGTGTTGATACGTGTCGTGGCGGATCACGACGCCCTCGTCCTTGAGGTGACGGATGACCAACGGGTTGGCGTCGAAGACATGCTCGCCCGCCCACGGTGTGATCTCAGCCGTGTACCGGCCATGCTCGTCCATCGGGCAGATCGTCGGGATTCCTACGGCATTGCAGGCGTTCTGGTCGTCCTCACCGTGGCCGGGCGACATATGTACGACGCCCGTACCGTCCTCGGTGGAGACGAACTCCGCCCCGATGATCTGGAACGCGTTCGGTGTGTCGGCCAGAAACGCGAACAGCGGCCGGTAGCGCCGTCCGACGAGTTCAGCGCCAGTGAGCGTGCCGACCCGCACGGCATCCCCCAACTCCTTCTCATATGCCGCCAGCCGGCTTTCGGCAAGGACGTAGCGTTGACCACCGTCCTCCATGACGGCGTAGTCGATAGTAGGGCCGACCGCCAGCGCGAGGTTGGACGGCAGGGTCCATGGCGTCGTGGTCCACGCCAACACCTTCTCGCCCGACTCCAACTCGAACGCCACCGTGAGGGCAGGATCCTGGCGATCCCGGTAGACGTCGTCCATGCGGGTCTCGGTATTCGACAACGGCGTTTCGCAGCGCCAGCAGTACGCCAGCACCTTGAAACCCTCGTAGACCAGGCCCTTGTCCCAGAGGGTCTTGAACGCCCACATGACGCTCTCCATGTAGGGAAGGTCGAGCGTCTTGTAGTCGTTGTCGAAGTCCACCCACCTCGCTTGGCGGTCGACGTAGCGCTTCCACTCGGCCGTGTACCGCAGGACGCTCGTCCGGCAGGCGTCGTTGAAGCGATCGATGCCGTAGGCGGTGATCTCAGGATGGCCGCTGATCCCGAGTTCCTTCTCGGTCTGCACTTCGGCGGGCAGGCCGTGGCAGTCCCAGCCGAATCGGCGCTCCACCCGGTGCCCCCGCATCGTCTGATAGCGCGGGACGGCGTCCTTCACGAACCCCGTCAGCAGATGTCCGTAGTGCGGTAAGCCGTTGGCAAACGGGGGCCCGTCATAAAAGACGTACTCGGGATTGTCAGACCGCGCTGCGACCGACGCCTCGAACGTGGCGTTGGCGCTCCACGACGCCAGCACCTCCGTCTCGAGGGCGGGCAGGCTCGGTTGTGGGTCGACGTTCGGGTAGGCCATAGCGTGCTCCTGCGAGGTGATGTGTCGACACCAAGGGGCTCATTCTAGGCCCGCCGGATGCGGCCCGGCGGTGGGAACGGATCAGTCGCCAACGATGCGGAGGTCGTTCGGACGAGACACCCAGGCCGGCGCCGAGTCGAATTCGGGGTCGTCGTCCAAGTCCGGCACGGACACCGGTCCAGATGTCGGCCGAATCCGGGGGATCTCGCCCGTTGGGAGATCGGAGAACGCGAACTCAAGCGGAGGCAGCAGCGGGCTACCCACCCCCGGTGTCAGGTCGGACGATGCGATGGCGGACGTCGGCTGAGCCACTGGCACACGCTCGACCACCGGTTCGGGGGCCGGGACGACTCTCGCCATATCGGCGGCCGGCGACAGGATCGGGACCTTGAGATCTCCTGGACCGAGCAACGGCCGCTCCGACACGACGCGCAACGCCTCGGCGGCCTCGGCGAGGCGTTGGCGGTGCGTGTCGGCATAGGCCTCCATCTCCTGCACATCGCCGCGCAGGAAGTCGAGGCGGGCCAGGAGTGCCTGGATCTCGTTGTCCACCTTTGCCCGCTCGGCCTCCCCGGCTCGGCGGGCCTCGATCCTCACGTCGGCGACGAGCGTGGCGCCCACTGCCATTGCCTGCTGAACGGCGTCATGCGCATCGGCTTCCGCCGCTGCCCGTATCTCGGACGCCTCACGCGTGGCATCGGCGATGGTGTTCTCGGCCGTGCGCTGGGCCAGGACGAGCGTGCGGCTGATGATCTCGGCGTCGTCGGCCCGTATGGCGACGGCGTTCGATGCGACGGCGCTCGACGTCACCGCCTGCTGCGTCGCGTCAGCTTCAGCGCCCGGAGCGAACGTGGCTCCCGCGGCGCGCAGACCTTGTGCTTTGGCGACCGCCGCCCGCGCTCTCTGCTCCATCAGCGAAGCCTGATTCTGCGCGTCCTCCAGCGCTCGGGCGACCTCCATCTGGAACGCTCGTACTTCCTCAGGGTCGAACCCCTTTTTCACCACACGAAAGGTGGTTCCAGCAATTTCCTGCGGGGTCATTTCCATGGAGACCGATCCTAGACGCGCGAGGACCCCACTGAATTCAGTCGCTGTACCCGTCCTCGTTCGGCGGCCGGCCCGACGGCTTCAGCAGGTACACGCCAGTAGCCACCTTCTCCATCGAACCGTTCAGCGCGTAGCACAGGCCACTCGCGAAATCGATCAACCTCCGACAGACCTCGCGGTCCGTCGACTCCAGGTTCATGATGACCGGTTGGCCTTCCTTGAACTTGTCGGCCACTTCCTGGGCCTGATCGAAGCGGCGGGGACGAAGCGTGTAGGGCTCCCCGGACGGCGGTGGCTGAATGCGCACGGTGGACCCCTGAACGGGACGGTTTGGCTGGCGGACGGTGAGACCTGACGGATCCCCTGAGTCGGGGATCGGGGTCCGGCGGGGTGGAACGGGCTCAAGATCCCGACTCGGATTCGTGCGCGTTGGCATCGCCCGTACGGGCGGGTCGTCGTACCCGCCGACGTTGCGCCCTCGTGTCTTCGAAAGCTCGGGCTCGGGCTGGGGAGTTTGCGGACGCGTGTGACGGGCCTGGCGGGGTGGCTCAGGCTCTGGCGCGTCGTAGTCGTCGTACGGATCTTCGGGGCCAAGTCCCAGGTAGTCCATGGCCCTCTTCCAGAGTGTCATCCGGACCTCCTCGCCACAGGTTACCCGACACCGTCAGTCGGAGCGCGAACGCCACGCGAACGCCGCCCAAAGAGGGCTGTTCCCACTCGAACGATCGTCGAGCCCTCGCCGACCGCGATCTCGAGGTCGTCGCTCATGCCCATCGAGCACTCAGCGAGACCGAGGCGATCCACCGCGGCGCGCGTCGCGGCGAACGCTGCCCTCGTCGCCGCGGCGTCGGTCGCAGTCGGCCCGATGGTCATGAGTCCCTCGACGCGTAGGCCGGCGTGCGTCGCCGCGGCAACCACTGAGTCGACGGCGTCGAGCCGACAACCTCCCTTGCTGGTCTCTCCGGTGGCATTGACCTGCACGAAGACCCGGGCTGCGGGTACCCTCCGCTCCAACTCGGCGATGATCGACGGTCGGTCCACCGTCTGCCAGACGTCCACGACCGGGGCCAGCATGCGCACCTTGTTCGACTGGAGGAGGCCGATGAAGTGGACGCGCGGCGCCACCCCGAGCACCGCGACCTCCTCCACCTTGGCCACCGCCTCCTGCGCGTAGTTCTCTCCGACGTCGATCACTCCGGCGGCGACCGCGGCCACGATGGCGTCGGCCCCAAAGCCCTTCGTGACGGCCAGAATCCGCACGCCCACCCCACCGGCTCGTTCGATACGGTCGCGAACCGCCGCCACGCGCTCCATGATCTCGGCGCGCTCAATCACGAGCGCCTCGCCCCGTCCTACTTCAGAAACGAAGGAACGTCGAAGTCGTCGTCGTCGTCGGCATCGCCATGGTTCCTATCGGCTTCGTCAGCGCCGAAGAGGTCCTTCAGAGAGGTCGGGGGCTTCGGCGACTCCACCACCTTGAGCACCGATTTGGCGCTCTGCGGCCCGGCATCCCACCGATCGAAGCCGGCGGCGATGACCGTTACCTTGACTTCGTCGCCCATCTCATCATCGATCACCGTGCCGAAAATGATGTTGGCATCGGGATGAGCGACTCCTTGGATGATCTCGGCCGCCGAGTTCATCTCGAACAGACCGAGGTCGCTCGGCCCCGTGATGTTGAGCAGGATCCCACGGGCTCCATCGATCGACGCCTCGAGAAGGGGGCTGGAGATCGCCGCCTTGGCGGCCACGACGGCCCGGTTCTCGCCACTCGCCTGACCGATCCCCATCAGCGCCGACCCGGCGCCCTGCAGAATCATCTTGACGTCGGCAAAGTCGGTGTTGATGAGCCCAGGCGTGGTGATGAGATTCGTGATGCCGGACACGCCCTGCAGCAACACCTCGTCGGCCATCTTGAAGGCACTCAGCACGCTCGTCTTCTCGTTCGACACGGTGAGGAGCCGGTCGTTCGGGATCACGATGATGGTGTCGACCTTCTCCCGCAGCTTCTGGATACCTGTCTCGGCCTGTACGGCGCGACGACGGCCCTCGAACGAGAAAGGCCTGGTCACGACGCCGATCGTCAGCGCGCCAAGACCCTTGGCCAGATCCGAGATGACGGGAGCAGCGCCGGTGCCGGTGCCGCCACCCTCGCCGGCGGTGATGAACACCATGTCGGCACCCTTGATGACTTCTTCAATCTCATCGCGGTGCGCCTCAGCGGCGGCCCGACCGACTTCGGGATCGCTTCCGGCCCCCAGGCCACGGGTGAGATCCCGGCCCACGTCCAACTTCACGTCGGCATCGCTCATGAGCAGCGCCTGCGCGTCGGTGTTGATCGCGACGAACTCCACGCCCTTCAAGCCCGCATCAATCATGCGGTTGACGGCGTTGACGCCACCACCTCCGACGCCGATCACCTTGATGACGGCGAGATAGTTCTGTGGGGCGCCAGCCATCAGAGGTACCTCCGGAAGAAAATCGGGTCGATGTGAGTGAGCTTGATAGTGAGGGACACAGGAAACACCTTTTGGGGTGCAAGCGTAGCGAACTGGCAGCTCAGCGAGGGTGATGCACCAGGTAGGGCCGGATAAAAGACGGACAAATCTGACCCGAGGATCAGCACGGCACGATACCGACTTCCGATGTGGAAACGTCGACTTCGCAGACGCCG
>JBKJJS010000286.1:0-5050 GCA_046597895.1 Ilumatobacteraceae bacterium
ATTCGTGAGACCAGCGCCACGACCATACCCGTACACTAGTTCGGGAACAAACGTTCGCCAACCTCAGGCACAAAGAAATTCAGAACTTCTTGAGTGCTCTCAGATCCGGGGATCGACGAGGACCTTGATGGCGCTCGAAGGGTCGTCAGCCAAGCGCTCGATCGCCTCCGGCAGCCCATCCAAGGACACCGTGGAATCGTGGAGCGGGGCGATGCGCACCTTGCCATCCCCGATGAGGTTCATGGAGTCCACGAACTCGTGGTGCAGGTAGCCGAGCGACGTCGCCACGGTGACTTCTTTCAAGAGCCAGGCGTGGGGCGAGATCGTCGCCAGCCCGCTCGCCAGCCCGACGATGTTTACCGTGCCGCCCTGACGTACCAGGTCGACCGCCGACTGCACCGTGGCCGGAACCCCAGCACACTCAAACACCAAGTCTGCCCCGGCACGGCCGAACCGTTCGAGTGCCTCGGCCGGCGTCAACACCTCATCCGCCCCCACGGTGGCTGCCAACGCGCGCCGGTGGTCGCTCGGTTCCACGGCGACCACATGGCCCGCCCCCGCCGCCTTGGCCACCTGCAACGTGAGCAGCCCGATGGGCCCACAACCCTGCACGACGACGATGTCGCTGACGCGCGGGGGCGTGCGGTTCACGGCATGCAACGCCACGGTCGTCGGCTCCACGACCGCCGCCTCCTCGTCGCTCAACGGCCGAGTCACAGGAATGAACCGGTTGGCATCCATTGCCACCGCGGCCGCGAACGCTCCGTGAGCGGGCGCCAGCGGATCGCGCCCGATCATCCCGAGGAATGCCGATGTGCAATATCGCGCCCGGCCGGCCCGGCAGTTCGGGCAGCGACCACAGGCCCCGGCGATGCCGGCCACCACCCGGTCGCCTTCGTGAATGTGGCTCACGCCGTCGCCTACCTCGCTGACCGTCCCCACGAACTCGTGGCCGCAGATCGCAGGGTTGTAGGGGTCGGCGCCAAGGAATCCATGGACGTCTGTGCCGCAGATGCCGCACAGATGCACCTGCACCACCGCAGTGCCCGGACGCGCCACGGGTGATGGCATGTCCACCAACTCGAACCGCCGCTGGCCTGTCACCAATCCCACCTTCACGCCGCACCCCCAGCCGATTCAGCCGCTCTGGCGGCCTTCGCAGCAGCCGACGCCGCTATCGCCGCAGCATGAGCGGCGATGGTCGGCGCCTTGCACCACTCCAGCCCCCGCTGCAGAAGTTCGTGGTACTCCGCGATTTCCCACGAACCAGTCTCGAGGTCCGGCCAGTACATCCCGTTGTGCGGAGGGGCCCACATGTCGTAATGCCCCCTGCGATGCCCGAGCGAGAAGTACAACACACACCCTGCTCCGATCGGTCTGCGGTACAGCACCAGCCGGGGCTCGTCGAGCGGCCACTCGTTCGTCTCGAACCCTCCAAGGCCCGTGTCGCCGTGCCACCGCGTCTCGAGCAGCGGCTCAATCGTCCCGTGGTACTCGCAGAGGTACAGCTCGTCGTATCCCGATTCGAACGGCTTGATGCCCTCCAACAGCGGATCGCCCTCGGCCCCGGGGGAAATTGTCACCGGAAAGGTGCCCATCGCCGGATGGGAGATGAACTGGCTGCCGAGCGTGTCGGCCCAGAGCGGGAACGCTCTCGGTGTCGTGAACGGCGCCTTGCCCAACTCCTCCGGCGGCACGATCACGGAGTTCGTGCCGTGCAGTGCGAAGAACCGACCCCCGCCCTCCACCCACGAGCGAACGCCTGTCTGCGCCGCCTGAGAGGGCATCACGTTGCAGGTGTACGCCACGAGGATGTCGGATGCCTGAATCGCCTCGATGTCCTCGAAGTCCGATGCCACCTTCACGCGGACCCGGTCGTCGGTATGGAGGTGCTTCAACAGCTCGAACCGCGCGTAGTCGAAGTCGTGCCACCACCCTCCGACGACGAGATAGGCGTCGATGCGACCGCTCCGTGCACTCATAGTGTCGAGGCCCCTTCGATGGTTCGTTGGACGGTTCGGCGATCCTCGGCGGATGCCTGGCGCGTATGAGCCGGAGCATAGGGTGACGCCATGTCTGAGGAACGAGTCGCCATCATCACCGGAGCGGCATCCGGTATCGGCCGCGCCGCCGTCGAGCTCTTCACCGAGCGTGGCACGAAAGTGGTGGCGGTCGATCTCACCGCCGACGGGCTGTCATGGGCAGCGGGGCGCGATGACGTCGTCACCGTCGCAGGCGACATCAGCCAGGACGGCGCCAACGCCGCAATGGTGCACGCCGCGGTGGACACGTGGGGCCGACTGGACTGGGCGTTTCTCAACGCCGGCGTCGTTGGCTCGCCAGCGATCGAGGGTGACGGCGCCGCCGATCGCCTCGACGAGATCCTGGCGATCAATGTCCGCGGCGTGATGCTCGGCATCCGACATTGCGCACCCGCCATGCGCGCCGCCGGTGGAGGCTCCATCGTCGCCACGGCATCCACGTCGGGAATGCGGGGCGATCCCGGCAGTTGGGCCTACAACGCCTCGAAGGCCGCCGTGATCAACCTGGTTCGGGCGGCGGCTATCGACTACGGAACCCACGGCATTCGCATCAACGCAGTTGCCCCAGGGCCGACGATCACCGGAATGACGAGGAGCCTCGAGCATCTTCCCGAGCTCTATGCCGAGATGACCAGGCGCATCCCCATGCAGCGGTGGGGCCAGGCCCGCGAGCAGGCCCAAGTGGCCTGGTTCCTCTGCTCCGCAGATGCCAGTTTCGTCACCGGCGTCACCATCCCCTGCGACGGTGGCATCAGCGCCAACGTCGGACACTTTCTGCCGCCCGCCAGCCCCGGCGGCGGCCGCGGCTGATCATCACCCACTGATCACAAAGGAACCAACGAGACATGGACAACGTCGAGAACTTCATCAAGAACTACGAGGACGTCACGAAGTACGGCCTCGACCCGGACGACGAGGCGCTGATGATCGAGCAGCAGAACGAGTGCACGTTCTGTTGGGCAACGGCCGATGGCAGCCCCATGGCCGTGATCATGAGTTATCTCATGAAAGACGGAAAGTTCTGGATGACCGCGAGCAGCCAGCGCAAGCGAATCCCGGCGATCCGCCGTGATCCGCGCTGTTGCATCGTCATCACTTCAACGGGAGCGCCGATGGGGACCGGTAAGACCGTGACGTACAAGGGTGTCGCCACCATCCATGATGACGCCGAGACGAAGGCCTGGTTCTACCCCGCCCTCGCCACGCGGTTGCAGGCACCACGGGGTCAGGAGCGGGTCGACCTGTTCGCCAAGTTCCTCGATTCACCGCGCCGCGTGATCGTTGAGATCGATCCCGGGCTGCGGGTGGGATACGACGGGGCCAAGATGGGCGCCGACACGCAGCGATCGGTCGAGGCCGGCGTCGCCTGGCAGTAGCCAGTCACCGACTCACCCAACCGCCCGCCACGATGGATCTCCCGCCCGGCCTCAGTGCTGAGGATCTCGAACCCTCGACCCGGCCGTTCGGCGCATCGTGGACGCTCCCGCCCTCGGTCTACACCGACCCGAACATCCTGGCGTGGGAGCGCAGGCACTTCTTCGACAGCGGCTGGGTGTGTGCCGGTCGGGCCCCTGATCTTGCGCGCCCAGGGGATCGACGTGCCGTGTCCCTCGGGCACGCCAGCGTGCTCCTCGTCGTTGCGGGCGACGGGAAGCGGCACGCCCTCGCCAACGTCTGTCGCCACCGTGGTCACGAACTACTGCCGTGCGGCGCATCGGCCGACGGACCCGTCATCACGTGCCCGTATCACGGCTGGGTCTACGAGCTCGACGGTCGTCTGCGCGGCGCCGCCGGCCTCGATCTGGTGACGAACGCCGACCCGGCCGAACTCGGTCTCGTCCCCGTGCGCCACGAGGAGTGGGGTGGGTTCGTGTTCGTGAACGTCAGTGGTGACGCCTCGCCGTTTCCCGATGTGCTCGGGAGCCTCGCCGGGTTCGCCGCCAGCCACGAACTCGACGACCTCATCGTGGCGCACCGTCACACCTACGCGCTGGCCGCCAATTGGAAGCTGGCCATCGAGAACTACCACGAGTGCTGGCACTGTCCGGTGATCCACCCGGATCTCGAGCGGCGTACCGCTGCCACGACCGGGGAGTACATCGACAACCAGACGGGCGCGTGGGTGGGCGGGACCATGCGCTTCCGCCCCGGAGTGGAGTCCATGACCGTCAGTGGCGGACGCATCGGGCGCCGCTTCAGGGGAGCGGGTATCGACGACCGGATGGGGGAGCGGGTCGCCTATGTCGGGCTGTTCCCGAACCTGTTGCTGGCGCTCCACCCGGACTACGTGCTGACCCATCGCATCGAGCCCATCTCGGCGGATCGGTCGACCGTGACATGTGAGTGGCTCGTGCCGCCGGACACCGCGCGAGCAGCCGGGTTCGACCCCACGGACGCCGTGGCGTTCTGGGATCAGGTCAATCGCCAGGATTGGACGGCCGTCGAGAGCGTGCAGCGCGGTGTGTCGTCACCGCTGTACCGGCGGGGCCCGCTCGGCATCGTGGAGGACGATGTCTACGGGTTCATCCAGATGGTGGCCCGGGGCTATCAGGGCGAGCAGCCGGTGGGTGTGCGTCAGGGCCGGAAGGTCAGGTAGCCCTCTCATCACTGCAGCAGCCGCTGGAGCGATCGTTGCCAGGTGTCGCTGGTCACGACGTCGACCACGCGCTCGAGGTTCTCCGAGTACCACGACCATGACTCCTCGGGACCGAGTCCCGTCGGGATGGCCGATCGGCCCGGCGCCGTCCATCTCGCTGCCGTCGCCGCTGGCTGGATCACGCCGATTCCGAAATCGGAGTCGATGATGAAGACACGCGACCCGCTCGGGAGGTTGTACGCGATGTCGGCGAAGGCCCTCCAAGTCTCGCCACACCACCCCGAGCCATCCTCGGGCGGCTCCGGCGTCACGAGCCCGATGTCGCGCGGCAGGCAGTCGTGGGCCACGAGCCATCCGCCGGGGGTCAGCATCGTGAGCCCGAGTTCCAAGACCCGAATAGAGCTGTCGTACG
>JBKJJS010000314.1:0-10026 GCA_046597895.1 Ilumatobacteraceae bacterium
GGACGAAGACCGAGCCTGAGGTGGCGGCCGACGGAACAGCAGAATTCCGTTCAACGCCCGCAGGGCGGTCTCGCCGTCTCCTGACATTTGGGCGATGAACGCTGGTCGTGGTCCGACGAGGCCGGGATTCGTGAAATCGAGGATGGCCCACAGGTCGCCGACGCCGTTCTCGATGGGTGTACCGGTGAGGGCGAGTCGGGTGCGCGCGGGGAGGCGCCGCAGTTGTGTGACGGTCTCGCTCGCCGGGTTCTTGATCGCCTGAGCCTCGTCCAGCACGATCCTCGTCCATGCGATGGCAGCGAGCGCGTCCACGTCGCGGACGGCGGTGGCGTACGTGGTGATCACGATGTCGGCCCCGGCGATCTCGGCCCCGAACTCGTCGGCCGAAGATCGCGATGCGCCGTGGTGGATGACGACGCGCAGCCCTGGCGCGAAGCGGGCGGACTCGGCCGCCCAGTTGCCGACGACGGCAGCAGGCGCGATGACGAGCGTGATCCCGTCGCCGGCCGTGCGGGCGAGATGAGCGAGGACGGTCGGCGTCTTGCCGAGACCCATGTCCAGCGCGAGGCATCCACCGAGTTCCGACGCGTCGAGGAACCCGATCCACGCCAGGGCTTCGGCCTGATACGAGCGCAACTCGCCGACGAAGCCTTCGGGCGGAACGACGGGCGCTGTCGATGCCTCGCTGGCCCGCTGCACGATGTCGCCCGCCCAACTGTTGCCGTGGACGACGACCCCACCGGCGAGCCCGGCCGCATCGAGACCGAAGCTGTGCCGCAGGATCTCCGCCCCGGTGAGCTGCGTGACATCCGAACGCTCCGCCAACGCGACTGCCGCCGCCTCGAGGTCGACCCGGTCGAGTTCGATCCAGCGGCCGCGGGACTGCACGAGAGGGCGGGCCTGGCGGGCGAGCCGCGTCACTTCAGCGGCCGTGAGCTCGACATCGTCGAAGAGCACCGACCACGCCACGTTGCTGAGCTGATGAGCCCCGACCACCGAGCCCGCCGAAGTCTCGGCGAACAATCGCAGGGACGGTCGGGTCTTACGCCGTGACAGGGCGGGGGCCCGCACGTCGAACCCGATCGATGCCAGCGTGGGACCGAGCGTGGTCATGAACCCCCACGCTTCGTCCTGGCTCAGCGCCACCTGCCCACGGCGTTGCGCCCCGGCCCGGGCGAGCACGGGCAGCACCCGTCCGAGTCGGGTCCACTCGGCCGTTGCCCCCCGGCTGACGTTCTCGGCCCGCAGCGCGGCGTCGATCGGGACGAGCCCACCGCCACCGCCACTCACCTTGGCCAGCACCGACATGAGCCATTCGCCCTGCGCCCCGGGCGACTCCAGTTGTACGACGAGCCGCTGATGGGTCGGATCGGTCACGGTGCGAGACCACTGGTCGAACCGCCGGGATGTATCTCGTGCGAGGTCAGCACCGGCGCGGAACGGGGCTCCGTCCATGCGGGCGACCATCGTGTCGGCGAGGTCTCTCGGCGAGTGTGCGCTCGGAGGTTGGGCGGGCAGTTCCACTCGCTCGACAGCCTCGGTCATGATTGCTTCGACGACCGCGGTGATCACGGCGACGGTCGTGGCCCGGCTGGCGCCACCGCCGACGGCGACCACGGTGCCCGGCATGGCGCCGGCGAGTACATCGATGGTGGAACTGTCGAGGAACGCCGGCATCCACTTCACGGACGCGTCGGACAGCCGACCCTGGCGTTGGGCCGAGACCCGCAGGCTCGGCACGATCGTGCCGCTGGCGACCAGGCGCACACCCTCGACCGCCGCCCGGCCGAGCCACAGGAGGCTGGCGCCGGCGCCGGAAGGGGCCTGTCCACCCCCGACGGCCACCAGCCATCCGAGTGCGTCCTTCATCGGGATGGTGAGCGCGTCGGCCCGAAGGCCGCGAGGGAGGTCGACGCCGGGGTGCAGTTGCCAGCCGAGCGGCGGGCCGCCGATGGATTCCAGCCGTGTGGCGAGATCGTCGTTCGACTCGGGCGCCGAGCCGCGGCCAGCCGCCCACACCACGACTTCACCCGCTGACCACGAAGCCTGTAGCTGGACCTCCTCGGGCTCCAGGTTTTCCGAGGGATCCGACCGATCCGACCGATCCGACCCATCCGACCCATAGGGGTCGTCGTCATCGTCGGCCGCAGTACCAGGGGCGGGAGGGGGACGAAGCCGGGCGGCCGTGGCGAGAAGGCTGTCGAGGGTGTCGACGAAATCGGCGACCACCTGGTCGCGCTCGTCGCCGGGGAGGTTGCGCACGGAGGCGAGGTCGTCCTCGGCGTCAACGATTAGACGGTCGAGGAGGGACAGCGACATGCGCTCGTCGGCCTCGAACAACGCGAGGTCCGCGTCCGACTGGCGGCCGTCGGCGATCGACCAGATGGCCCTCTCCAGTTGTGCTACATCAGCCATGGAACTCCGTCATCGATAGGCGTTCGAGAGTCGCTCACCCCGCTCGACACGTCACGCGTCGGCCTCGGACGCCATCCGAGCCTCGACGCGTGTCGAGCGGGCGAGTTCGGACGGGCACGGTCGAGTCGCCTCGATCCAACACCCACCGGCGGCACGCGGTACCACGACTCTCGCGTGCGCATCCACCACACTACGGCCGTTGTGGCGTTCCTGCTCGTCGCCAGCTGCCGTGGTTCTGTTGATCATCAGCGAGGCATCGACTGACCGGTGCAACCGGACGTGGAACGAGTCGACGCGAGTTGTCAGCGTCCGGCTGCTCTACCCCGAGGCACGGGCAGCGCTCGCCAAGGCCGAGCGGATGGGTTGGATCACCCGCGCACAACTCACCTCGGCGGTCGTCGAGCTCGACTCGATCATCACCGAAGTCGATCACATCGAAGTGACTGAGGATGTGGCGCATGTGGCGGGCGAACTCGCTCAAGAACACGGGCTGCGGGGCTACGACGCCGTTCACCTCGCGGCCGCGGCGGCCGTCGCCGGTCCCGACCTCGTGCTGGTGACCGGTGACTCCGGCCTGGGGTTTGCGGCGACCGCGCTCGGCATCGCGGTCGCCGCGATCAACGCCTAAGTCCCCGGCGGCCGAAGGCCCGAGCGGAACCCTCGCCCACGGTGCCGGGTCTCCGCCCCGAGTGAGGGTTGGGGACTCAACCGCACCAAGTTTGGTAGGGGCTGACATGTCGCCTCCCGCCGGGAAGCCGGCACCGGCTCCATTCCAAATCGCGTTGACCTGATATACGTTGTACCGTATATTGGTGGGATGTCGACTGCACGCGAACTGGTGAACGAGCTCGCGGCTGATATTGGCGTGGGTGCCACCAAGGGCGACATGCTTCGGCTCGTCCGGCAGTTCGTGATGGACGCCGACCGCGGGGAGGTAGCGCTTGCTATCGCCGAGCCACCCGGCTCATCCGGAGACGTTCGATGGGACGCTCTGGTCGCCGGTGTCGTCGAGGACCTCGCCCTGCGCCATGGTTGTCGGGTCCCGAGCTGGGTCCGAGATCCGTCGCTCACGCTGGACACGTGGTGGTTTGTCACCGACTTCAAGAAGCTGCACCCGCAGGCATTTGTCGAGACCCCCGCGGCTCTGGCCACGCACGGCGTCTTCATGCGGCGCGCGTCGCTGGTGAACCTGTGACGGGCGATGCTCGTTCGACACTCTCGCGCCACGACATCTTGTTCTTGTTCGATCGGCTGGCCGAAGCAGCCGAGAAACGCAACTTGCGCGTCGAGGTGTTCTTGGTGGGTGGTGGGGCGATGGCTCTCGCGTACAACACGGCCCGCACGACGGGCGACCTTGACGGCGTCTTCGAACCGAAGGCAGTGGTCTACGAACTGGTGGCCGAAATCGCAGCGACGAGCGATCTCAACCTGCCAGCGGATTGGTTGAACGACGGGGCCAAGGGCTTCATGCCAGGTGACGACCCGAATGCGGCCGTCTTCTACGATCGCCCGGGGTTGTCGCTGAGGGTTGCCTCGCCTCGCTACCTGTTCGTGATGAAGGCGATGGCGGCCCGGGAGTCCGACGAGGATGACCTCCGACTGCTGTACAGCCTTGCCGGGTTCACGTCCGCCTCGGACGCGCTCGATGCGGTGAGTGACGCCTATCCCTCATGGACGATCAAGCCAATGGTTCAATACCTCGTCGAGGGCATTGCGGCCGAAGCGGCAGTTGCGGCCACGACGTCCCCGGCGAATCGAGACATGTGCGGTGCATCGACGTCGCGTGGTCGGAACTGCCGGAACGCCGCCGGTAGCTGTCCGCACCATCCACGCCGATGAGTCTCCGCGATGCGAGGTTGGCGTCCGGCCTGACTCAGGTGGCGATCGCTGAGAGATGGGGCAGGACGCAGCCGCAGATTGTGCGACTGGAAAAGTCCGACATCTCGGCGGCGAAGCTGTCGACGATCCGTTCATATGTCGAAGCGCTCGGCGGGACGTGCAAGATCGTCGTCGAAGTCAGCGGCGAGACCTTCGAGATGTAGCTACATTCCTACATCAATAGTAGTCGTATAAGTCGATCCTGGTCTGGCCGGTCTGGCTGGCGAGTCGCCCGAGAAGTCGAGGGAGTTGCTCGCGTTGGCGGATGGCGCTGAGTTCAATGACGAGGAATGCCTTACTGGCGTACGGAGTCGAGCGTCGCCCTCGGTGGCGAGGCAGTCTGCGTGGACTTCAGCGCCGTGAAGGACGGCCCGCTCGTGGCGTACCGGTGGGACGGCGAGCGCTCGCCAACGTCCAGCAACTTCCACGCATTCGCTGTTCCGGGTGCTCTGTGAGAGGAACTCTTCACATTTGAAAACCTGGGAACCCAGCCTGCGCGACGCGCAGGGCTGGTTGTCAGGTTTCGTAGAGCAAAGGCACCCGGGGAAGCGGCGGGGCCGGCCATGGGTGGGCTCCCTCATCAACAGCGCTTCCAACACCACCGTCGATCAGCTCGCGAGAGCGCTCCGACATGACGAGGTCGACCTACTACTCATCTCACCCGAACGGCTGGCGAACCCTGAGTTCGGCAACAAGATCATGCCTCTCGTGGGTAGCCGACCCGGGCTGATCGTGATCGATGAGGTCCACTGCATCTCGGACTGGGGCCATGACTTTCGGCCCGACTATCGGCGTCTCGGACGCATCGTCGCCAGGCTCGCCGGTTCCGCCGTTCCTATCCTCGGATGCACCGCTACCGCCAATGACCGTGTCGTCAGCGATGTCGCCGACCAGCTCGGCACCGAGCTGACCACCTTCCGCGGGCCGCTGCGCCGTGACGGTCTTGCGCTGAGCACCATCCACCTCGACCGCCAGGCTGAACGCCTCGCATGGCTCTCCAAGGCCCTGCCCGATCTCGAGGGTGCTGGCATCATCTACTGCCTCACCGTGCGCGATGTCGAGAACGTCGTGGCGCGGCTGACCACCCAGGGCATCACGGTTGCGGCGTACCACGGCTCGATGGACAACGAGCTGCGTCTTGACGGCGAGCACAAGCTCCAGACCAACGCGATCAAGGCGCTGGTGGCCACGACCGCCCTCGGCATGGGGTATGACAAGCCCGACCTCAGCTTCGTCGTCCACTTCCAGTCGCCGGCATCCCCAGTCGCCTACTACCAACAGGTGGGTCGGGCCGGCCGAGCGCTCGACCGCAGCCGCGGGATCCTGTTGGGTGTCCTATCAGCGCACGCTCCTGCCGTGGACCTACCCTCAGACGGGCGGGCGCCAGCCGCGTCTACCCTGTGGCTCTGGCTTCGTCGGCAGGACGCGAATGATGCAGTACTCAGCGGGCTCGCCCGAGGTGTCGACCAGGTCGCGATGGCGGGTGCGCTCGATGTCGAGGGCGTCGTCATCGGTGTCCCGGCCGAAGGCATCACGAAGGCGTCACGCGACTCCGAAATCCGCCGGCGTGTCCACCAGGGTGAACTCTGCATCGCCAGCCCATACGCACCCGGCGCACCGTTCCAAGCGGGGAACGCCATGGGTCGCAACAAAATCATCTACGCGTTGTCGCACGTGACGTTCGTCGTGTCCTCCGACGAAGGCTCGGGTGGCACGTGGGCCGGTGCCAAGGAAGCACTCGACCGTCACTACGCACCCGTCGCGGTGTGGGCTGGCGCCGGGGCCAAGGACGGCAACCACGCCTTGATCCATCGGGGTGCCCGAGCGATCACCGACCTCACGCAACTGTTCGAGATCGACATGGCCATGGACGTGCCGCCGCCACTGCAGGAGACGCTGTTCTGAACGCCGACGCGGACGAGGTCTGGCGCCGCATTGTTCGCCACCGCGGCGAGGAGTTCCGCCTCATGCGGAGGCCGCCCGTTCACGTATTCCGCGAGTGAGCGGACCATCCATCTGCATTCGACGACTCGGATGATCAGCCGCACCGACTGGTGGGTCTGGCGACCTCCGTCACCGCGTGACCTGCCCGCGCGCGCGGCACGCCCGTACCTTCGCATTGTGCCATCGCCCTTCTGTCTGCCCCGGCCGGTGTGGCACCCGTATCGTGGACGCGAGATCTCGCAGGGATCGTGACCCGACTCGGCCTCCGAGCGCCTTTCAGTGAATCAAGCGCCCTTTTGTGCCACACGCTCGTGTTCACTGTTGGTCGACAGGAGGTGTGCTCTGACCACGCTCGAACGGCTTCGCTTTGAGATCCCGCTGTACACCGTCGCGGACGCTGCGAGGATCGTGGACGTACCGACGTCGACCTTGACGAGTTGGGCCAAAGGGTACTTCCGGCGGTTTCCGGCGCGACCTGCCGTTGCCGGCGAACCCGTTGTGACCTGGGTACCGGCAGAGCAACGAGGTGAGCCAACGATGCCCTTCGTCGGGCTCGCCGAGTCACTCGTACTCGCGGCTATTCGTCGCAGCGGTGTGCCGCTGCGGCGTGACGAGAGTTCGGCCGTTGGGGAACTCGTCGTCGTTCGCAATGGCCAGCGGGTCTTCACCGACGTCGTGGCCGCCTACCTTCAGCGGATCGAATACGGGTCCGATGGCTTTGCCCGGCTGATCCGGGTACCTGCCTATGAACGTGCCGACGTAGTCGCCGATCCGACGCGGTCGTTCGGCGCACCCACCTTCGAGCGCGGCGGTGCGCGTGTGAACGATGTCCTCGAACGGTTCTGGGCCGGCGACTCCTTGGACGAGCTGGTCGAGGAGTTCGGCGTTCCCCGGAGCCAACTCGAAGACGTGCTGCGTGTCTCATCCCGACGGGCTGCCTGAACTCTTCATCGATCGAAGCCTCGGACGCATCCAAGCATCAGAAGTACAACTTGCGTGGGTAACGGCAGACCTGACGTGCCGGGGGTTGGGTGTCTTCACGTCGATCTTCCGTTCCCGTGAGCACCTTCCGGCACGCCGACCGCGTGTGCCAACCCGGGCGGCCCGAGCAGCGTCAGGGATGAGACCGCCCGGCTCACCCCGATATACAACAACGTCGGATCCGGTTCGCTCGACATGTCGACCAGGATCACGGCCGTGCGCTCCAAGCCCTTCGCGCGATGCACGGTCTCGCAGAGCACGGTCTCCTCGCTGCGGTCCTCCCAGCGCACGAGCGGGCAGCCGTCCGGTGGGTCGGCCAGCAACTCGTCGCGCATCGCCGTCCGCGTCGTCAGGACGGCGATCTGGCTGAGCGGCACACCGTGCACGCCAGTGAGGTTCACCACGGTGTCCCGGATGCGCTTGCGGATCTCCTTGCGCCCACCGGCGGGAAGATGCGTGACAGGGATACGCCCTGGCGCGTGCGGTAGCGGCTCGGGCCCGCCGAGCCGGCGGAGCAACTGCCCGGCGATCGGCTTGTTGAAGCAGACCACCAATGTCCGCTCGCCCCGCGCCGACGCCCGATTCGCCCAATCGAAGCCAGACGCGAAGCGCTCGACGATCTCCAACAACTCGAACGTCTGGAAGTCGTTGGTAGACGGCTCGCCGTTGGGTCCACGTTCGGCCCGCAGCTGGCGATCGAGGTCCTGGAAGAAGTCGAGCGTCGCGCTGACCTCGCGACGCTCGCTGCTCACCCTCGGTGAGCCTCGGACTGAGCGATCCTCTGGTGAATCCGCAACCGGGCTCGCTCGACCAAGTCCGGGGGCGCCTGGTCGAGATCAGTCACGACGCTGGTGTTGAAGAGTGCATGGCGTTCGGCCGGGCTGAGCTTCTCCCCCAGGCCGCGCTCGATTTCGACTTCACGGGTGAACGGCGCGAGGCCAACAGCCTCATCAACGACGTCCGCCGTGAGGTCGAGCTGTGGCGCGCTCGCAACTACCCGGGCGCCACCGCGATCTCTCGGAAGCTCATGACCCACTGGGCCGATCCGAGCCTGGGAACGGTGAGACTGCTCCTCGACACGCACACCTTCCTCTGGCGCGCCGTCGGGTCGGCCCGGCTGTCGGACGCCGCCGCGGCGGCCTCGATGATCCCGCCAACACCGCGTTGGTCTCGGCCGCCAGCGCGTGGGAGGTGGCGACCAAGCACCGCATCGGCGTTCGTAGGCGTCAGGAGCCGACTACGTGCCCGAGCAGCACCGCTCCGAGTACCTCGACCGCGTCAACGACCCCGTCGAGACCAGGCACATGTCGATGAGCGACGTCGGTCTGCTCGTTCGGTCAGTCCTCGAGGGCCGGTCGGGATGGCACGACGAGCACGGGGATGTCGCAGTGGGCGACGACGTCCTCGGAGACCGAGCCCAACAGCATGTGCAGGAGCCCCGACGTGCCGGTCGACCCGATGACGAGCAGGTCGGCCGCGGCCTCGCTCGCCCACTCACAGAGGCGAAGCACCGGATCGCCGAACAGCACGGTCTGCGCCACGGGGACCGGTCCGATCGCGCGGGCGGTCTCGGCCACCATGGCGTCCGCGTCGACGACCGTCTCGCGGAAGATCTCGTCGGCCTCCGCGTCGTTGATGAGTGGGCCGGCGAACCCCGAGGCGTCGGCATTCGGATCCGGTCGGTCGGGAGCGACGTGAACGACCTCGTACCGGGCGCTCGGGCCGAACAGCCTCACCGCTGTCCCCGCGGCGTATCGCGACTGCGTGCTGCCGTCGGTGGCGACCATGACGAAGCGGTCCGGCGACGGCGGATCCGACGGCGACGCCGCCTTCACGACGACCACGGGGAGATCGGACGCGCCGACGATGTGGCGCGCCGTCGAGGGGTCGAAAAGCCGTCTGAACCAGCTCCGATCGTGTGAGCCGATGACGATGACGTCCACCGTGTGCTCGTGAGCGGCCTGCACGATGGCGGTCGCCACGTTGCCGGCCGCCGAGAGGACCTCGGGATGGTCGAGGTGGGCGTGATCGGCGGCAATCTCCAGGGTCTGGTCGCTCGCCGACATGACGGACAGCACGTCGCGCCCCGAGGCGAGCAGCGGGTCGGCGCCCTGCCCGACGGCGATCAACAGGTAGTCGGCCTCGTCACCGAACAAGCGGTGCGCGGCGATGGCCGCTCGTTCGGATGCCACACCGCCATCGACCGCCACGAGGATCCTGAGCCGTTGGGGCACCGGAGGGGTGGTCATGCCCACCACCGTACCGACGCCCCAGAGCGCGTTGGCTTGCTCGTGGACCGATTCGTGAAGCCAGTCCGCAACGATCAGCAGCCGGCAAGAGCGTTGAGGGCAGCGCAGATCTGTCGCCCCCCGCCGACGCCGAGTTGGCCGAGCCGTGTCGTGAGGACCGCCGGGTGCACCACCGTTCCCCAACCGGCGTCCCGCGCACTGCGTTGGTGGCGAGGGCTCCAGAGCTTACGAGCGCGACATCGAGCCGGCGTCCACGCCCGTTCAGTTGGCCCGACGCGCCACGACCGTGACGAGCGCGCCGCCAGTCGGGCGGCTGACGATGAGTCCGGCGGGCTTCGGAAGTTCCCCGAGAGGCGCCGTGATGTCGCAGCGCTGGGCGAGGCGAGAGATGATCAGTGTGAGCTCGAGTTGGGCGAGAGCGAAGCCGATGCACATGTGTGGACCGCGTCCGAACGGGATCCAGGCCAGATCGGACTGCGCTCGTTGCTCGTCGTCGAGATCCACGTACCGGTCGGGGTCGAAGCGCAGCGGCTCGGGCCACACCTGGGGGTCGCGGCCG
>JBKJJS010000412.1:0-41458 GCA_046597895.1 Ilumatobacteraceae bacterium
GACGGTGCACCATGCTGCCCCCGCCACAACTTCTTGAAGAACCGCGGATACACCATCACCCGCGACCACCAAGGCCGCTACCACACCCACCGACCCAACGGCACCGAAATCAACTGATCTGGCTCAGGCCAACCCCGCACGGGCAAGCTCACCACGTTCGGTTTACTTGACGACCGACAGGGCATCGTTGCGCTGGAACCGTCAGGGAAAAACCTCTTTCGGCACGGCAGCACTCGCGGGGCCTGGGCCCCAGGCGGTTACGTTGATCGCCACATGAAGTCACCCGCGCCAGTCCTTCCCGATGGTCTCGAGCTCGTCCGCACGACGCCGGAGTTCTCGGAACACACGATTCCGGCTGCGCTTCTCGCTGCGCATCAGACCGCACCGGGAGTGTGGGGCCGACTGGTCATCCGCTCGGGAGCGGCCTCGTTCGTATTCGAGGATCAACCGGACACCGTGCACCGGCTGACCGAGGGGGACTCGATCGCCATCCCACCCCAACGACCGCATCGCGTGATCGTCACCGGCGCGGTCCGCTTCGTCGTCGAGTTCTACCGATCACCGGCTGTCGTCAGCCCCCTGGCTCCTCCGCTCTGACGCCTACGCCTCGGTGCGTACTTCGACGGCCGGCGTGACGGTGGCGCGAACCGGATCGACGGTCACGACCATTCCCGTGCGCACGCGGTCGCAGGCGGTGGCGTGCCCGAGCACGGCGGGGATGTCGAGTTCTCTCGCCATGATCGCGGCGTGCGACGCCAGACCCCCGGTGGTGGTGACGAGGGCTCCGGCAAGAGCGAGGATCGAGTTCCAGGCAGGGCACGTATAGCGAGTCACGACGACATCACCTGGTTCGATCAGATCCATCGCAACTCGGCGACCTTGCCGGGTCCGACATTCCCACATCCGGCGTGGGTGACCCCGCCACCATTGGGTTCGGCCACCGTCGCGATCGTGACCTCCGCAGCCCTACACACGCCTGACGATGACCGGTTCACGGCAGGCGACGTGAGCTACCGCTTCATCGCCCGTGACCGACGCGACCTCGTGCTCGGCCATTGGAGTCCGAACTTCGACCGTGCCGCGATCGCCATGGACCTCAACGTCGTCTACCCGATCGATCGCCTGGAGGAACTTGCGGCCCGGACAGCGCTGACGAGGCCGTCGTCGCCGATCAGGCCAATTCGATGTGCACGGGCACAGCACGGCTCAGCGTGTGCCCGACGGGCGAGGTGCCGGTCACCTTGTGGTGCAGCGCCGCCAACTGCTCGGCGCTGGCGTTGCTCTTCAGGTTGACCTTGACGCGGATGGCCTCGTAGCCGGCGTTTGCATCCGCCAACCCGAGGAACGTATGCAGATCGAGGTCGCCTTCCAGGTCGATCGAGAGGTCCTCGATCTCGATACCGGCGACCGTGGCGTTGGCGGCGTACCCGACGGCGAGGCAGTTCCCTAGCGCGGAGAGCAGCTGCTCCACCGGGTTCGCCGCCGTATCCGTGCCGCCGAGACCGGCAGGCTCATCGGACGGAACGGGCGCAAAGTCACGGACCTGGGACTCGGAGCGGAAGGCTCCCTTCCACGTGACCTGGGCGCGCCACTGGGTGTCCGCCACTGTCGGCTCCTCCATGATCTTGCCGGCCAGACCGGCCACGGCGCCGATGTTGACATCGTTGAGTGTGGATGCGGTAGTGCTCATTGCCCGTGGCTCCCAGGGTTGAATGTTGAGTGAATTGGTCAACATTCAATCACGGCGTTGCTGGCCTTCCAAGTGGAGCACTTTAGGATCGACCCATGGGGTCACTCGACGGCAAGATCATCATCATCACGGGCGGTGCGCGCGGTCAGGGCGCCGCTGAGGCTCGACTGGCGGCGGCGGCCGGGGCACAGGTCGTGGTGACCGACGTGATCGACGGCCGGCCGGTGGCCGATGAGATCGGCGGCCGCTACCTCCGGCACGATGTCACGTCGGCGGCGCAATGGACCGCTGCCGTTGACGCCACTCTCGCCGAGTACGGCCGGGTCGACGGCCTCGTCAACAACGCCGGGATCTGGAAGCCCGGTGGCGTGGTCGAGGCCACGGAGGCCGACTACCGCCAGATCGTGGACGTGAACCAGATCGGCGTGTTCCTCGGGATGCAGGCCGTGGCCCCTTCCATGATCCGTCAGCGCAGTGGCGCCATCGTCAACATCTCCTCCGTAGCCGGGCTCCGCGGCCTGCGGGCCATCGCCTACGCCGCCAGCAAGTGGGCGGTCACCGGCATGACCAAGACCGCCGCTCGCGAACTGGGGCCACACGGCGTGCGCGTCAACTCGGTCCACCCCGGGTTCATCGACACCGACATGCTGCCGAAGGGCATCGATGCCATCATCGAAACCCAGGTGCCGATGAAGCGGGTCGCCGACGCCAAGGAAGTCGGCGAAGTCGTGATGTTCCTGCTCTCCGCGAACGCCTCGTACGTGAATGGAGCCGAGATCATCGTCGACGGCGGCTTCATCGCCTGACCGCTCCACCACGACATCTGCCAGAAAGGACACCGACGCCATGCCGACCGATCTGTTCCACCTCTCCGCCCGCGAACTGGCCTCCCTCGTCGCCTCGAGGCAGGTCTCGTCCCGGGAGCTCCTCGACGTGTTTGCCGCCCGGATCGATCGTCACAACCCTGCGGTCAACGCCGTGGTGACCCTCGACCTCGAACGGGCGTCGGCCGCCGCCCGCGCCGCCGACGACCTCACGGCGAGCGGTGCCGCTCTCCCCCCGCTCCACGGGCTGCCCATCACCGTGAAGGATGCACTAGCCGTCAACGGCATCCGGTCGACCGGCGGAGCGACCGAGCTGACCGATCACGTGCCGTCCGCCGACGCCGATGTCGTGGCCAGGGTCCGCGCCGCCGGCGCCATCCCGTTCGCCAAGACGAACGTTCCCCGATGGTCGGGGGACCTCCAGACCTACAACGACATCTTCGGCACGACCAACAACCCGTGGGACGCGTCACGGGTGCCCGGTGGATCGTCGGGGGGCGCCGCCACGTCAGTGGCGCTCGGCTTCACGGCGTTCGAGCTCGGCACGGACATCGGAGGTTCCATCCGCATTCCCGCGGCGTACTGCGGGATCGTCGGCCACAAGCCGAGCTACGGCCTCGTGCCCTGCGGTGGCTATCTGGACCGCGTCGGCGGTGGCCTCACCGAGCCGGACATCAACGTCCACGGTCCCCTCGCCCGTTCCGTCGACGACCTCGAGCTCCTCCTCGACCTTCTGGCCGGCCCTCGCCCTGACCGCGCCATCGCCTGGAGCGCCCGCGTTCCCGTAGCCCGGCACGAGCGCATCGATGGCTACCGCGTCGCAGTGTGGGCTGACTCCGATTCATGTCCGGCCTCCACGGAGACCGTCGCCGCCGTTCATCGCGTCGGGGAGGTGCTCTCCGGCTTGGGCGCCCGCGTCGCGCCGGATGCCCGGCCCGGCATCGATGCCGACGCCGCCTTCCAACTCGGCCTCTGGCTCATCGTCGCCGCCGTCACCCCCTCACTGTCCGATGCCGAGTTCGAGGGCATGGCCCAGATGGCCGCGGCGGGCGGTCTGCCCGACTCCATCGCCGCCGTCCTCGGCGCCTATACGGCCGATCACCGACGCTGGCAGGCCGCCGATGTCGCCCGCACCCACGTCCGGGCCGCTTGGGCCGAGTTCTTCCGGCACCACGACGCGCTGGTGTGCCCGGTCATCGTCACCCCGCCGTTTCCCCACAATCAGCAAGGCACGCCGACCGACCGCACCGTCGCCGTCGACGGGGCAATACGGCCTTACAGCGACCTGTTCTGGTGGACGATGCTCATCGGCATGGCGTACCTGCCCGCCACCGTCATCCCGGTCGGGACGACGAGCGACGGTCTGCCGATCGCCGTCCAGCTCGTCGCCCCGTATCTCGAGGACCGCACGGCTCTCGCCATCGCCCGAGCGGTACGGGACGCCCTCGGCCCGATGACGTTCCCCTCCGAGCCCCGCCCGAGGGACATCGCACCTCGCTGAACACCGACTGCGGGGCGCCATGGCGACCGGACCGGCCCGGCCCGCTACGTTCGGGCCATGAGCCACATCGCCAACGAGGTCTGCATCGTCACCGGAGCCGCCCGTGGTCTGGGCGCGGCCTTCGCCACCGCACTTCGAGACGCCGGAGCTACCGTCGTCACCTGCGACGTGCTTCCCGGCTGCGACGCCACGGTCGACGTGTCTCGACCCGACGAGGTCAGGGCGTTCGTCGACGGGGTCGTCGCCGAGCACGGGCCTATCGGCATTGCCGTGCTGAATGCCGGCGTGTGCCGATTCAGCAACGTGCTCGGCCCGTGGGAGGAGGCCGTCGACGACTTCGAGTTCCACATCGGCACGAACCTTCGGGGCGTCTACCTCACCGGGCGGGCCGTGCTCCCCGGCATGGCGGCACGAGGCAAGGGAAACGTCGTCATCATCGGTACCGATCACCTCTGCCGGCCGGCCGACTTTCCCTACACCGCACCGGTGCTGGACGCCTACGACGCCTCCAAGTGGGGGCTCATGGGTCTCGTCAACGCCTGGGTCAACGCCGTCGGGTCCAAGGGCGTCCGGGTCAACGCCGTGTCCATGGGGGCGACCGACACCGAGATGCTGCGTGGCTTCACACGGGTGGCGACGGGCGCCGACCCCACCGACGAGATGATCGCCTCATGGATGCGGCCGGAACAGATCGCCGCGCTGCTCGTGAACCTCATCGAGGAGGGTCCGGGCGGCCGTACAAGTACGAACACTCCGATCATCGTGGGTCGCCCGATCCTGCTTCCCGAGTGGCAACCATCCACCGACGGGGTCGTGGGCCATCCATATCTCGGGGTGGAACTTCGCCAACCGGTGTGATCGGCTAACTGCGCATGAGGCGGGCAATCGCCGCGGTCGCCTCGTCGATCTTCTCCTGGGCCTGCGGTCCGCCGGCGTGTACCGCATCTGCGACACAGTGGCCGAGGTGCTCGTGGAGCAGGCCGAGCGCCACCTGTTGCAGAGCCTTCGTCACAGCCGACACCTGATCGAGGATGTCGACGCAGTAACGGTCGGACTCCACCATGCCGGCGATACCCCGTACCTGCCCTTCGATGCGAGCGAGTCGCTTGGCGATGGCCACCTTTTCCATCTCGTACGCCGCCATCGTCACCCCTCGCCTCGGGTTGGTGTCGTCGAACGGAAGCGTCGAAGCCGGAGGCTGTTGGACACCACGAACACGCTTGAGAACGCCATGGCGGCCCCCGCCAGCATCGGATTGAGCAACCCGGCCGCGGCAAGCGGCAGCGCGGCGACGTTGTAGGCGAACGCCCAGAACAGATTGCCCTTGATGGTGGCGAGGGTGCGCCGGGACAGCCGGATGGCATCCACCGCGGCACGCAGGTCGCCGCGCACGAGCGTGAGATCGCTGGCCTCGATGGCGGCGTCCGTCCCGGTACCCATGGCGAGGCCGAGGTCGGCTTGGGCCAGCGCGGCGGCATCGTTGACTCCGTCACCGATCATGGCGACAACGCGACCTTCGGCCTGCAGCCGTTTGATCACATCGACCTTTTCGGCCGGCAGGACTTCGGCGATCACCTCGTCGATGCCGACCAACGCCGCGACGGTCCTCGCCGCTCGCTCGTTGTCCCCCGTGAGCAACACCGGACGCAGGCCAAGGTCGCGCAGCCCCGCGATCGCTTCGGCCGACGATGGCTTGACGGTGTCGGACACGACGAGCATGCCGCGCAAGACCCCATCCCAGCCGACGAACACCGCCGTGCGCCCCGCCGACTCGGCAGTGTCGCGGGCGGTCCGCAGCTCGTCGTCAAGCGGCAGCGACCAGTCGGCGAGGAACCGTTCCCGGCCCACCACCACCGCATGTCCGTCGACCAGTCCCTGTACTCCGAGACCCTCGGTGTTACCGAAGGACTCCACCCCTACCAGGGTGATGCCGCGCTCGCGCGCCCCTCCCGCGATGGCCTGGGCAATGGGGTGCTCGGACGCGTCTTCCAACGAACCGGCAAGGAGCAGCAACTGCGAGACGCTCGTGGTGCTGGCCGGTACGACATCGACGAGCGCCATGCGTCCGGCGGTCACCGTGCCGGTCTTGTCCAGCACCACGGTGTCCACGCGGCGGGTGGACTCCAGCACCTCGGGTCCCTTGATGAGGATCCCGAGCTGAGCACCTCGACCCGTACCGACCATCAGTGCGGTGGGGGTGGCCAGGCCGAGCGCGCAGGGGCAGGCAATGATCAACACGGCAACCGCCGCCGAGAATGCCGTGGTCGCCTTGTCCGTCGCCGCTGCCGCGAGCCAGAAGCCGAGCGTGGCTGACGCGAGAAGGATCACGACAGGGACGAAGATCCCTGAAATGCGGTCGGCGAGGCGCTGCACCTGGGCCTTGCCGGTCTGTGCTTCCTCGACGAGTCGGGCGATCTGTGCGAGCGCGGTGTCGGCACCGACACGAGTTGCCCGCACGACGAGCCGCCCGCCGGCATTGACCGTTGCGCCGGCCACCGGATCACCGGGGCCTACCTCGACCGGCACGGGCTCGCCGGTCAGGAGCGAGGCGTCGATCGCCGAGGCACCTTCCTCGACGACCCCGTCCGTGGCCACCTTCTCCCCGGGGCGCACGACGAAGCGGTCGCCGACGGCGAGTTGTTCGATGGGGATGCGGACCTCCGCGCCCTCGCGAATCACCGCCACGTCCTTCGCCCCGAGTTCGAGCAGCGCTCGTAACGCGGCACCCGAGCGACGCTTCGCCCTGGCCTCGAAGTAGCGCCCGGCGAGGATGAACACGGTGACCCCGGCGGCGACCTCCAGGTAGATCTGGCTGGAGCCCATGCCACGCTCCGGAGTGAGCGAGAACGCGTGCCGCATCGATGGGTCTCCGGCGTCGCCGAGGAACAGGGCGTACAGCGACCACCCGAACGCGGCGAGCGTGCCGACGGAGATCAGCGTGTCCATCGTGGCGGCACTATGGCGCAGGTTCGTCCACGCTGCGCGATGGAATGGCCAGGCTCCCCACGTCACGACGGGAGCGGCAAGAGTGAGTGAGAGCCATTGCCACGAGTCGAACTGCAGCGCGGGGATCATCGCGAGCAGCACCACTGGCACGGCGAGCGCAGTTGACATCAGGAGCCGCTGCCGCAACGCCCTTGTCGGATCGGCGGTGCGTCGGTCACCAGATTCCCCCGAGGCCGCTGGCGCTCCTGGCGGCGCCGGCCGGACGGCGGTGTAGCCGAGGCCCTCGACCTGCGCCACGAGGTCATCAGTGGTGACGTCGCCGGTGATGACGACCTTCGCTTTCTCCGTGGCGTAGTTCACCGTTGCGGTGACGCCATCCAACTTGTTCAATCGCTTCTCGATCCGCGCCGCGCAGGAGGCGCAGGTCATCCCCCCAATGTCGAGTTGGACCTGAGTCGTGGCCGGTTCGACGATCTCGACCGTCATGTCGTCAGCCGCCCTCGTTGCCGGTGTGCCCTGGTTCCTGGCCCCCGGGGTCGTGACCGGAGCCACCGCCGATCGTGATCGGGCCGACCGCCGCACCCAGACCGGCACCGAGGCCGAACGTCGCGCTCAGCGCAAGCGCGAACAGTGCCAACCGAGTCGCCGTTCTCACGCCGCGACCTCGAACCCTGCTTCGTCGATGGCGGCAGCGAAGGCGGCATGATCGACGGGCAGTTCTGATTCAACTGTCACCGCGCCGGCGGCCAGGTCGACGTCGACCTTGGTGACGCCAGCCAACTTCGACACCTCAGCGGTGACAGCCGCCACGCAATGGCCACAGGTCATCCCGATGACCTTGAACGATTCGATACTCACGGTGCACTCCTTCTTCCTTCTGGGACCGCCTGTCGGGGCTCGACATCCGGCGCTACACGGATCTTATCGTACCCCCAGGGGGTATACAACCCTGGGAAGGGACCGAACGCGGATCGCCGGGGCGGCCCGACTACGGTTCGGCCCATGACGACATGGACGGTGATCGACGAGCAGGCCGTTGGAACAGTGGAGGCCGGAGAGACGCTCATGCTCGACCCTGCGGTACTCGGCTGGGAACGCAAGCCCGAGGGTTTGTGCCGCGATGAGATCTGTATCCCAGTCCCGGCGGGGACCCCGAGTGGATCCATCGATGCGACACTGCTCGCACGCCTGCTGGGCCGACCTCTCGTGGTTGACGCCGTCGAGCACGTGGCCGCCTTCGGAGCGTCCGCCCAGGAGCGCGCCGACTCCCTTCGCAGTGGCCTCGCTCCGGACTTCGAACTCCCCGACATCAATGGCGTCATGCACCGACTCAGCGACTATCGCGGGCGCAAGGTGGTGCTTTACGCCTACGCAAGTTGGTGAGGCTGCCGCTACGACCTGCCCGTGTGGCAGGCCATCCACGAAGAACTCGCCGCTGACGGCCTGGCGGTCCTGACCATCGCGATCGATCGCTCCCCCGAGGACGCCCGCCCGTTCATCGAGAAGGCCGGCGCCACGCATCCAAGCCTCATCGATACCGAACATCGTGTCGCCGACCTCTACAACATGGTCAACGTTCCCACGGTGCTGTGGATCGACGAGGAGGGTCGCATCGTGCGGCCCCAGGACGTGCACTACGTGTCGGCGTTGTTCGCCAGCATGACGCGGTTCCATCCACGCAAGCCGCTCGCCCAGCTGCGGGCGTGGGTCCACGGCGACGCTCCCGCCTACACCGGTGACGTCATCGCCGACACCAAGATCCCGACCGAGGCCGACCAGGAGGCGCGCGCCGCGTTCGCACTCGCCTGGTGGCTAGCGCAGCACGGTCGGGGGGACGCTGCCGAGAAGTGGTTCGTGCGCGCCGGCGAACTCGCTCCGCACGACTTCAACATCCGCCGTGGCTCCATGCCCATCCGCGGCATCGACCCTGCGGGGCCGGAGTTCTTCGCGATGGTCGGCGACTGGACCGCCCGGGGCCACAGCTACTACCTGCCGCTGCCGGACACCGCGACGACGCCGGAGGACTACGAAGCGGAGCCCGTCGAGGAGCTCACGTTCGACCAGATCCGCGAGCGCATCGCCGAGAACGGCTGAACCGGGCGCCTCCGGGAGACCGCGCGTGATGGCGAGCGTTCCCCCCACGATGCAGGCGGCCGTAACCCGGGCTCACGGTGGGCCCGAGGTAGTCGAGGTCAGGTCCGACTGGCCGGTGCCCAAGCCCGGGCCCGGCGAGGCACTCGTTCGCGTCGCGGCCGCCGCCGTGAACAACACCGACGTCTGGACACGTCGCGGCGCCTACGGGACGGCCAACGATCCGGACGCCATCGCCGGCTGGTTGGGCATTCCTCTCGAGTTCCCGCGGATCCAGGGCGGGGACATCACGGGCGTCGTCGCGGCGATCGGGCCAGACGTCGACCAGGGCCTCGTCGGACGGCGGGTCCTCGTTGACCCCATCGTCACGTACCGCCAAGGTCTCCCGGCTGCCGTCGTCGGAAGCGAGACGGACGGTGGGTTCGCCGAGTACCACGTCTCGGCCGCCGCCCGCCTGCACGACGTCACGGACTCCCCCCTGTCGGATGCCCAACTGGCCTGTCTGCCCATCGCCTACGGCACGGCGATGGGGATGATCGAGCGGGCGAACTGCCTCGCCAGCGAGCGGGTGCTCGTCACTGGTGCGTCGGGAGGCGTCGGCTCTGCCGCCGTCCAACTGCTGGTGGCCAGGGGCTGCCACGTGCTGGCGTTCACGAGTGCCGCCAAGGTCGCTGTTGTCTCTGCGTTCGGCCCCGCCGAAATCGTCGTCCGGGATCAGGACGAACTCGGCCAGATCGCGGAGGTCGACGCGGTGGTCGACGTCGTGGGCGGCGACGACTTCGGGGCGATCGTCGACCGGCTGCGTGATGGTGGGCGCCTCGTCACGTGTGGAGCCATCGCCGGTCCCGTCGTGGCCTTCGACATCCGCCGTCTCTACTTGCGCAATCGGTTCATCATCGGCTCGACGATGCACACCGAAGCCCACTTCGCCGAACTCGCCCGCCTCGCCCGAGCCGGAGCGGTCGAGCCGCTCGTCGCCGAGGTCTACCCGCTCGGCGACATCGCCATCGCCCAGGCGCGGTTCGAGCAGAAGGACTTCGTCGGGAAGCTCGTGCTCCTCCCGGGCCAGCCCCCGTGACGACGTGCAGGTGTCGGCGAACTCAAGACGACACGCCCTGACTGGCGATGACGGGCGACGCCCTTCGGTCGGACCGCCGGCTCGAGCAGTGGCCCTCGCGACGATGGCAGTTCGCCATGGAGGAGCGACGGAGTCATGGCGACGCTCTCACGGCGCTGCTGGCTCACCGTCGAGCCTCGGAGACCGACGCTCTGTACGCCGCGGCATACGACGCCCATCCGCTCGAGGAGCCGGACGACTGGGGGGACCTCGCCTCGTTCCGCGAAGCCGTCGGGGCACGGTGACCTCCCTGCCGAGGCGAGGCGAGCTGCGGTGGTGCGAGCCGTCGGAGATCGGGCGGCGACCCGTCGTGGTGATCTCGCATCTAGCATCGGGGCGATGGACTTCGAAGTACGTCGCAACGACCTTCGCACGCATCGCATCCTCGACGGGCCGCTCACGCTGGTAGCCGAGGGACAGGTGCTGTTACACGTCGGGCAGTGCGCGCTCACCGCGAACAACATCACGTACGGGGCGTTCGGCGACCTCATGCGGTACTGGGACTTCTTCCCGGGTGAGGACGGTTGGGGCCGGGTGCCCGTGTGGGGCTTCGCCGATGTCGCAGAGTCGCACTGCGACGGCATCAGCGACGGCGAGCGGGTCTATGGCTATTTCCCGATGTCGACCCACCTGGTGGTCGAGCCCACGCGGATCACGCCCGGCAGCTTCGTCGATGCCAGCGCCCACCGGCAGCCCCTTCCCCCCGTGTACAACCAGTACACCCGCCTTGCCGTACGGGCGAGCGAGCACGACGAGCAGCTCCATGCCGTGTTGCGACCACTGTTCACCACCTCGTTCCTCATCGACGACTGGCTCGCCGACCACCAATCGTTCGGCGCGGCGTCCGTAGTGATTGCGAGTGCGTCGAGCAAGACCGGGCTGTCCCTCGCCGCGCTGCTCTCGGCTCGCCACCAGGTCGAGGTCGTCGGACTCACCTCGGCCCGCAATGCGGACTTCGTACAGTCGGTCGGCTACTACGACCGTGTCGTCACCTACGACGATGTGTCGTCACTCGACCCAACGGTGCCTACCGTGCTCGTGGACATGGGCGGCGACGCCGCCGTGCTCGCCGCCGTACACGGCCACTTCGGCGATCGTCTGCTGCACAGCTGTCAGGTGGGTGCTACGCACTGGGAACAGGTGCAGTTCGGCGCGGACCTCCCCGGCCCGACTCCGACGATGTTCTTCGCTCCCGACCATGTGGTGCGCAGGCTGGCCGACTGGGGTGGGCCGGGCTTCGAGGAGCGCGTCGGCGCCGCCTGGAACACCTTCACGGAGTCGGCCGAGACGTGGCTGACCATCGAGGTCCACCACGGTCCCGACGCCGTGGCGACGGTGTTCGACGAGGTGCTCGAGGGTCGCTTGTCGCCCGATCGAGCATGCGTCATCGAACTTGATGCTCCCGGTGCTCGATAGGGCGTCGATCATCAGGGGCGTCCACAGCCCGTAGGTCGGCGCTATGGTCGCAGCGACGGTAATCGTGCTGTCCTTGAGTAACACCGAAAGAGGAACCCCGTGGCCGGTGATGGTGATCTCGCCCGGCTGCTCCAGGCAGTCCAGGATGGCGACGACAAGGACTCGCCCGCGGACAACGAGTGCCTCGCCGCCGCGTTGGCCTGGTCGCTCGATGATGTCGCCGACTGCCTGAAGGAAGCGAAGGACCGCTCGTTCATCTGGGGCAGCCGGAGCGGCCAACGACCGGCACCATGGTTCACGGAACTGGAACTCACGGTGCAGGGGAAGCGGTTTCTCACCGAGCACCCCTTGGCCTGAGTCGGGTCGGCTCCTGCTCTGTGACCTGGTCGCTGATCCAGGGTGTACGGGGCAGTCATGGTGAGTTCCTCTACAGGTTGGATCGGGGGAATCCAGATTCTTGCGCGTCCGTCACGTGCGGCGATACCGCCGCACGGCGATCGGCCCGAGGACCAAGCCGAAGCCGAAGGACCAGGCGATCGACGTCAGCACCTTGGCAGTCGTCGGACCGCCGAGCATGCAGGCGCGCACCGCGTCGGCCGCGGCGCTCACCGGCTGATACTTCGCCCATCCCTGCAGCCAACTCGGCATAGTCTCCGGGTCGACGAACAGGTTCGAAGCGAAGACGAGTGGCGCCAGGAGTGGAAACGACGCGGCCTGTGCGGCCTCGCCGTTCGTGACCGAGAGGCCGATGAAGGCGAAGAGCCACGCCAACCCGAAGCCGAAGAGCACGAGCACGCCAATACCGGCGGCGACCATCACGACGTTCGTGTGGGTGCGGAAGCCCACGAGGAACCCGATGCCGAGGATGAGCAGGACGATGAATACGTTCCGAATCGTGTCGGCCAGCACGCGCCCCCCGAGGACGGCGGACCGGGCCATGGGCAGCGTCCGGAGCCGCTCCAGCAAGCCCTTCCCTTTGTCGTCGGCCAGGCCGATCGCCGTGTTGATGGCCCCGAATGCCACGGTTTGCACGAAAATTCCGGGCATCAGGTAATCCACGTAGCTGTAGCCGGGAATGGAAATGGCCCCGCCGAAGACGTAGCGGAACATCAGCACGAAGATCACGGGCTGAACGAAGGAAAACACGAGCACCTGGGGGACTCGGCGCATCGTGGTGATGTTGCGCCACGTCATGGCGAGCGTGTCGCTCAGGGCCCAGCCAAGGCCGCCGTCCGAGGCGGGCAACAGCCGCGGCACCGACGGGGTGGGTTGGATCGTCGTCGTCATGCGGAGTCTCCCGTGAGGCTGAGGAACACGTCGTCCAGGGTGGGTTCGTGCAGATCGATGCGGCCGACGTCGAGGCCGGCCGCTTCGAGGAGGTTCAGCACCTCGCGTACTGTGCGGGCACCACCCCGCAGCGGGATCGTGATGGTGGTGCGGTCGCCAGCGAAGCGGCCGGCCCCAAAGCCAGCGAGGACAGCCTCGGCCTGCTCAGCCCCGGATTCCTCGCGGAACTGCAGGGCGACCGTGGTTTCGCCGAGGCGGGACTTGAGTTCGGCTGGGGTTCCTTCGGCGACGACGAGCCCATGATCGATCACCACGATGCGAGTGGCGAGTCGGTCGGCTTCTTCCAGATACTGCGTGGTGAGTAGGACGGACGTACCGTCTGACACCAACGTCTCGATGACGGTCCAGAGATCCTGGCGGCTGGCGGGGTCGAGGCCACTCGTGGGCTCGTCGAGGAGGAGGACTGGTGGGTGAGTGATCAGCGCGGCGGCCAGGTCGAGGCGCCTGCGCATCCCGCCCGAGTACGTGCGGGCCGGGCGCTCAGCGGCGTCCGTCAGATGGAACTGATCGAGTAGTTCGACCGCCCTCGCCGACGAGTGCGCCTTACCGACATGGTTGAGCCGACCAACAAGGACGAGATTCTCCCTGCCGGTCAGGTTTTCGTCGACCGCGGCATACTGGCCGGCAAGACCGATGTTTCGGCGCACCTCCTGCGGCGCGGCGGCCACGTCGTGACCGGCCACGGTGGCTCGGCCGGAGTCAGCGCTCAGGATCGTCGTGAGGATTCGAACCACCGTCGTCTTGCCTGCCCCGTTCGGGCCGAGCAGGCCGAGCACGGTCCCCGACGGAACCTCGAGCGACACCCCGTTGAGGGCGTGTACCCCACCGAAGTGTTTGACGAGGCGATCGGCAACGATGGCGGAACTCATGAACTTCACATTAGCAAATGGTTGACGAATACCAACCATCGATATTCAATGATGGTTAGGTAAGATCACGGATATGACAAAGGCCGCGACGAAACCGGAGCGCCGCGACGAGTTGGCGCCCAGCTGGCTACGGATGGTCGCTCTCTTCATCGAGAAGCGCGATGCCATGTTCGATGTCCTCCACGGCTACGGCCTCACCCCTCCTCACGGCCACGCGCTCTCCGTCCTCGCCTCCAGCCCCTGCCGCATGCGTGAGATGGCCGATCACATGACGTGCGATGCGTCCTACATCACGGCCATCGTCGACCGCCTGGAGAAGGTCGGCCTCGCCGAGCGAAGGGTGAGCGCCACCGATAGACGTGTGAAGGAGATCGCCCTCACCGAGCTTGGCAGGACAGTCGCCGAGGAGATCAGAGCCACGATGACCTCACCGCCGGCGGCGTTCGATCGATTGTCGCGAGCCGACCGATCCGCGCTGGCCTCGCTCCTGGCTAAGGTCGTGCCCGATCTCGACACGCTGCCGGACCCGTTTCGTCCGCCACACCGGCGCTGACAGCCGGATCGGCCAACTCCGTTGCCTACCATCTCGTCGAGCCTGACCCTGGAGGAATCTCCGTGCCCATGAACTGCCAGCCGATCGCCACACTCGATCAGCGCATCAACGACATCCGGATGCGCACGGCGCAGATCGTCAACGAGGACATCCTGCCGAACGAGAACCGGCTGTGGGCCTCCCGGCGCGAGGGCGATTCATGGACGGATCGCAACGAGACACTCGAGTTGCGGGCCGGCATCAAAGAGAAGGTGAAGCAGGCCGGCTTGTGGGCTCCCCACCTGCCCACCGAGTACGGCGGGATGGGCCTGGACTTTCTCGCCCATGCCTACATGAACGAGGTCATGGCGTACGCCATCGGGGCCGCATCGCTGTTCGGTGTCGTCGCCCCCAACTCCGGTAACCAGTCGATCCTCGTGAAGTACGGCACGGCGGAACAGAAGCAGAAGTGGCTGCTCCCGCTCATCGAAGGCACGATGGAGTCGGGCTTTTCGATGACCGAGCCCCACAACGCCGGCTCTGATCCACGCTCGCTGGACACCATCGCCGTGCGCGACGGCGACCACTTCGTGATCAATGGCCACAAGTGGTTCACGTCCAACGGCATCAACGCCGACTTCTTCATCGTGATGTGCCGGGCGGTCGAATCGGCCGATGCCAACCGTAAGTCCGGCCCGATGGTCCAGATCATCGTTCCCGCGGACACCAAGGGCGTCAACATCGTTCGCGCCATCGGGGTGTGGGGCCGGTCGGGCTCCGACCACTGCGAAATCAAGTACGAGGATGTCCGCGTGCCGGTCGAGAACGCGCTCGGCCGTGTCGGCGAGGGCCACCAGGCCGCTCAGGATCGCCTCGGCGCCGGGCGGATCTTCCATTGCATGAACTCCATCGGCCAGATGTGGCGGGCGTTCGACCTGATGATCGAGCGGAGCCGCACGCGCGAGGTACACGGTGGAAAACTCGAGGACAAGCAGTTCATCCAGGGCTTCATCGCCGACAGCTACATCGACATCCAGGCCAGCCGACTCATGACGTTGCACGCCGCAGAGAAGATCGATGCGGGCCTCCAGGGCGCTCGAACGGACATCTCGGCCATCAAAGTCTTCGTACCCGCCGCCTATGGGCGGGTGGTCGACCGTGCCATCCAGGTCTGGGGTGCCGCCGGAGTGTCCAACGACCTCCCACTCGCCGGCATGTTCATGGGTGCCAGGACCCTGCGCATCGCCGACGGCCCGGACGAGGTACACAAGGTGCTCATCGCGAAGAACATCCTGGGCCAATACGCCAAAGGTGAGTCATGGGACTTCGGGAACTGAGCCAGGGCCCAAGGCGCACAGAAAGATGACCTCGAACACCTCGCCGCAACCATTCGGGATCACGTCGGCGGCGAACGGATCACTGTGGGTCACCGGTGGCATTCCCATCACGACCGCCGACGGCGTCGTCCTCGAGACCCGCAACCGGGTCACCTTGGGCCGCGGCGGCGCGTCGGCCAACAAGCCCTTGTGCGATGGTCGCCACAAGGAAGCCGGATTCCGCGAAAGCTGAGACGTGCGCCGAACGAAGCGAACCGGGGAAACGCCGTGGTGACCATCGGCGTCGGCGACCGCCTGCCGGCGTTGACCCTGTGCGACGAGGAGAACCGGCCCTGGCGAACAGAGAATCAGGCCGGCCGGCCGATGGTGCTGATCCTGCACCGCCACCTCGCTTGACTGCCGTGCCAGGAGCACGTGGTCGCCGTGCGCGATCACCTCGCCGGGTTCGGCGATGCCACGATCGCGGTGGTGACGTTTGCGGCGCCCGGTCTGCTGGCGGCGTATCGCCAACACCTTGCGGTGCCCTTCCCGGTCCTGAGCGATCCGGACCGCGTGCTGTACCGGCTGCTCGGGGCCGAACGAGGCTCACGGCGTCAGGTCTGGTCCCTCGGCACGCTGCGGACCTATGCCCGCCTGCTCTGCAAGGGTCGACGGCTCCGCCGCCCGACCGAGGACATCCGTCAGCTCGGCGCCGACGTCGTCGTCGGACGTGATGGGATCGTGCGCTACCTCCACCTTCCCGCCACCCCCGCATCCCGCCCGCCGGTGCAGGCGCTCATCGATGCCCTGGACTGAATCTGGGCGGAGGTCGGCTCAGATCGCCCGCATGCGGTTGCCGCGCGCAAGGTGCTCCACCTCGGCGTGCTCGTACATGCCGAACCTTCCTCGCAGCCCCTTCTTCAAGCCGTACCAACCACCGACCGGGTTGTCGTGCGAGCGCCCCCAGGCTTCCACGGTGCCGTCCTTGGCCGGCTTCTGTTCGTCGGCTGAACCGAGTTCCATCCAGTCGGCGTGGGCGAGCGGTGGGGTCTTCAGACACCAGGGATCATCCTTGGTGCCCGTGCCGCTGCTGATGGCCTTGCTGTTCCGGGTCCGTCTCCGATCGCCTTCGCCTCTGAGCAGCTTGCCACGGCCTGTGTCGGTCAGCCGATCAGCGGGTTGGCGACATGGAGCCCACGACGGTGGGCCGCATCGCAGAGCGCCACGTCGGCACTCGTAAGGACCGTTGCGCCGACGAAAAGTGCGGCGGCGAGATGAACGGAGTCGTAGCCGCGCAGCCCCTCTGTCTCAGCCAACTCCGCCGCGACGGCGATGAGCTCGTCGGTCACTTCGACGAGGTGGATGTCGCCAGTGAGATGGGCGATCTCGGACTTGGCAACGCGGTGCTGAGCGGGCGAGAGACGCCCGGCCCGAACCGCGGCCGCGAGTGCTGCTCGAGCCTCTACCACCACGAGGCTCACCGACGCGAGTGCGTCGGCCGTGTTCCAAATCAGCTCGGCTCGCTCGGATCCAACCGCATCGACGACGAGCTTGAGCAGCGTAGATGTACCGACATAGGTGATCATCGCCGCTGTGCGGCAACGAGGTCGCTCACCGACCCCTGTGCGCTGATGCGGCGCGGCGGCCGATAGCGAGTGGGCCTCGTCGGCGGGCGAACCACTCCTGCGGCGACGAGTTCGGCCAGCCGGTCGGTCGAGCGGTCGAGCGGTCGAGCGCGGACAGCCGTGCAACAGGGCGTCCGTGGTGACTAGAAGACCTCCACAGGACCGATCGGACATCGAGCCCACTTTGTACGCTGCGCCCGAACGAGGGGGCGACCGATGACAACGTCAGCGAGCTACGAGGAGCGGCACGAGAAGGCGGCATCGACGTTCACCCGGTTCGTGCCCGATGTCGACCCGGATCGGATGGCGACGTCGTTCGGGCGCCGTCTCGGCGCGCTCGGGAGCTTCGCCTTCGATGTCGTCGGCGAGATGTGGGCCCGGCCGCAACTCTCGCGGCGCGACCGATCGCTGCTCGTCATCTCCGCCCTCGCCGCGCAGGGCCGGGATGAGGAGCTCGAGCTGCACACGCGGATCGGGCTGCGCCACGGGCTCACCCGAGTCGAGATCGAGGAGGTCCTGCTCCATGTGGCCGCCTACGCCGGCTTTCCGGCGGCGATGGCCGCCAGTCGCCACATCGACGCTGCCCTCCGGGCCGCCGAGGGCGTCGATCGCCTGAGCTCGCGCCACCCGGCAGCCGCCAAGTCCGACACCGAACGGGACCACGACGCCGCCGACATCTTCCGTACCATCTCAGGCGGCCGGGGCGGCCGCGATCCCGAGACCGATCTCGCGAACCTCGCCGACGCCCTCGGAGACGTCGGTGTGATCGCCTACCGCTGGGCGTTCGGGGAAATCTGGAGCCGCAACGAACTCTCCCGACGCGATCGGTCGGTCGTGGTGATCTCCATCCTCACCTCGTCCGGCAATGTCCCGGAACTGGCCGTCCACGTGCCCGCCGGGCTCGCCCACGGGCTCACCCGGGTGGAGATCGAGGAGGTCATCACCCACCTCTCGCTGTATGCCGGGATCCCCCGTGCCGTCGAGGCCATGCGCGCCGCTCGAACCGCCTTCGCCACGCAGTAAGGGTCCCACGGGAACCACACAAGGGCGGGGCCAACTGATCATCCCTGCTCAATCAGGCGATGCGAACGGTGGCCTTCACCCCGGCTTCGTAGTGCCCTGGCTGGTGACAACCGATGAACACCGTGCCAGCCTCATCGAACGAACGGGTCGCCTCACCGGTTTCGCCCGGCTGAACCATGATCTCGTCATCGACAGCACTCCCATGGCCATCCATGGACATCTCGGGCGGCCGAGCGCCACCACTGCTGGCACGACGCGTCGGTGGTTCATGATCGTCACTCGTTGGCGTCGCGCCGCCTCAGTCGCGGATCTTCTGATCCATTGTCTCGTGATAGCGGTGGATTTTACATTCACGCGCCGACAGGATGTGCTCGGTGTAGCCACTCGATCGCTTGGTCCGCGCCAACTGGTCGTAGATCGCGATGTCCTCCGCGACGACACCCTTCAGCGCATCCCAATGGGCCATCGTCCTGGAGTAGTACTCCGCGTACTCCGGGTCGTCGTGGTCACCCGGGTAGATGATCTGCCAGCACAAGAACCTCGTGCGATCGACGTCGATGGGGATCGGATTGAAGACCTGGATGTGCTCGGGGTTGCAGTTGAACACCGTGTTCGGGAACACGACGTAGTGGCAGATCGCGAACTGGTGATGGTCCCAGTCCTCAGCCAACTGGTCCAGGGTCGGCGGCCGCGGCACAAAGCACATGTAGTTGTCGCCGACGATGTGCAACGACGCGACGCGCGCCTGCTTCGTGAACTCCGGTGGGGTGTGGTGCAACTCGCTGACGTGGTACACCTCGTTGAACCCGTCCACGATGGCCTTGTAGCTCACGGGCACATCCCACTCGACGACCTCGTGGAGAATCATGCCTTCCATCGCGAAGCGACCGAGGTCGGCCATGATCTCTGGTCCGATGCCCTCCGCGAGGGGCTTGGCGTTGTCCGGGCCGGCGAGGTTGATCCAGATCCAGCCGCCCCACTCTTCGGCGGCGACCGCGGGAGCCCGCACGTTCTCCAAGTGCTCGGCGGCGAAGTCCTCGCGCTCCGGAACGCCCACGAGCTTGCCGGTCGTGTCGTAGACCCAGCCGTGGTACGGACACGTGAAGCGCCGTGCCCCACAACCCGTCCGCTCCCCGACGATGGCCGGGCCCCGGTGTCGGCACACGTTGTGGAACGCCGCCACGGTGCCATCCGGTTGACGGGTGACGATCACCGTCTCGCCGTGGCCCTCGAAGGTAATCCAGTCACCTACGTTGGGTGCCTGCTCCGATCGCCCTGCCAGGATCCAATGCTTCCCGAGCACGCGCTCGCGCTCAAGTTCGAATCGGACGGGATCCGTGTAGGGGTCCCGGCTCATCTTGCGGGGGCCATAGTCGGGCGTCGGCTTCACGGTCGGGCCAAGCCGGACCGGCACATCACCACGAGTCGGAATGTGGACCATCGCTCTCCTCAACCATCGGGACTGGCACGCGACTGTGGGCCACGTACGCGTAACACTTGTTATGTACCATATCCGATATCGTCCTGTCAATGGTTCGGACGGACCGCGACGGTCGAGCGAACCTCCCCCGACCCAAGTCCCGGCGGGTAGCGACGGCGGCGATCACGGTCGCGATGATCGCCGGGTGCGGGCCGTCGGCGGACCGGGCAACATGCCCTCAGAGTCCGTACCGGTCGACTCCTCCTCTCGTGATCGCGCACGCAGGGGGCGAGGGGCTCGGACCGGCGAACACGCTGCTCGCCATGCATAGTTCGATGATGGTCGGCGCCGACATGCTCGAAGCGGACCTCTGGATGAGTGCCGACGGAGTCATCGTGGCCAGCCACGACCGTGACGTAGCGAAGGAAACCGATGGCCATGGGGCCATCGACAGCCTGACCTGGTCCCACATCCAGACCCTCGACACGAGAGCCGGGTGGGCCGGCCCACCGATCGACGAACCAGTCCGCATCCCGTCGCTGGAACAGATCCTGGCCGAGTTCCCGCACGTGCCGTTCGCGCTCGATCTCAAGCACACGACCCCGATGATGGCCACCTCGCTGTGCGCCATCCTGCGCCGAACCCCCGTCGCCCGCCCTGTCCTCGTGACGTCCCGATTCCCCGAGGCGTTGGAGGACGTGCGTGCCCACTGCGCTGATGCGGTCGTGACCGTCGCCCCCTACGCCGAGCCCGGTCAAGCATTTACCACCCCGACAACCGGCCAGGACCGGTGCGCCCCTGACCCGATCGCTCAGGGGCCGCACCGCCCTGGTGGGTTCGGTTTTGAAGCGATGCGGTGGTGGCACGAACGTGGCGTGGCGGTCTACACCTGGACAGTCGACGACCCGGACACGCTTCGCCTGCTCGCCGACGCCGGCGTGGATGGTGTGTACACGCGAAGGCCCGACATTGCGAGGCAGGTGTTCGACACCTCGGGATGACTACGCCCGCAACCAGGGACTCGGCCGTACAGTCGTGCCGATGCCAGGTCCCGTAGATTCCGACGAACGTCGTGCCCGACTGGGCGCGGCGGCGGCACGCGTGATCGCTCGCGCCGGGATCAGCGGCGCCACGATGCGCGAGGTGGCGGCCGAGGCCGGATGGACCACGGGAGCGCTGACGCACTATTTCCGCAACAAGCGTGAACTGCTCACGTTCACGCTCGACGCGTCGTTGGAGCGCCGACGTGTGACGCGCGCCGAGCGGCGCGACCTCGCTCCGGAGGACGCGCTGCGAGCCACCCTGCTGCGCACGCTGCCCATCGACGAGGACACGCGCTTGCACTGGACGGTCACCGTGGCCTTCTGCGCGCAAGCGGCGGGTGATCCGGAGCTCGCCGTGTCACAGCGGGACGCCTACCGCGAGTTTCGCGCCACCGTGACGAGCCTCGTCGAGCGGGCGGGACGGGCCAGCGGAGCGGCCGCCGTTGTCGAGGCCGAGCGGCTCATCAGTCTCCTCGACGGGGTCGCCATCCAGGCCCTGTTCGACCCGGAGTCATGGCCGCCTGAACGCCAACTGGCGTCCCTCGACGCCGCGATGGCCTGGCACTGACCAGACCCTTAATCGGCGTGATAGCTCTCCAGCAGCTGGGGAACCCGAAGGTGCTCTGGGACGTTCTCGATACCGATGAGGCGATCGACGGCCGCTTCGTGGTGGTAGATGCGGCGCTCGTGGTAGCTCGTGAGAATGCCGTCGAAGCTCGGTGAGCGCAGCGACTGCTGCACCGGCTCCATGTTCGCCGTGTCCTCATCCATGACGGTGTCGAAGTAGAGGTTGCGCTCGACACCCGCTGTCGGCGGGTCGCCATCACCCCAGTCCGGGAGCAACGACTGCCACTCCAGCAGCGTGCGATCCACCGCGAGCGGCCAGAACGTCTGGAGCGTCATGCCCACGGTGCCGCTCGGCGTGAGATGGAACGGGAACAGCAGGAACGAAACGTTGGAGTTCCCTCGCAACGCCTCGAACGCGTCGTCCTGCGCAGCAGCATGCGTCGCCGCGCTGTCGTAGCCGAGGCGGGGAACGACCATTCGGCTGTGACCGGTGCGGTACAACTCGTGGGCCGAACCCCGGTAGTCCAGGCCACGCGCGACCGTCGTCGGGTGCACCGTGGTGATGTGGTACACCTCGATGTTGCTCTCGATAGCGATCTTCCAGTTGCAACGCAGCTCCATCGAACTCTTGGCGGCCGTTCGTAAGCCGTCGAACCACACCGCCTGTTCGGCCACCGGCCCGAGCCATTCGACGAGCGTTGGAGCATCTGGATCGAGGTTCACGAACACGAATCCCCGCCAGATCTCACAGCGCACGGGCCGCAAGCCGTTCTCGGCTGGATCGAGGTTCTCGTGGAAGTCCCGTCGTCCCGGGATATTGACGAGCGTGCCGTCCAGCGCGTACTGCCACGAGTGGAACTGGCAGCGCAACCGGGCTGCCGTGCCGCACTCGCTGCGCACCACGGGTGCCCCTCGGTGCTGGCACGTGTTGTAGAACGCCCGGATCTCGCGGTCCTCGCCTCGCACGACAAGGACGCTGGCGCCTCCCCACCGATCGATCACCTGGAAGCTCCCGACATCCGGGAAGTCGTGAATCGTCCCGACGATCACCCAGCACTTGCGGATGGCCTGCATTTCCAGTTCGAAGAACGCCGGATCCAGGTACCGCTCGGCCCGGATGCGAGGCAGGTCGGGGAAGCCATCGGGCTGACGGTCGCGGGCGAATTCGTAGTCCATCTCGTCGAGGATGCGGTGCACGGTCTCGGCCCTCATGCGATCAGCCCCGACCGAACTTCAAGAACTCACCAGGGGTGGATCCAGTGCACTCCTGCCCCTCGAACGTCACCTGCCCGTTGACGAGTGTGTAGTGCAACCCGTTGGCCTTCTGGGTCCATCGCCAACCGTTGGCCGGCCAGTCGTACGTACGCTCCGCCTGGTCCCATCGCGGCGACCGACTGATGGTGGCCGGGTCGTACACCACAATGTCTGCCGGACCGCCTTCGCGTAGGACACCGCGGTCCGACAGGCCGGCCATGTGGGCCGGCAGGCGGCTGAGCATGTAGTGGGCCTGCTCGTAGCTGACGAGCCCCTGCTCGCGCACCGCCCACTCCAGAAGGTCCGTCGGGTAGGCGCCCTGCACGATGAAGTGGCAGTGCGCGCCGCCATCGGAGATGCCCGGCACGGCGTACGGCGATTGCAGAATCTCGCCGACGGTGACCGGTTCGATGTCCATGCAGTCACCCTTGAACTCCACCTTGAACCGACCCTCGATCGACATGTCCAGCAGCACATCAGTGATCGTGCAGCCCCACTCCTCGGCGAGGTCGCCCACCTTGCGGCCGAGGTACTGATCGAACCGCTCCACCCCGCCGGTGCCGTGCACGATCATGTCCTTCGGATAGCCACACGCCCCCGGACCGGGAACCTTCTTGGTGTCGATCTCGTTCTGCAGCTTGGCTCGCATCAGCGGATCCTGCATGAGAGCGACCCGGGACTCGAAGGTTCCGTTCATCACCTTGTTCCAGTGCTCGGCGCCGTCCCACAGGCTCCAGTCCTCGAACGTGATGAAGGTTGGGGCGCGCACCGTGAACGCCATGCCGAAGTGCTGCAGGCCCTTGGCGTGCCCGTCGGCCAGCCAGTCGATAAAGCGCTTGTGCTGCTGTGGCCTGGTGACGTCGCCCATCAAGATGTTGCGGACGATCGGACGGCCGCTCGCTTCGCCGAGGGCATCCATGAACTCCTCGAGCGTGGCGAAGCTCGTCGGGTACTTGTCGAACATCTCGATGAAGCCCTCGCCGCGCTTCGCTAGTTCCCGACCGAAGAACAGGATCTCCTCGTCCGGCAGGAGGTCGGTGATCATCGGCGAGCCGTCCCAGTCGGGCTGCGTGGAGATGGGCCCGCACCGCTGGTACGAAAAGCCGACGGCGCCGAGGTCCATCGCCTCGTGCAGCAGGGCGGCCATTTGATCCAACTCGGCCGGTGTCGGGCGACGCTCCTTGGCGAGTTCGAATCCACCCATCACCCAGGCATAGACGGGCGAGAGGGGAACCAACGTCATCACGTTGACTCCCTTCGGGATGCTCGCGAGATGCGCGAGCCACTCGGGGAACGTCACCCACCCAGCCTCATCCCAGCCCATGCCCTCCTTCATCGTTTCGAAGGGGATGGCCTCGTTGCGGGTCATCGACATCATCGCCCGGTCGCGAAGCTCGGGCGGCACCGGCGCGAACCCGAACCCGCAGTTGCCGAGCACTACCGACGTCACGCCGTGCCAGCCGCCGATCGTGCACCACGGATCCCACAGGATCTGGGCGTCGTAGTGGGTGTGGATGTCGATGTAGCCAGGCACGACATGACAGCCGGACGCGTCGATCACGCGGTCCGCCGTGGCGTGGCGGATGCCGTCGATCTTGGCGACGCGGCCATCCTTCACCCCGACATCGGCGCGGAACCTCGGTACGCCGGTGCCGTCGATGACGGTGCCGCCTCGGATGAGGATGTCGTAGTCAGCCATCGAAGGTCCTCCGAGTGTGCAGGGCATCGACCACGGCGGTCGAGTCCGGGTTCGTGTACGGCAGAATCCAGGTCCAGTAGTCCCGCCACAACTGCTCGGCGGCCGGCCCGTCACCTGCCTCGACATGACCGAGCAGTTGCGCGTGGTACTCCAGCACCTTGGCCGACACGGCGGGAGCACGAGTCCCGGTACTGATGAGCACGGCCACGCCTTCGTGGATGTCGTGGAGCACCATCAAGAACGCACTCAACGTGTTGTTGCCCGAGAGTTGCAAAAGCAACTCATGGAACCGCATGGCGGCGAAGGGGAACTCGGGTGAGTCGGCGGCCACCCGCTCGAACTCCAGGGCATCCCGCAGGATTCTCAGAGTCTCGGGGGCTCGTTGCTCGGCCACCATGCGAGCGGCGGGAGGTTCGATGATCTGCCGGGCCACCTGCACGTCGGCCAGCGAGGTGCGCTGGGCCTGTAACAGCATGCTCACGGCGTGGGATGCCAGGCGTAGCGAGGGTCCGATGACCCGGGCGCCCCCTTTCACTCCCCGGGTGACCTCCAGCAAACCCTCGGTCTCGAGGATGCGCAAGGCCTCCCGGAGTGTCGGCCGCGACACGCCGTACGCGTCGATGAGATCCCGCTCGACCGGAAGCCTGTCACCGCGATTGATCGCTCCCGTCACGATCTCGGACCGCAAGTGGCCAGCGACGAGTTCGGCCGCCCGACGCGGTTTCACCTGGGTCTGGAGCGCAGTACGGGCCACGTCATAAATCATATAGATGATTTGATCATCTGGTCAAGACAAGGGGGTTCCGGCGAAGGGATACCGTGCGACCCATGATCATGCCTGCCGCGTTCTTGGGGCACGGCACCCCCATGAACGCTCTCGAACACAACCGGTACACCGAGTCGTGGCGGACCTTCGGGGAGTCCATGCCCCGCCCCCGGGCCATTCTTGCCATCTCGGCCCACTGGTACATCAATGCCACTGCCGTCACCGCCATGGCCGCCCCGAAGACCATCCACGACTTCTACGGCTTCCCGGATGCGTTGTTCTCCGTTCAGTACCCCGCTCCCGGCGACCCCGCTCTCGCCGCCGAGATCGTCGAACTCGTGAAGCCGACGTGGGTTGGCCTCGACCAGGACAGTTGGGGGCTCGACCACGGCACGTGGTCCGTGCTCGCCCACGCGTTCCCCGACGCCGACATCCCGGTGGTGCAACTCGCCATCAACGCCGAGAAGCCCCTTGCCTACCATGTCGACCTCGGCGCCCAGCTCGCGCCGCTACGCGAACAGGGTGTACTCATCGTCGGCAGCGGCAACGTCGTGCACAACCTCGGCCGCCTCGATTGGAACCAGCCCGAGGCAGGGTTCGACTGGGCTCGCAGCTTTGACGAAGAAGCCAGGCGCGTGATGGCGACCGACCCCGCGTCCATCCTCGATCTCCAACACCACGACGCATTCCGCCTCGCGGTGCCGACGGCGGATCACTTCGTTCCGTTGCTCTATCTGGCCGGCCTGGCGGCGGCGGCCGGTCAGGGCTGTGACGAACTCATCGGCGGTTATGCGATGGGCTCACTCTCGATGACGTCGTGGACGCTCGTGGACAGCTGACCCCAACGCGGGGTGCCGCCACCGACCACCAATTGCTCGTGTGATCCATCATCGCGCCCGAGGACGAATACGCAGCACGGAACCTGACCGCGCCCCTCCCCTCCGTGCTGAACTGCCTGATCGCGGCGAGCGAGACGCTGGCGGCTCTCGGCTACCGCGCCAGCATCCGCGCCCTGTCCGGTGTCTCACTGGCGTCCGACGGCGGCGCTCACCGTCCCCGTCTGAGTCCGCCGGGTGAGAACCTGACGAGGCACCGTCGTGGGCCGCGCACTTGGCCACCGGCCCACGTGACGGCAGTGGCGTCGACCAGCTCGAACTCCGGAATTCGCTCCAGGAACGTTTGCGTCGCCACCCTCAACTCGAGGCGGGCCAGGTTCGAACCGGCGCAGCGATGGATACCGGCACCGAAGGCCACATGGCGGTTGCGTTCGCGATCGAGAACCACCTCGTTCGGATTCTCGAACTGGCGGGGATCACGGTTGGCGGCGGGGAAGGCCATCAGCACTCGATCTCCGGCCTGCATCGGGCAGCCTTGGAACTCGACATCGTGGTCGACGATCCGCGCCATGGTCACCGGGGAATAGGCGCGAAGCAGTTCCTCGATCGCCATCGGCCAGATCTCCGGCTGCTCGCGCAACTGGCGTCGGTGTTCGGGGTGCTGGGCGAGATGCCCGAGCGATGAACCGATCGCCGACCACGTCGTGTCGATCCCGGCCACGAGCATCAAGTTGCACACACCGAGCACGTAGTTGTCATCGACCGGATTCCCGTCGGCGTCAGAAGCTTCGAGTAGATCGGTGATGAAGTCATGTGAGCGCGGATTGGCCTTGCGGTCGTCGAGTTGGCCGCGAAAAAAGTTCATGATGTTGAGCCGGTTCTCCATGCGCACCTTCGGATCGGTGAGACCGAACTCGAGCACGCCCCGCACCCACGATGTGAACTCGTCCGCCATCTCGAGCGGCACGCCGAGCATCTGTGCGATGACGCGCACCGGGATCTGCTGCGCGTAGCTGGTTGCGGCGTCGGCCTCGCCCGCGTCGATAAAGCCATCGATCAGCCGGTGACACAGCTCACGAGTCCCCTCCTCGTACTTGGCAACGGCCTGAGGAGCGAACGTCGGCAGGATGTTTCGCCGGTGCCAATGGTGCAGTGGCGGATCGGAGGAAATCGGGGGCGCCGCCACTCCGCCATACGGTCCCTCGAACGCCGCCGGCGGCGGGGGCACGACAAGGATCCCGCGCGACGTAAATACGTCGTGCTCCTGGGCAATCGCCACGACATCTGCGTATCGGGTCGGCAGCCACGACCCGCTCCATTTGTCCGTGTGGGCGATGGGACAACCGGACTCCCGGATGGCCTCCATGACCGGATAGGGGTCGAGGATAAAGGCCGGGTCGAAGATGTCGTAGCCATCGAGCCCGTTCGGCTGATCGGTAGTGGTCATCGGTCGGTCTCCTCGATGATGATGGCGCGCTCGGGGCAGTTGCCTTCGGCGCGGCGGACTTTGGCTTCGAATCCGACCGGCACATTGCCCTCCACGAGCACCAACGCGTTGCCGTAGTCGTCACTGCCGAACACCTCGGGCGCCGCGATGGCGCACATTTGGTGCCCATGACACCGCTCTGCGTCCACTCGCACTCGCATCGCTCCCCCTTGGTCGGACACTCCTTACCGTAGGCGCGCCGACGTACGCCAGGATCATGGAGGTCTATGAACAAACCAACGCTTTTGACATCAGTCGGCTGCCCGGACTTCTCGGTGCGAGACTGAGGCGTGAGCGTGACTCCGGCGGCGCTGGCGATCGATCTCGGGACCACGGCAGCGAAGGCCGCTGTGGTGACGCTCGACGGGCGGATCCTCGGTTCCGGCCTGAGGCCGTTGACGACGCTGACGGCCTGCAGCGATGCGCTCGGCGAGGCGGGGTCCGATGCCGTGCTCGAGGGGGTAGCGCTGCAGATGCGATGGCTCGCCGACGAGGCCGAGCATCTCCTGGGCATCCACTTCGAGAGCCTTCGCTTCGCGGGAGGAGGCGCCCAGTCAGATACGTGGGCGGCGATCATGGCCGACGTGCTCGGTCGCCCGATCGAACAGATCACCGACCCCCGCCGCGCCAACTGCCGTGGCGCCGGGTTCCTCGGGTTGCTGTCGCTCGGCGCGCTCACCCTCGGCGATTTGGACGCGCTCGTGCCGGTGCGCCGACGCTACGAACCGCGGCCGGAGGCGACGGCTCTGTTCGACGAGCGCACCCTGCTGTACCGGGAACTCCACACCTCGCTCGCCCAACCCATGAAGCGGCTGCGACGCGGCCAGTGAACACATCGACACCGACCGATTGGCGCCCCGGATGAGCAACTACCCGTACGCCGAGCGCTACACCGTGCTGCGCGGCCTGCCCTCCGAAGGCCGGGACCACTCGTCGATCCTGCGGGAGTTGCACGACATGGCCGACGAGGAGGACGAAACGTAGGAGGAGGGCAAGGCCTCCGGCTCCTTCTACTGCGGCGACAAGGATCACTACGCGTTCATGGGCGAGGCATTCGCGATGTACGGCCACATGAACGCCCTCCAGCGCGATGTGTGCCCGAGTGCCACCCGGTTCGAAGGCGAGATCATCGCCATGGGACTCGACCTCATGCACGCGTCAGCGGTCACCGGTACCGAGCCGGCCGGGATGCTCACAAGCGGCGGCAGTGGAAGCATCCTCCACGCCATGCTCGCCTATCGGGAGCAGGGTCGGACGAAGGGCATCGGTCGGCCGAATGTCGTCAAACCCGAGACCGCTCATCCGGCGTTCGACAAGGCGTGCTGGCTACTCGGGATCGAAATGCGCCGAGCCCCCATCGACCCCGACACCACGCTCGCCGACGTCTCGGGTCGGCGGGAAACTATGGCTACGGGACGATAGACCCGATCGCCGAGCTGTCCGAATTGGCGCTCGGGCGAGGCGTCGGTCTGCACGTCGATGGCTGCCTTGGCGGTTTCATCCTCCCCTTCGGCGAGATGCTCGGCTACGACATCCCACCGTTCGACTTCCGGCTCCCCGGCGTGACGACGATTTCGGCCGACACCCACAAGTACGGCTACAGCGTGAAGGGCACGTCCATCCTGATGTTCCGGGACAAGGCCCTGCGCAACGGCCAGTACTTCTTCATGACCGACTGGTCCGGCGGGAAGTACTGCTCGCCCGGTATCGACGGCTCCCGGTCGAGCGGGTTGCTGGCGGCCACGTGGGCGTCGATGGTGACGAACGGGCGTAGCGGGTACCTCGTCAGCGCGGCCCGTATCTTCGAGACATCGTTCGCCATGCAAGATGCCGTGCGAGCCCACTCGGAACTGCGGATCATGGGTTCGCCGACATTCTGCTTTTCGTTCACGTCGGACGCGTTCGACATCTACCACGTGAACGACTACCTGCGCACGAAGGGCTGGCGGCTGAACGGCCAGCAGTACCCGAGCGCTGTTCACATGGCCGTGACGCGGCCCCAGACGCAACCCGGCGTCGTGGACGCGTGGACGCAGGATCTCGCAGACGCGGTGACCTACGCCAACGAGCACAAGGCCGAACGGGCTCGGAGCAGCGGTGTCTACGCGGGTGGCGACGCGGCCGAGCGAGACGCGTTCGACGGCAAGGTGCGAGGCGCGATGGAAGCGATGCTCGACCGCCACCAAGCGCTTCCGCCGGTCTCCTGACCGTCACACGTCAAAGCGCCACGCTCCGGCGTCGTCACTGCGGAGATGTCCGCAGCTCGGGCCACCGAAGTGCGTACCGAACACCGTGACCGGCGAATCGCCATACCGGTCGATGAAGCGGCGGCGGGTCGCCTCGGCGCCAGCCCCGTCCACATCGGCATTGTTGAGCCAGTGCGGTGCCACGAACTGAATCGGGTGGTGGACGAGGTCACCCGTGATCACGGCGTCGCGGCCCTGTGACGAGATGCGCACGCTCACGTGCCCGGGTGAGTGCCCGGGGCTCGGCTCGAGCCAGACCTCGTCGGTGACGCGGTGATCCATGTCAACGAGGTCGGCGAGGCCGGCTTCGAACACTGGGCGCACCGCCTCGCCGAACGTGAGGGCGAAGCCTTCGTGACCGGCGTCCCAGTACTCGTAATCGACCCGGCCGAACAGGTAGCGGGCGTTCGCGAATGTCGGGGTCCACTGCCCGTCCACCATGCGCGTATTCCAGCCGACGTGGTCGAAGTGAAGATGCGTGCACAGCACGGTGTCCACCCGCTCAGGCGGGAAGCCTGCCGCTGCGAGGTCGTGGATGAATTGGTCACCAATGTTGGAGATCGCCTCGATCCCAGGGACGGGACGATTTCCGACACACGTGTCGACGACGATCGTGCGACCCTGCGATTCCAGGACGAGCGCGTGCATCGACAGGAACATGTTGCCGGCCGCGTCGACGAAGTGAGGCTCCAGCCAGTGCCGGTTCGCATCGATCACTGCCGCCTCGAAGCCGGGCAGCAGCGAGTCGAAGGGAATCGGCATCGCGAGCTCGCGAACCAACGTGACCTTGACATCACCGATCATCCAATCCATCGCGGCAGTATGGTGCGCTACCGGGCCGCGCCGAAATGTGACCTTGGATTTCTTTGGTTTGGGGGATTGTGAGATGCATGCCTCTGCGGTCCGCGAGAGGGTTCGACTGATCGCCGATCGGTTCGCCGCCGATCGTTCGCGACGCCAACTTCGAACGACGCTCGATCTCGCCGAATTGGATGAACTGGCGGCGGCCGGCATCCTCGCCGCCGGCCTACCCGCCGATCGCGACGGCCTCTGGCACACCCTCGAGGATTCGACGCGCGGCATCTGCGAGATCTACCGCACCCTCGCCCGCGGCGACCCCGCTGTGGCACTCGCCAGTTCGATGCACCCGGCGGTCCTGGCGTTCTGGCTGGCCACCCCCGAGGTCGACGCCGCCCACCAGGACGCCTGGCGGACGCAGCGCGATGAGATCTTCAGCTCGGTCGAGCAGGGCGCCCGGTGGGGCACGATCACGTCGGAACCCGGCAGCGGCGGCGACGTGCTCCGCAGCAGTACGGCGGCCCACCGTGATGGCGACCACTGGGTCTTGACGGGCCAGAAGCACTTCGGTAGTGGCACCGGCACGACGTCGTACATGCTCACGACGGCCCAACCGGAGGGCGAGGAGGGGCCGGACTGGTTCTACGTTCCGGTGGCAGGGCTCATGGACGGCGGGGTGCCCGGTGTCACGATCACTGCGCCCTGGGACGGTCACGGCATGCGGGCCACCCAGAGCCACGCGTTGCACTTCGACGGGTGCGTCGCCCACCGCATCGCGTGGCCCGGTCACCTGCAGGACCTCATTGCCGGGTCGGCCCCGTTTTTCGGCACGTTGTTCACCGCGGTCATCCTCGGTGTCGTGGAGTCGGCGATGGAGGCGGCCGAGCAGCAGTTGGGACCGAAAGCCGACGCGCTGCGGCCCTACGAGCAGGTCGAGTACGCACGGGCGCAACTCGACGCGTGGACCATGGCGGCGGCGTACCAGGCGATGGTGACGGCCATCGAACGCGATGGCGCCACGGCGAGCGCGCGTGTGGCCGTGCTCCGGGGCAAAACGGTGAGCGCCGAACTCGCCGAGTCCTGCCTCCTCAGGCTCAGCCGCGTTCTCGGCGGCGGCACGTACTCGCAGCGTTCCCCGTTCGGGCACTGGTTCGAAGACGTCAGGGCCCTTGGCTTCCTGCGCCCACCTTGGGGGCTGGCCTTGGACGGGTTGATCGCGGCACACTCAGTACCGTGACGAGCAGCCCTTGGACTGTGCACATCGTGGGCTTCTCACGTCTCGAGAGCGACCACCTACTCCGATTGCTCTACGAGCACTCCACCCCACCCGAGTTCGTCGTGCGCCATCGGTGGCGCCACGGCGACGTCGTGCTGTGGGACAACCAGGCGACCATGCACTACGCCACCGACGACTACGGGACGACGCCCCGCCGGATGCGTCGCGTCACGCTGGCGGGGGTGGAGCCGATCGGCCTCAACGGCACGACGAGCCACCTCGCCGAGGACCCCCTCGTGGCCATTCGATGAACATGGCGTCGGACCTGTCGTCGGACATGGCCGAGTTCGACCCGCAGGCCGCCGCGATGGCGATCGAGGGCGCGAGGGCCGGTGGCGCACTCGTCGAGCCGTTCACCGCCCGTTGGCCAGCGTTGGACCTTCCCATGGCCTACGACGTTGCGGCGCGGGCGGCCGACCTGCGCCAAGGGGCAACGGGCGCCCGCCGACTGGGGCGCAAAATCGGCTTCACGAACCGCACGATCTGGGAACGGTACGGCGTGTACCACCCGATCTGGGGATGGATGTACGACGACACCGTCGAGCTCGCTTCCCACCGACTCGGGGCGTCGGCGAGCGTCGATCTCGGCCGGTACGTGCAGCCCGCGGTCGAACCGGAGATCGTGCTCTGCCTGGCCCGTCCCGTTCGAGCGGGCGCCAGCGTGGCCGACGTCGCAACGGCGATCCGGTGGGTCGCGTTCGGCTACGAGATCGTCCACTGCCACTACCCGGGCTGGAAGTTCCGGGCGCCGGACACGATCATCGACGGTGGACTGCACGGTGGCCTTCGGGTCGGCGAGCCGGTCGATCCTTGGCCGACAATGGTCGACGATCTCGCGTCGTTCACGCTCACACTCGCTCGCAACGGTGACGTGATCGGCCGCGGCGCTGGCGCCAACGTGCTCGACAGCGCGCTGCACTCGCTCGTCCACCTCGTCGAGGTCCTTGACCGCCGTGGCGTTGAAGCCGGTGAGATCATCACCACCGGCACGATCACCGACGCCGCTCCTGCTCGCCCGGGCGACCGCTACTCCGTCGAGATCACCGGGCTGCCGCTGGCCCCATTGACGCTGACCTGCGTCTGAGCGGCCCAAATGCCGTTCGCCCTGGCCACTTCCTTTCGCCATCGGTCCCTCCCGCCCCCGAGATGACGCGCCCAAGCGGCAGTGTGACGACGTGACGCGTCATCTCACGGTCGTGGGCGGGAGGGTCAGGCCGAGGCGAAGAAGGTACGCAGCCGAGCGACGAACCTGTCTGGCGAGACGAGGTGGAGGTAGTGGCCGTCCCCCGGCCACTCCTCGACGACGGCGCCAGGGATGACACCGTGCAGCCAGTCGACGTAGCCCGGGGCCAGCGGCAACCCGTGCAGTGCCAGGTACGGGGCCGTGATCGCCGGGCCGAGATGGGCGGAGAGGGCATCGAGGCCGGCGGCCGGAGTCGAAAAGATGAGGTTCCATACCCCGAGTACGACGTCCTGACGGGCGTGTTCCCGATGGGACAGCAGGCGTCGCGACGTCGCCTCGTCGAGACGATCGCCTTCCATTGACGTGAAGATCGCCGACAACGCATCGTGGAAACCATCGCTGCGCAGTGCTTCCTCCAGCGGGGCCAAGGCGGCGGCGAAGTCGCTGAACCGCAACGACTGATCGACGTTCACCACGGCGGCGGCCGGCGCAGAGGCGGCGTATGCCGTGACCACGACCCCGCCAAGAGAGTGGCCGATCAATCGGGGTGCATCGGCGGGGCCGGCGGCGGCCACCACGGCGGCGATGTCGTTGGCCATGGCCAGGGCCGAGTAGTCGAGAGCGTCACCCGAGTCGCCGTGACCACGCAGGTCGAGCGCCAGGCAACGGTATTCGCCCTTCAGCCGATCGACGATCGGTTCCCAGAGCGCCCGGTTGTCGGTGATGCCGTGGACGAGGACCACCGCAGGACCGGATCCGATGTCGTCGTACGCGATGTGGACACCGTCGGGGGTGGAGCACTCAGCCATCGCGGCACCGTACTTCCCTTGGTCGGCCGGTTACGTTGGCGTGATGCACGGACAGTCCATTGTCGCCCTCGACGTCGAGGGAGTACTCACTCCTGAGATCTGGATCGCCGTGTCCGAACGAACCGACATCCCCGAGTTGCGGCGCACCACGAGGGACGAGCCGGACTACGAAAAGCTCATGCGGTATCGCCTCGACCTTCTGAGTCGACACGGTCTGCGGATGTCCACGATCGCCGATGTGATCGCCGGTCTGGCTCCGCTACCGGGCGCCCGTGACTTCCTGGACGCGCTGCGGGCGCGCACGCAGGTGATCCTGCTGTCCGACACATTCGAACAGTTCGGGCGCCCCCTGATGGCCCAACTCGGGTGGCCGACACTGTTGTGTCACCAACTCGTCGTGGAGGACGACCGCATCGTCGACTACCGGTTGCGTATGCCGGACCAGAAGCGCCACGCCGTTCGGGCACTGAAGAGCCTCAACTACCGGGTCGTGGCTGCCGGCGATTCGTACAACGACACCGCCATGCTCATCGAGGCCGATGCCGGCTTCCTGTTCCACGCACCCGAGAACGTAAAGGTCGAATTCCCGCAGTTCCCTGCTCTCGATGAGTATGACGACCTCTTCGAACACCTCGTGGCGGCGGTCGATCTCAGAACGTGAACCGCAGGCCCGTCGCCAGACGCTTCGCCAGTTCTGGGTCACCCGCCAGCGTCACTCGACCGTCGGCCACGGGGCCGGCAGGGTCGATTCGACCGCACGCCAGCATCATGAACGTCAGCGAGTCCGTCGTGATCGACGCGTCGTCAATCCGAGATGCGCCCGCCGGATCAACGAGCGCACGCCCGTCGACGACCGTCGCTGAGATGTCGGTGACCAGCGGTCCTGTCAGGTGGACCGCCACGGTGCGGCCATCGGGCACACCGACCTTCTTCCCTGCGATATAGCCGAAGCTCGCACGCACCTCGTCCAGCGCCATCTGCGCGGCCGGACCCTCGAGGTGCCCCTGACGGCCGAGCGGTACCCGGATGTCCTGTTCGTGCACCCAGAGGTCGAAGACACGCACCGCCATGAACCGTCCATACGTCTGCTGGCCGACGGGCGTCCAGCACGGTGCCTCGAAGTCGTCGGGCTCCATCTCTCCTAGTTCGGCACGACGGGCGGCCGTGACGGCCTCGAATCGGTCAAGCAACTCGTGCGGTGACCATCCCCGCGCCTCCTCCATAAACGGCACGAGTTGTTCGAACAGCCCCGGCGGATCCGTGCTCGGGCGCCAGCCCGACAACACGGTCTCGACCCCCGTGAGGTGGGCTACCACGCCGTGGACATCCCAGTCAGGGCACAGCGACGGAACATCCCATTCGGCATCACCGATCTGTCGCAGAAGGTGACGCACAGAGTCGAAGCAGTCACACAAGTTTTGGACGGCAGGGATCGGCACGATCCCACTCTTACCTATTCGGCTCCGACGCGCTCGACTACGCCGGTCGAGCAAAGGATGAGCGATGATCGCGAGCGCGATGTCGATCGAGACCGAACAGATCAGCGACGAAGCCAGCGCGTGGCTCGCCGCACACTGGGACGAAGACCGGCCAGTGCGCGAGTGGCGCCACCTGCTGGCCGACTCGGGCTGGGGTTGCCCTCACTGGCCGCGTGAGTGGTTCGGCCGTGGCCTGAGCCCGGCCCTTGCCGCTGTCGTCGACTCCGAATTCGAACGTATCGGCGCCGTGGGCGTGGCGGCGGGAACGGCGATGTCCCTCGCCGCCCCAACGCTGCTCGAGCACGGTTCGGACGAGTTGAAGGCCCGTCTCCTGCGTCCGGCCATCACGGGCGAGCACCGCTGGTGCCAACTCTTCAGCGAACCCGGCAATGGCTCCGACCTCGCCGGGCTCACGACCAAGGCCGAACTCGACGGCGACGAATGGAGAGTGAGCGGCCAGAAGGTCTGGAATACCGGCGCCATCACTGCCGCGTACGGGCTGCTCGTCGCCCGCACGGACTTCGACATCCCGAAACACAAGGGCATCACGTACTTCGTCATTGAGATGGATCAGCCCGGCGTCGAGGTCCGGCCGCTCAAACAGATGAACGGCTACGCGTCGTTCAACGAGGTGTTTCTCTCGGAGGCCCGCGTGCCCGACACGAACCGGGTCGGCGCGGTCGGCGAAGGGTGGCGCGTGGCGCTGGCCACGCTGGCGCACGAGCGCGGTCTGCCGAGCGTGCGCCAGTACCGAGGGCCCGAGAGTGGTCGGGGACGGTGTCGAGAGGAAGCGGCCGCCGAAGCCGCCGACTATTTCTCGACGTACATCTGGTACCCGCAGCGGGCTGGCCGCGCCGACCTTGCCGTTCCCCACGCGCAGCGAGCGGGTCGGGCTGACGACCCAGTCTCTCGCAATGCGATCGCCGACCTTCGCGCGCTCGACCAGGCCGCCAAGTGGACCGCACAACGGGCACGCGCCGCTCGCGTCGCCGGGCGGCCACCCGGTGCCGAGGGATCGATCGGCAAGCTCGTCGGAAGTGAGATCGCCCGGCGAGCGGCCGCTGTCCATGCCAGCATCGCTGGTGCTCACGGCATGCTCGATGGTGTCGACGCCCCACTGGAGGGTTTGGTGGCGGAGATCCTCGTATCCGTGCCCGGCCAATCAATTGCGGGTGGCACCGACGAGATCCAACGCAACATCATCGGGGAACGATCGCTCGGCCTCCCGAAGGAACCATCGGTCGACGTCGACATCCCGTTCCGCGACGTACGGACGAACACCCGCTGAAAGTCGCTTCGTGCGACGGCGCCGGTGAGCAAGGATCTCGGCATGGACCTTCAGTCGGATCACCCAACGACCGCAACGCTGCAGGCCAGCATGGAGCACGTCGCGGCTGCTCCCCGCGATGAGGGTTCGGTGGCGCTCATCGTGCGTCGACCCTCCATTGGTGAACGCGAGGTGCTCGAGGTCGGCGAATTCGACCCACTCGTCGGGCTCGTCGGTGACACGTGGGACGCCCGCTCCAGCATCCGTACGCCAGACGGCTCGCCCCACCCAGATATGCAGCTCACCTTGATGAACGCCCGTTTCACCGCCGTGCTGGCCGGAGCGCCCGAGCGGTGGTCGCTGGCGGGGGATCAGCTGTACGTCGACTTCGACCTGAGTGCAGAGGCGCTCCCCGCCGGATCGCGGCTCGCCATCGGCTCGGCGATCGTCGAGATCACGGACCAGCCACACACGGGGTGCGCCAAGTTCACCCAGCGCTTCGGCCTCGATGCCCTTCGGTTCGTGAACTCACCGGAAGGTACGGCGCTGCGCCTGCGGGGAGCGAACGCCCGTGTCGTGTCAGCCGGCACCATTCGTGTCGGTGACACCGTGCAACGCCACGCGGGATAGTGGTTCAGCCCAGGGTGCCGCCGGCCCACCACTGCTCGAAACGAGGCTTGACGGCGGACCACACGGGCTCGACGATTAGCCCGTTCGGCGACTGCACATACGAATAGACCCCGAAGCCGTCGGCGGGCGACGACTGCGCGCCGACGAGTGTCCAACCCTCTGCCATCAAGCGAGTCGTGGTGGCGGCCACGTTCTCCACCCACACGCCGGTGTGGTGGAGGCCTGGCACGGAAGTGTCCCAGATCGTTCCTGACTCTCCTTGCAGCAACTCGAGGTGCACGGGGCCCTCCTTCGAGTAGGTGAACCAGAGTTCGGTCTCGATCTGGCCTGTCGCCTCGGTCCACACTTGTTGGCGCCGGTGCTGGAGTTCGCACCATGTCACGCCGTGGCCCTGGCTCAGCTCGACCATGGCGGCCTTGATGTCTGGCACGCGGATCCCGACGTGAAAGGTCTCACCGATGGGCAGGGATGAAGCAAGGTCCATCTCCGGATCATGGCGCACGGAACGGGCTGTCGGCGAACGGGGTACGGTCGCGTCCCGACGATCCAAAACGAGCTGGAGGGCGCGATGGCCACCGACACCGAGTTGAGGGAAATGGTCGCGGCGCAGCGACGCGAGGTTGCCGACCTCCTGGCGGGACTCGACGCCGAACAGATCGGCAGCCCGAGCCTGTGCGCCGGGTGGAGCGTGAAGGATGTCGCGGCTTATCTGACGATCCCGTTTCACACGAGCATGCCGAAGTTCGACAAGGTGCTGAAGCGGAAGCGCTTCGATGGGATCCGCCTCGAGGCGACAGACCAGGACTACACCAGTGGCAACGGCGCGATGGTGTCGGGTACCAGCGAGGCGATCCTGATGACGATGCTGAGCCGCCCGAGCGCGCTCGACGATCTCACCGGGGACGGCGTCTCGCTTCTCCGCTCGAGGATGGCGTCCTGAACCAACTGCGGCGTTGGCTCCTCGCCGCCGCCCGCGTGGCTGTGGTCGCGGCCGTCGCGGCATTGGCCGCAGCCGGTGTTGCCTACGGCATCGAGCGAGTGCTGGCGCGTGTCGTCGACGGCCCCACCACGATCATCCTTCTCATGCCAGCGTTCGGTTTGGTGGTCAACGCCGTGGTGCGCCATGTCGCGGGGCGTCGGGGCGGACCGGCGAGTGTCGAGGCCTACATCGACGCCTTCCACGGCGAGCCGGTCGAACTCCGGGTGAGCGCCGCCCGAGTTGTTGGCGGCGCCGCTGATGTTGGTCTCGGTGTTGCGCTCGACCCAGCAGGGGTGGTGATGCTCCTCGGCTCGTCCATCGGCGAGACCGCCCGCCGCTGGTTCAAATTGGCCGGGCCGGACCTCCTCGTGGTCGGCGCGGCGGCTGGCCTCGGTGCGGCGCTTCAGTCGCCGATCGCCGGAGGCTTTCTCGCCATCGAAGTGCCGTTCCGCGATGGTGCCAACTGGCGGCGGCTCCCTCTCGCCCTTACCGGCTCAGTGGTCGGATTCGTGGCCCGTGGGATCATCGACGACTTCCGGTTGCCGTTCCGCACCGACATCGGTGTGGTGGGCGTGCGGGACATCCTTCTCGCCTTGGCGCTCGCCGTTCTCGCTGGTTTCGCCAGCCGCCTCGTGTCATGGTTGGCGAGTCACGCCCAGCGGGGCCTTGGCCCGGTCTTCGGTCGGGAGTGGCAGCAAGTGTTCACGGGCGGCGCTGTGCTCGTCGCGCTGGCCGCCATCTCGCTGGCCGCCTTCGACGATGTCCCGGTGAGCCTCGGTCCAGGTCCGGTGGCACTCGGGTGGGCGGCGACCGCCACCTCGGTGGCCGGGCTCGGCGTGCTCATCGCGGTACGTGCCGTGGCGACCGGCGCCTCGGTGCTCGGCCGGGGAACGGGCGGCCTGTTCCTCCCCTTGCTTGTCCTTGGCGTGATCGCCGGCCACGCCGTTGGCGAAATTTTCGACGGCAACGTCGGCCTCCTTGGGATCATCGGCGCCGCCACCCTGCTGGGTGCTGGCTACCGCGTGCCGTTCGCCGCGCTGATCTGGCTGGCGGAATCGACGCACAGCGTGCCCGCCGTCGCGGTCGGCGGCGCCGCCGTGCTCATCGCCCACAGCATCGGTGGAGGCCGATCGGTCTCAACCGCCCAGCGCCCCATTCGAGTGCCCGCCCCCGCGCCCGGCTCCACCCCCAACTCCACCCTCGGCTCCACCCCCAACCGCCCCATTCGGTGAACTCTTGCGGGATTGTGTCGCGCGCGCGTCACAATCCCGCAAGAGTTGCGGAAATGGGGCATAGCCCGGAAGCGGCACGTCCCCGAGTGCCGATCGGGCTCTAACGTGCCGGGTCATGCCCGGCCCGTTCCTCCACTCGTTCGCCAAGCCCACCCGAGAGTCGTTCGTCTCGATCGTCAGAGGGGAAGGTGCGCTCGTCTGGGATTCGACCGGCCGGGAACTCGTCGACGGGATGGCCAGCCTCTGGTATTGCGCCATCGGGCACGGCCGACGGGAGATGGCCGACGCCATCGCCGCCCAAGTGGTGACCTTGGAGGCCTACTCGACGTTCGATCCGTTCACGAACGAGCCGGCGGAGGCCCTCGCCGCCAAGCTCGTCTCGATCGCCCCGATGGCCGACGCCCGAGTCTTCTTCTGCGGCTCTGGCTCCGAGGCCATCGACTCCGCCATGAAGATCGCCCGCATCGCCCACGTCCAGCGCGGCGACCCGCAACGCCAACTCATCATCTCCCGCAACCGTGGCTACCACGGCACGAACTATGGAGGTACCAGCGCTCAAGGCATCGCGCCCAACAAGGAGGGGTGGGGCACGCTCCTCCCCGAGGTCGCGCAGGTGCCGAGCGACGACCTCGAAGCAGTGGCCACCCTCATGGCCGAACGGGGCAACGAGGTAGCCGCCGTCATTACGGAGCCCGTACAGGGTGCTGGCGGTGTGTTCCCGCCCGCCGAGGGCTACCTCGAGGGGTTACGCCGCTTGTGTGATCAGCACGGGGCCTTCCTCATCTTCGATGAGGTCATCTGCGGATTCGGCCGCCTCGGTACATGGTTCGCGTCGGACTACTACGGCGTCACGCCGGACCTGACGGTGTTCGCCAAGGCCGTCACGTCCGGCTACCAGCCACTCGGCGGCGTGTTCGTCGGCCCGGCCGTACGCGCCGGGCTCGAAGCGGACCCGGCGTTCATGCTGCGCCACGGCTTCACGTACTCCGGCCACCCTACGGTCTGCGCGGCCGGTCTGAAGAACCTCGAGATCATCGAACGTGAAGGACTCATCGAAGATGCCATCCACATGGGCGCGCGCCTCGAGGGCGGGTTGCGGTCCCTTGCCGCCGACGGGGTGGTGGCGTCCGTGCGGGGAGATCGGGCCGTATGGGCGGTGGCTCACCATCCCGGCGTCGACCCGTTCGCCGTTCGGGATCGCATGTTCGAACTCGGCGTCATCACACGGGCCATCGGGACGGACTCCAACACGTTCTGCCCGCCGCTCGTGACGACCGACGCCCAGGTGGACCGCATCGTCGACACGCTCGTCGCCGCCCTCAAATAACCGGACCCATCAGCGGCGAGCGGCAACTGCCCGGAACGTGAGCATCTGCTGGACTTCGCCGTTCACTGACACGTGGATGTCGTACGGCCCGTGGTGGGGCAAGGCGATGTTGCGCAACGGAACCACCAGGGGAAGGAGCATCGGCTCCCCCGGGCCAAGCTTGCTCGTGTCACCGGCCTGGAAGTTGCCGACGGCCTCGCCGACGCGTTGGGCCGATTCGGCGTGGACGATCTTCACGGTGATCTGGTGGCTCTCACCGAATTCGGTCGCCTCCAACTCCACCATGACCGTCAGTGAGACGTTGAGCGTCCCGGGCAGGGCGGTGATGACCCGATTGATCCCCCCGGCCAGGAGATACACGAGACCGTCGCGCACGTACGCGACGTCGGACAGGATGGCGGCTTGCACCTTGGGCACGGGTGGCATCTTTCCAGAGCGGCTCCCTGACCGGCCACCGCCCCGGATGCACCGCTGGTCAATTATTCCTGATGAAGCGACCGTGCCGGGTTGATGTGCCCGGCTCGCCACGCCGGCCAGGCGACGGCGAGTGCTGCGACTACCAACGCCGACAACAACACCACAACGATGCTCCCAAGGGGGACAATCGGCTGCACGACCGTCGGTACGTCACCGGCCACCCGAGCCCAGGAAAATCGGCCAAGCACGACCCCGCCGACCACGCCAATCGCCAGCCCCGGCACCACGATAGCGATGCCGGCCGCGCCCAATGCGGCACGGATAACGCGCCGATCCATGCCGAGCGCCTGCACGATCGACAGATCCCGCCGCCGGGAGCGCACGATACCGACCAGACCGAGAACGAGCACCACCGCCCCGAGAACGGCCCCGAAGACCCCCAGTGCCA
>JBKJJS010000452.1:0-9960 GCA_046597895.1 Ilumatobacteraceae bacterium
ACGCTAACTCTCAAGGGCTTCAAGTCCTTTGCTGATACCACGGTGATGGAACTCGAGCCAGGGGTCACCGTTGTGGTTGGTCCCAATGGTTCGGGAAAATCCAACGTGGTGGATGCCATTGCGTGGGTGCTCGGCGCCCAGGCCCCCAGTGCCGTGCGCAGCCAGAAGATGGACGATGTCATCTTCGCCGGGACATCGAAACGCCCGGCACTCGGACGCGCCGAAGTGACGCTCACCATCGATAACTCGTCAGGGATCCTGCCGATCGAGTTCACCGAGGTGACCGTCCGGCGAACGCTGTTCCGCACCGGTGAGAGCGAATACGCGCTCAACGGCGTGCCCTGCCGCTTGCTCGACGTACAGGAACTGCTCAGCGATGCGGGAGTGGGCCGCCAACAGCACGTCATCGTGAGCCAAGGCCAGATCGATTCGGTCCTCAACGCTCGCCCGGAGGAGCGCCGGGCAATCATCGAGGAGGCAGCCGGAGTACTCAAGTACCGCCGCCGCAAGGAGAAGGCCGAGCGTCGCCTGGACGCGACCGAGGGCAACCTGTTGCGTGTCCAAGACCTCCTACGCGAAGTGCGCCGCCAACTGCGGCCGCTCGAGCGCCAGGCCGATGCCGCCCGCCGCCACGGTGCGCTCCAGACCGAGTACGACGCGTTGCGGATCTACCTCGCAGGTCGGGAGATCGTCGGTTTCCGCACTCGTCTGGCGGCCTTGGCCGGCGATCGGCTCGCCTGTGAGACGTCCGAACGGGAGGTCCGCTCCGAGTTGAGCCGGCTCGATACGGACGTCATCGCGGCCGAATCCGAGCTGTCCGCGAGGGGAGACACCGATCTGAGCGATCGTCTGGTGACCGTGGAGCAGTTGCGGGAACGGGCGAGGGGTATCGCCGCCGTCCTCCACGAGCGTCGCCGATCGATGGAGCGCGACCGTGGCCAGTTGATGGACGCAGGGGTGGTCGCCAACCTCGAGAACGAGGCCGCCCGGCTCGCCGATGAGTTGGAGGCGGTACGTGAGCAGTTGGTCCTCGTCGAGCCGGAGGCCGAGGCCCTGGCGGAGGAGGAGGCGCTGTTCCACGGCGAACGGGAGCGGTCGCTCGCCTCGATCGATGAGACCAGGGCCGCCGGGAGCGCGGCCGCGAGCGCCGCTGCCGAGGTGCGCGGGGAGATGCGGACGTTGCACAGCGCGCTGGAACGAACGGACTCAGAGCTGAGACGATCCCGTCAGCGGCTGGCCGACCTCGCGACCCGTCTCGAACGTCTCTCTACCGAGACGGACCGGTTGCGGGGCGAATGTGAACGCGCAGAGCAGGCCGAGGCACCGTTGGTGGCTGAGGTGGAAGTGGCCGAGAGCCGCCGCCTGGCCGCCGACGGGGCGGCGCAGACTGCGGTGGCCGCCCGCCAGGTGGCGGCCTCGGAGTTGTCGGCGTGGCAGGCCAGAGCCGATGCGTTGTCCTTGGCCCTCGATAATGCACGGGCCCGCGCCGGAGCGGAGCGGCTCGCCGGCGTGGACGGCGTTCTCGGCACCCTCCTGGAGTTCGTGGCGGTCGACGAGGGCTGGGAAGCGGCGTTCGAAGCGGCGGCCGGCGAGGCGTTGCTGGCAGTCCTGGTGGACGATCCGGTGGCCGCCCGCCGCGCGATCGCGCACCTTGCGTCAGGGAAGGCCACGGGTGCCGTGCTGGCGTTACCGAGCAGCGTCGGACCTGGCGTTCGACGGCCCCATCCGACTGGAACTACTCGTGTACGGGACCACGTGCGGGGGCTCGACACCCGAGTTGATGCGTTGCTCGACGTGCTGCTGGACGGGGCTGGATGCGTCGACGGGGATTGGGAGACCGCGATCGACCTCGCCGCCGTGTATCCCGGTACCACGGTCGTCACGAAGGTCGGCGACCGCTTTTCGGCGACCGGTTGGCGCCTCGGCACTACGGGGAGCGGGGCGACGGCGGTCGCGCTCGATGAAGCGAAGACCAAGTCGGCTGTTGCGCTGAGCGAATTGGCCGAGCGCGACGAGGAGCTTCGTCGGACGAAGTCCGAGGCCCAGTCAGCGGCGCAGGCTGAGCACGAGATGGCCAAGCGGCTCGAGACGAACGATGCCCGCTTCACCGCGGCGACGGATGCGGTCGGACGCGCGCAGGCTCACCGCCGGGAGGCGCAGGCCGAGATCGAGCTCGTCGAACGCGCCACCGCTGACCTCCAGGAGCGTTCCGATCGGGAGCGCACCCGTATTGCCGAGCTGGACGCCCTACTGCCAGCGCTCGAGGCGGATGAAGCGGCTGAGGCCGCGGCGGCCCTGTACAGGGGCGAGGTGAGAGCGGGCCTGGAGGGTCGGTCGGCCCTGCTGGCCGGTCGGCGCAAGGACCTGGAAGTCCGCAATGCCGGCCTCGTGGAACGTCAGCAGTTCATCGAACAGCGGCTGGAGGAGGCAGAGCGACGCCTCGCCGCTGATGCGGTGGCCCGCCTCGAGGCCGCCGATCGCCGCGTGCAGATCGAGGCATCGATCGGGGCCATCGATCGCCTGTCGGTGCTCGTCGACCACCACCGGATCACCATTGAGGCAGAGTTGGCCGCTCTCCATGAGCAACGGCGCCGTCAGTCCGACGAAGTCCGGGCCGTCACGCAGCGCCTCGACGCGTTCCGGCGCCGACGGGCCACGGCCGAGAAGGAACTCGACGAGAGTCGCGACCGCGGGACGAGGTTGGAAATTGAAGAGGCCGAGGCTCGTCTACGCCTCGAAGCGGTGGTTGAGCACGTGCGCCGCGAACTGGATGCCGAACCCGACACTGCGGTCGTCGCTCCCCACCCGCTGCTCCCGGAGGGGGTCTCGGCGCCAGCCCGCCAGCGCGACCTCGAACGCGAGATCCGTCTGCTCGGCCCCATCAATGCGTTGGCGCTCGAGGAGTTCACTGCGCTGCGGGAGCGTCATCAATTTCTCGAGACACAACTCGAAGATGTGAAGGACACCCGGCGGGAACTGTCGCGCATCATCAAGGCGGTGGACCAAGAGATCCAGTCGGTCTTCGCGTCGGCCTTCGCTGATGTGAGTGCGAACTTCACGTCGCTGTTCACGCTGTTGTTCCCTGGCGGCACCGGCGCACTCGTACTCACGGACCCCGAGAACATGCTCACGACGGGGATCGAGGTCGAGGCCAAGCCGAGCGGGAAGAACGTGAAGAAGCTCTCTCTGCTGTCGGGCGGGGAGCGGAGCCTCACGGCGTTGGCGTACCTCTTTGCGGTGTTCCGCTCGCGTCCGTCACCGTTCTACGTCATGGATGAGGTCGAGGCGGCCCTTGACGACGTCAACCTTCACCGCTTCCTCGGTCTCATCGCCGAGTTCCGCGCCGAGGCGCAGTTGATCGTTGTCAGCCACCAGAAACGCACGATGGAGGCAGGTGACGTTCTCCTTGGCGTGACGATGCAGCCGGGCGGCTCGTCGAAGGTCATCACCGAACGAGTCACCGCGTCGGCGTAACGTCGCGCCCGGGCCGGCTGGCGTCGACTATCGTCGCCAGACGGGTGACCACCGAAGGAATGCGCGATGAACAGGGGAGAGCGTGACTGATTCCGTCGCCGTACAGCTGGTGCGGCTACGAAAGACGTTTGGGACCGGTGCCGACACCGTGGTCGCGGTCGACGACATCGACCTCACCATCGGCGACGGTGAGTTCTTTTCGATGCTCGGTCCCTCCGGGTCCGGCAAGACGACCGTGCTTCGCATGATCGCCGGCTTCGAGACCCCCAACGCCGGAGCGATCCTGCTGGCGGGTCAGGACGTCACCCGGACCGCGCCCTACGATCGCGACGTCAATACGGTGTTCCAGGACTACGCGCTGTTCCCACACATGACCGTGCAGGAGAACGTTGAGTACGGGTTGAAGGTGAAGCGGGTGTCGAAGCCAGACCGCCGTCGCCGGGCCGGTGAGATGCTGGAGGTGGTGCGGCTCGCTGATCTCGGCCGCCGCAAGCCAACGCAGTTGTCGGGAGGCCAGCGGCAACGCGTCGCGTTGGCGAGGGCGCTCGTCAACCAACCGAGGGTGCTGCTGCTGGATGAGCCGCTCGGCGCCCTCGACCTCAAGTTGCGTGAGGAGATGCAGGTCGAACTCAAGTCGATCCAGCACGAAGTGGGAATCACGTTCGTATTCGTGACGCACGACCAGGGCGAAGCGCTGTCGATGAGCGATCGCGTCGCAGTGTTCAACCAGGGTCGCATCGAGCAGGTCGGTACCCCGCGTGAGATCTACGAGCGACCGGCCACCACATTCGTCGCTGGGTTCGTCGGTACCTCGAACTTCATCGTGGGCGATCTCGCGCAGCACCTCGTCGGACGACGAGGTGTGTTCAGCGTCCGTCCCGAAAAGATCACCGTGCTGCCCGTTGGGACTAGCGCCCCCGATGGGTACGCACAGGTCTCAGGCACCATCCGCGACTTCCAGTACCTCGGCTCGGAGTGCCGGATGCGGGTGACGTTGGTGGACGGATCCGAATTGGTCGCCACCGTCCCGAGCGATGGGCTCGCTGCGGTTCAGGTTGGGGAAAGCACCACGTTGACATGGCCTGCCTCGGCCGTCTTCGAAGTCGAAGAGCTACAACTAACAGGGGGAGAGAATCAATGAAACGTTCCAGAATTGCCGCGCTGCTCGGGGCCGCCACGCTGGTCGTCGCGGCGTGCGGGGACGACGGAGGGGGTTCGGGCCAGAAGGTGCCGGACATCAAAGCGCTTCAGGCCTTGGGGGCGGGCGAGGGCAAGGTCGACCTCATCGCGTGGGCGTACTACGTCGAGGACGGCACGAACATCCCGGGGACGGACTGGGTGACACCGTTTGAACAGTCGACGGGTTGTCAGGTCACCGTGAAGGTGGCGAACACGTCCGACGAGATGGTGAGCCTCATGGAAGCGGGAGGGTACGACGGGGTGTCGGCCTCCGGAGACGCATCGCTTCGCCTCATCTACGGCTCGCTCGTGGCTCCAGTCAACACCGCGCTCATTCCGAACTACGCCGACATCTTCCCGTTCCTGAAGAACAAGCAGTGGAACTCTGTGAACGGCCAGATGTACGGGATGCCGCACGGATGGGGCGCCAACATCCTCCAGTACAACACGGAGGTCGTCTCGCCGGCGCCGGACAGTTGGAGCGTGGTGTTCGATCCCAACTCGCCCTACAAGGGCAAGGTGACGGCATACGACAGCCCGATCTACATCGCCGACGCGGCGTTGTACCTGAAGGCCAGCCAGCCGGACCTGAAGATCACGAACCCCTATGCGCTCGACCAGAAGCAGTTCGACGCCGCCGTCGCGCTGCTCAAGCAGCAAAAGCCGATCCTCGGTGAGTACTGGTCCGACTACCTGAAGTACGAGGAGGCCGCGACACAGGGCAGCCTGGTGCTGGGCACGAGCTGGGACGTGATCGTCAACACGCTGACGGCGGCCGACCCGCCGGTGCCGGTGGCTGCGGTGCTGCCGAAGGAAGGGGCGACGGGCTGGATGGACACGTGGATGGTCCATTCGAAGGCCGCTCACCCGAACTGCATGTACATGTGGATGAACTACATCGGCGGCCCTGAGGGCAACGCCGCGGTCACCGGTTTCTACGGCGAGGCACCGGCGAACTCCAAGGCGTGCACGATCATTGATGCCGCTGGCGACCACTGCAAGAAGTACCACGCCGCCGACGAGGCGTTCATCAACCAGATCTCCTACTGGACCACGCCGACGAAGGAGTGCCTGGACGGCCGGGGCGCCAAGTGCATCCCGTACGCCGACTGGGTCAAGGCCTGGGACGAGATCAAGGGCTGACTCTGGGCGCCGTCCGGGATGGCGGGAGATCTGCCCGCCATCCCGGACGAACTCCTCACTCATGAGCATCGTTCCTACTTCTCAACCCGTGCGTGTCACGGTCGTTGGCCGGGTTGCCCGGTTCTTCGACCGGCATCCCCGGCTGCGCCTCGGCGCGTTCGTATCCGGGCCGGTGGCCTGGCTCGTCGTGGCCTACCTCGGGTCGCTGGCCCTGATGTTGGTGACGTCGCTCAATCGCATCGACGACTTCACCTCCACGACGGATCGCAACACGTTCACGTTCGAGAACTTCATCGACATTTTTGATCCGAGCGGCCCCTATGTCGCCAAGATCGTACGAACGATCTCCATCGCGCTGATGGTCACCCTCATCGATCTGGCCCTGGCACTGCCCATCGCGTTCTATCTCGCCAAGCTCGCTCCTGGGTGGTTACGACGCATGGGTGTCGTTGCCGTACTCATGCCCTTGTGGGCGAGCTATGTCGAAGGCCTACGCCTGGCGGACGTTGCTGAACCCGGAGGGCGGGGTGCTCGTCAAGACGTTTGGCCACTCGCCAGGGTTCGGTCAGACGGGGCTCGTGCTCTTACTCGCCTATCTGTGGTTGCCGTACATGATCCTGCCGATCCTGGCCGGTCTCGAACGACTTCCGAACTCCTTGCTCGAGGCGTCGGCCGACCTGGGTGGGCACGACTGGCGCACGATGCGCTCCGTCGTGTTCCCGCTGCTCGTCCCGTCCATCGCCGCTGGTTCCATCTTCACGTTTTCGCTGTCGATGGGCGACTACATCGCCGTCAACCTCGTGGGGGGCACGACCGACGTGATTGGCGCCGTCGTCAGCCGGCAGGTGGCGACCAACCTTCCGTTCGCGGCCGCAGTGTCGGTCGTGTCGATCCTCATCGTGACCTGTTATCTCATCGGTGTACGCCGACTCGGCGCGTTCAGAAATCTGTGAGCTGTCGATGACCTTCAACCGCCGAACCCGCTGGACCTTCGCCGCGCTGACTGTGGCGGTCCTGGTCTTCCTGTACGCCCCACTGGCAGTGATATTCCTCCAGTCGCTGAACCCCTCCGAGCACGCCGCTTGGCCACCGCGGGGGATCACCGTGCGATGGTGGGGCAAGGCGTGGGACAACCCCGGCTGGAAGGAGAGCCTGTGGTTGTCCGTCCGCGTGGCCTTCGGAGCCACGATCATCGCGTTGGGGCTCGGCTCGCTGGCGGCGTTTGCCGTCCACCGCTTCCGCTTCTTCGGTCGGGAGACGCTGAGCTTGCTGATCATTCTGCCGATCGCTCTGCCGGGAATCGTGACGGGCATCGCGCTGCGGTCAGCGTTCGACCGCGTCGGGATCCAACGAGGGTTCCTCACCGTGGTCATTGCCCACGCCACGTTCTGCATCGTGGTCGTCTACAACAACGTGATCGCCCGAATGCGTCGTGCGTCTCCGAACATCGAGGAGGCGTCCGCCGACCTGGGGGCTCATCCGTTGCAGACGTTCGCGTATGTCACGTTCCCGGTACTGCGCACCGCGCTACTCGCCGGCGCGCTGCTCGCGTTTGCGTTGAGCTTCGACGAGATCGTCGTCACCACGTTCACGAATCAAGGTGTCGACACCCTCCCGCAGTGGATCCTCAACAATATCTTCCGGGGCCGCAACGTCACGGTGGTGAACGTGGTGGCGACCGCAGTCGTGCTGCTCTCGATCATTCCAGTGTGGGCCGTGCAGAAGTTGACGGACGGTGGAGGCAGCGGCACGGGTCGTTGAAGCATCGCTGGCCGACCGCCGTCCGTCGGTAGCGTGACGCAGCCATGCTCATCCTCATCATTCTCGGTGTCGTCGCGCTCGTGTTCGGGCTCGGCGTCATCATCGTCAACCGCCGTCACTCGGCTGACCGCGCGCGTCCAGACTCGCCACTGCCTCCGATACCCACCCGTCGGTCGCGAGACGCGGAACTGGAGAGCGAGGAACCAGCGAACGTCGATGTGGACAGACCAATCGCTCTCGACGAAACCTTCGAGGAACTTGACGAGGAGGAGCCGGCCCCGGAGGACTACGTCAGACCCCGCTTTCGTGACCGCATTGCCAAGGCGCGGGCATCGCTGACGGGTGCTCTCACCGGGGTGCGCAGCCGGTCCGGGATCACCGATGACTCGTGGGACGACCTCGAGGAGGCTCTGCTCAGGGCCGACGTCGGCGTCGGGGTGACCGATGCGCTGCTCGCACCGCTACGGGACCGCGTAAAGGCCAAGGAACTCACCGATCCCGACGCCCTGCTGAGCGCACTCAGGGACGAGATGAAAGCCCGCCTCGCCGACGGGGACCGTGTGCTTCGCTTCGCGGACCGCGCCGGCGCCGGACCGAACGTGTGGTTGTTTGTCGGGGTCAACGGCGTCGGCAAGACCACCACCATTGGCAAGGTCGCCGCCCTGCAGCGCGGCGATGGTCATCGTGTATTGCTGGCGGCCGGGGACACGTTCCGCGCCGCGGCGGCCGAGCAGCTGCAAACATGGGCCCAGCGGGCCGGCGCCGACTTCGTCAGAGGTAACGAAGGTGGCGACCCGAGTTCGGTCATCTTCGACGGTGTTCAAGCGGCGGCGGCGCGCGGGTGCGATCTCGTGCTCGGCGACACCGCTGGCCGACTGCACAACAAGATCAACCTCATGGAGGAACTCCGCAAGGTCCGCCGGGTTGCCGATCGTGATCCCGGTCTCGTGACCGAGGTCCTGTTGGTCATCGACGCCACCACCGGGCAGAACGGGCTCACCCAGGCCAAGGAGTTCGGCGACGCCACAGAGGTCACGGGCGTCGTGCTGACGAAACTCGACGGGTCGGCCAAGGGCGGCATCGTCTTTGCTATCGAGACCGAACTCGGAATCCCCGTCAAGTTGGTGGGTCTTGGGGAGGCGATCGGGGATCTCGTGCCGTTCGACCCGGACGAATTCGTCGACGCGCTCTTCGGGGAATAAATCGGGAACTCGCCGACGTGCGTGAACGTCCAAACGATCATGAAGCAACGCACCCTCCTCAAGACCGCCGCATCGTCGGCCGCCCTTCTCCTCGTCCTGGCTGCCTGCGGTGAAGACCGCACAGACACGGTGTCGACGGGCAACGACGGCGAAGGCGGAAGCGGCACGCAGTCGCCCACGACCGTCAAGGTCCCGGCTCGGATCCGGATCGCCCGGACCGGCGGCTCGGGCAACACGTCCCCACAGGCCTCGACGGTTGCGGCCGACGAGGCAGCAGGCGGGAGCACCAAGATGTCGGCGCCCTACATGATGGGCCGCATCACGTACGCCGCAGGGTCAGGCCTGGCCGAGATCACCGGTGCCCGCGGCTCGTGGTTCTTCCCGAAGGACGGGCACGTCGTGTCCGACGAGCAGAAGCAGGCGCTGGTCACGGCGTTCGGGCTCACTGGTACCTGGGCACCGCTGCCCGCTGACTGGGGTGGCGGAGAAGCGGTGGGCCCCACCGACGGGTCGGGAGCCAACATCACGATCTCCGTCGACGCCATGCGCAGCTGGTGGTTCAGCCCAGGCCCTATCCCTGGTCAGACCGTTGAGGCCTGTGTCACCTCGGTCGACGCCGCCGGACAGGAGGTCACGGAGTGCCCGACACCGACGCCCCCGCCGAACGTGCCGGACAAGGCCACTGCCGAGGCGAAGGCTCGGGATCTCTTCGCGACAATGGGCCTCGATCCGGCCCAGTTCGAACTCGAGACGTATGCCGACGAGTGGGGCTCCTGGGTGACGGGTTGGTTGCTTCTCGACGGGCAGCGAGCCCCGATGACGATGTACGTCGGTTTCGGCGCCGAGGGCGCCATCACTGGCGCTGGGGGATTCCTCGCCCGTCCGATCCAGGGCGATCAGTACGACTTGGTCGGTATCAGCAAGGGCATCGAGCGGCTCAACGACCAACAGTTCGGCTGGATGGGTATGGGCGGGGCGTATGCCAAGTCCTCCGTGGCTGACGACACGCTCGTGGGAGGCGACGCTGTCGCAGTCGGCGAGGGTACCGACAGCTCGGATTCCACGAGCACGGATGTGCTTGTTGACCCGCCGCTTCAGATCGACCCGACGCCGTGCCTCATCGAGATCCGCCCGACCACGGAGCTTGGTTCGAATGAAGGCGGCACCGAATCTCCCGAGCCGATCGACCCGGCGACGACCG
>JBKJJS010000327.1:0-8232 GCA_046597895.1 Ilumatobacteraceae bacterium
GGCGCGCGAACGGTAACGAACTGGCGACACCATTCGGCGAGTTGAACGGATACAAGCTGGCCCCACCCCAGGCGTTGTACGCGTGGTAAGTCGTGAATGGCACACACACCACGACGCGTGTCGGCCGGTGCGCGGCGCGTACGACAAACGGGGCAAACCTTCTTCGCGTCCGATCGGAGCGATCGATGACCACAGCGACGTACAGCCCTGACTGCCACTGGCGCGGCACCACCCGACTCACCGCGATCGGCCACGAAAGGGGCGGCGCGAGGTCGTCTACTGATGGGAGGCTGATACTTTCGTACCTCGCCACAGCTCTTCCGAGGCGTCCCGCCCCAGCCCAGGCGATGCGGTAGATCTCCAGGTCGATGGCGCCCTCCGCGCGAGCCCGGATCTGTAGCTCTTCCTGCGACTCAACCGACAGACGTGTCGAAAACGCGGCGAACGATTGGTCATATGTCGTGGACTGGTCGGCCAGCAGATACGGCGAGTTCGGCCCAATCTTGGATCCGGACAGCTCGGAGGTGGCATGTTCGGCCAGGAGTAACGCGCCCGCGCCCGCGATCGGCGCGCCCAACAGCACCCGGCGAGTGATCGGCCTCACCCGCCTCACAACCTGATGGGAAGCTCAGTCATTCCCGGGAATACTTCGGGCCCCACGACGCTTTGCTTGGTGTGGCTCAACGGCAGGTTCGACGGTACCTCGTCGTGGGCGTGCTCGTGCTTGCGGGATGCGGCGCTGGCGGCGCTGGTGGCGAGGGGTTGAACGCCGACCCAATCGGCGGGGCCTCGTCGAGCCCCCTGCCAGCCATCGTGGTCCAGGATGTCACCGCCGACAGGTCCGTTGCGCTCGACTCGTTCATTCCGTCGGACAGACCGACGTTGGTGTGGTTCTGGGCCCCGCATTGACCCGCCTGTCGGGCTGAGGCGTCCGACGTCGAGCAGTTCGCTCGCCAGAACGAAGATGTGCTGACGGTGATCGGTCTCGGCACCCAGGACAACTTGGCCCAAGCCAACGCCTTCGTCGAAGACTACGGCATCACTCACACCCTGCTGTGGGACGAATCGTTCCAGTCCTGGGCCGAGTTGGGTGTGTCGCTGCAGCCGAGCGCCCAGTTGTACGCCGCCGATGGCACGCTGCTCCGCGAGTGGCTCGGGCCGTTCGATGAGGGCGAAGTACTCGAGTTGATCGCCGGAAACGTCGTCGCCCCATCCGAGGGCGGTGCCTCGCCAGCGACGTTCTGCCGCTTCACCGACCGCTTCGCCCGAGCCCAGCGCGACGCCACGGCGTACTCGACCTCGAACGGCGCCGGCCGACAGCGGATCCTCGATGACCTGCGCTACGCCGCGAATGCGATGGCTCAGACGGCGCAGCCCGACATCGCGGAACCTGTGGAACGCCTCGCCAAAGCCGTTCGCGTTCACAGTGAAGTGTTGCTCGAGGCCGGTCTTGAGGCCGACCCGTCCTCGGCTGTTGGTCGAGACAGTTCCTCTCTTGAGTTCACCGCGGCCATCGACGGCGTCGAGGGCCCCAGCCTGGAGATCTGCGGCGTCTCACTTGAGCCTGCCGCTGGACCCTGACTCGCCTGTCAGATCGTCGATCATGTCGCACCCGACTCGCCGACAAGAGTCCGAAGTCGGCCGTCGACGTCATGGGAAATGGGCGGTCACCGGCGAATCGCCTGACATCAACGGTGCGGTTGCTCCGTGCCACCGCGACTGTATGGTGCGGCGATGGCGATCCCGAAGGTCTGCGGTATCGAGACTGAGTACGGCATCGTGGTTCGGGGCAGCGACATGAACCCCGTGGCTGCCAGTTCGCTGCTGATCAACGCCTATCTGGCGACGCTCGACCGGCGCATCGGCTGGGACTTCGAGGACGAGTCGCCGGGCAATGACGCTCGCGGCTTCCGACTCGACGACAGCTTCCCGCCTGAGGTCGAGACCCATCTCGTCAACGCCGTGCTCACGAACGGCGCCCGCTACTACGTGGACCATGCCCACCCCGAGGTCTCGACTCCCGAGTGTGTCGACGCACTCGAGGTCGTGCGCTTCGACCGCGCCGGCGAGCAGATCGTGCGGCGCTCGATGGCGGCGGCCAACGCACTGCTCACCAACGGGGGCGAGCTCATCACCCACAAGAACAACTCGGACGGCAAGGGCAACAGCTACGGCTGTCACGAGAACTACTTGATGGCTCGCGAAACTCCGTTCGGGCGCATCGTTCACCAGGTGACCCCGCACTTCGTGACCCGACAGGTGTTCTGCGGTGCCGGCAAGGTCGGCTGCGAGTTACCGGGTGTCAGCTCGCAGGAGGTCCCGTTCCAGCTCAGCCAGCGGGCCGACTTCTTCGAAGAGGAGGTTGGGCTCGAGACCACGCTCAAGCGGCCAATCATCAACACCCGGGATGAGCCGCACTGTGATCCGCAGAAGTACCGGCGCCTTCACGTCATCGTGGGCGACGCCAATCTGAGCGAGGTGGCCACCTATCTGAAGGTGGGCACCTCGGCGATCGTTCTCGCGATGATCGAGGATGACGAGATGGGAGCGGACCTCGTGCTCGCCCAACCGGTGGCATCCATTCGTCAGATCAGCCACGACCCGACGTTGACTCGAACGGTGCTCCTGCGATCTGGTCGTCGGGTCACGGCGATGGAGATCCAGTGGGCGTTGTTAGAGGCGGCGCAGAAGTATGAACGCTCGCATGGGCTGGCGTGTGTGGGTGAGCAGGTGGGTCCGGACATCCTGAGCCGCTGGGAGACCGTTCTCACGGGACTCGAGCGGGATCGATCGTCAGTGGCGCATTGGGTCGACTGGGTGGCCAAGGAACGCATGTTGAACGGCTACCGCGAACGACACGGGCTGGCGGCGACCGACACGCGCCTGCGGGCGCTCGACCTTCAATACCACGACATGCGAGCGGACCGCTGCCTGGCGGACCGCATGGGATTCGAACGCCTCGTGGGTGACGCCGAGGTCGAGTCGGCCATGACTGAGCCGCCGCTCACGACGAGGGCGTACTTCAGGGGGCGGTGCCTTCAGAAGTGGCCGAACGAGATCGTTGCTGCGAATTGGGATTCCATGGTGTTCGATATCGGGCGTGACCCACTGCGACGGGTTCCGATGATGGAACCGTTGCGCGGGACGGCAGCTCACGTAGGTAGCGTCATCGACGAGTCCCGCACAGCGGCGGAACTGCTCGCCCGACTTGGTTCGTAGGAGCACGACATGGCAGAGCAAGAACAGAAGCGCAAGTCCGTCCCGGCCCGCACCGAGGACACTGTCGTCGTCGACGAGACGCCGGGCGCCACGGTGCAGGGAGAAAAGCTCAAAGCGGAACTGGACGACCTCCTCGACGAGATCGACGACGTGTTGGAGACCAACGCCGAGGATTTCGTGAAGTCGTACGTGCAAAAGGGTGGCGAGTAGCCCTTCTGCCATGTCGATGCCGTTTTTCACCCCGGGCAACGATCCTGGATCCAGCCTGCCAGACCTGCTTCGCCGCCTCGGCCGGGATCCCTTCGCCTGGCCAGCGGATACCACCCTTGCCGCCGGCGTGCCCCACGCCACCACCTGCGTGGCGATGCGATTCAGCGACGGCGTCGTCATGGCGGGCGATCGGCGGGCCACCTCCGGGAATCTCATCAGTCACCGCATGATGGAGAAGGTGGTCGAAGCCGACCGCTTCAGCGGGGTGGCCATTGCGGGGGCCGCTGGGCCGGCCATGGAGATGGTCAAGCTCTTCCAGCTACAGCTCGAGCACTACGAGAAGGTCGAGGGCCAGACGCTGAGTCTGGAGGGCAAGGCGAACCAGCTCTCCGGCATGGTGCGGGCGAATCTGGCGGCCGCGATGCAGGGACTCCTCGTCGTCCCCATCTTCGGCGGCTACGACGAACGGCGCGGCGACGGTCGCCTGTGGGCCTACGACGTCACCGGAGGGCGCTACGAGGAGCGGGAGTACGTGGCGACGGGTTCGGGCAGCCTGCACGCCGGCACCGTCATCAAAGTGGGCTATCGCTCCAACATGGATCGGGACGCCTCGATCAACCTGCTGTGCCGGGCGCTCTGGGAAGCCGCCGACTCGGATTCTGCAACGGGCGGTCCAGATGTCCTGCGCTCCATCTACCCAGTCGTGGCCACGGTCACGGCTGAGGGTTTCAAGCGGGTAGACGACGAGGAACTGCGTCGCCGGTACGAGACGATCGCCAGCGAGGTGGGTCCGCGATGAGTACGCCGTTCTACGTACCGCCGGAACAGATGATGAAGGACCGGGCGGATTTCGCTCGCAAAGGCATCGCCCGGGGTCGAGCCCTGGTTGCCCTCTTCTTCGACGATGGCATCGCCATCGTCGCCGAGAACCCGTCCAACAATCTGCGCAAAATCTCCGAGATCTACGACCGGATCGCCTTCGCCGGGGTCGGTCGCTACAACGAGTTCGACCAACTCAGGGTGGCCGGGGTCAGAGCAGCAGACCTGAAGGGATTCCAGTACTCGCGAGACGACGTCGACGCCCGGGGTCTGGCGAACCAGTACGGCCAGATCCTCGGCCAGATCTTCACGCACGAGATGAAGCCCATGGAGGTCGAGATCCTCATCGCCGAGGTGGGCATCGAGCCAGGTCAGGACCGGCTGTTCCACATCCTGTACGACGGAACGGTCATCGACGAGCATCGGTTCTGCGTGCTGGGGGGCGACGTCGACAACATCACCGCCCGAATGACCACATCGATCGCCGATGGCCTCTCGCTCGCCTTTGCCGTCAAGATCGCCACGAGTGCACTTGCCGGGCCGGACCGCCAGATTCCGGTCACGGAACTCGAGGTGGCCGTGTTGTCTCGTTCGAATGGGCGTCGCTGCTTCGGCCGTCTCTCGGACGATCAGGTGGCATCGCTGGTCGGTTGAGTCCGGCGGCGGTCAGGTAGGTTGCGGCGCAGTGGAGCGGCGCATCTTTGGCCTCGAGTGTGAGTACGGCGTGACGTGCACACTGCGCGGCCAGCGACGCCTCAGCCCTGACGAGGTCGCGAGGTATCTGTTCCGCCGGGTCGTGTCATGGGGACGCAGCTCCAACGTGTTCCTGCAGAACGGCGCCCGCCTCTACCTCGATGTCGGATCCCATCCGGAGTACGCCACGCCGGAGTGCGACTCCATCTACGACCTCATCGTGCACGACAAGGCCGGGGAGCGAATCCTGGAGCAACTGTTGGTGTCGGCCGAGCAACGGCTCCGCGAAGAAGGCATCCGCGGCACGATCTACCTGTTCAAGAACAACACCGATTCGGCGGGGAACAGCTACGGCTGTCACGAGAACTATCTGACGAACCGGCGTGACGACCTCGCCCACTACGCCGAGGTGCTCATCCCGTTCTTCGTCTCGCGTTCCATCTATGCCGGTGCGGGTAAGATCCTGCAGACTGCCCGCGGCCCGATCTACACGATCGCCCAACGTGCCGAGCACATCTGGGAGGGCGTCTCGTCCGCCACGACCCGAAGCCGGCCGATCATCAACACCCGTGACGTGCCGCATGCCGATGCCGAGCGCTTCCGGCGGTTGCACGTGATCGTCGGCGACTCCAACATGAGCGAGTACACGAACTTCCTCAAGGTCGGGGCGACGTCGATCATGCTAAAGATGCTGGAGGAGCCGACGGTCGTGTTGCGAGACATGACGTTGGAGAACCCGATCCGCGCCATCCGGGAGATCAGCCACGACATGACATGCCGGCGCCGGGTCCGTCTCGCCAACGGCCGCGAGGTCAGCGCACTCGACATCCAGAAGGAGTACCTCGAGCGGGCGATCCGCTATGCCGACTCCCGGGGCCTGCCCCCGCTCGAGCAGCGGGCCCTCGAGATGTGGGAGCACTGCGTCACCACCATCGAGAACGACCCGCTGAAGCTCGACCGCGAGATCGACTGGGTGATCAAGTACAAACTGATCGAGGCCTACCGGGCTCGTCACGACCTCACGCTCGGTCACGCCAAGTTGGCGCTCATCGACCTGCAATACCACGACATCGACCGCAACCGTGGACTCTTCTACAAGCTCCAGGACAAGGGGCTCGTGGAGCGGCTGTGCAGTGACGCCGACATCGATGCGGCCATCGACACGCCGCCGCAGACGACCCGTGCCCGCCTCCGAGGGGAATTCATCAAGCGGGCGAAGGAACGCAAGCGGGACTACACCGTGGATTGGGTGCACCTGAAGCTCAACGACCAGGCGCAGCGCACGGTGCTGTGCAAGGACCCGTTCAAGAGCCGCGACGAGCGGGTCGAGAAGTTGATCGCCTCGCTGTAGAAGGCGGCGGTGCCGTGGTCAGGGTGGCTGGCCCCGATACGGTGGCGCCCGATGAGTGAGGACGTGGTCGACGAACCGGTGCCCCTGGGCGCCCGGGCCGGCACGGCGATGTCCGACACTCCGTCGACGGGGGTCCTGATGGTCGATCCGAGTCTGGACACCGAAGGCGACGACGGGGCTCCACCAACACCTCACAAGTCGAGCGGGCTGAGGTCGCTCCTGGAGTGGGTTCTTGTCATCGCCGTCGCATTGGTCGTGGCGCTGGCAATCCGGCGCTGGGTGTTCCAGCCGTTTTGGATACCGAGCGGATCCATGGAGAACACGCTCGAAGTCGGTGACCGGGTCCTCGTCAACAAGCTGTCGTATCGCCTGCACGACTTCAACCGGGGCGATGTGGTCGTGTTCGAGCAACCCGAGAGTTGGCAACTGGACGACGACGTCAAGGATCTCATCAAACGGGTGATCGGCCTCCCGGGTGAGAGCGTCCACATCGAGGAGTGCTCGGTGTTCATCGACGGCCGAAAGCTCGTCGAGCCATACACCGACGATCAGTGCACCGACGCCGCCGAACCCCTCGTCGACCCCGACGGCGATGGCACGTTCGTCGTCCCCGACGACATGCTGTTCGTCATGGGCGACAATCGCACCGGTTCACAGGACAGTCGGGTCCACGGTTTCGTACCCGAGGGCGATGTCGTCGGCCGCGCCTTCGTCATCATCTGGCCAAGAGGTAATTGGAGCTGGCTCTAACGGCACGAGTCAGAGTCCGGGCCGTCCCAACTCCTGGCGGTAGACGTCCATCATCCGGTCGACCCAGTCGCTGTACACGCCGTCGAGCCCCATCCGCAAGCCCGCCTGGAGTTGACGCTCGTACTCGAAACCCCACCCCAACGAGGCGCGGCCGAAACGGTGCAACAGGGTCGTGAGCCCGCCGGTCCAGTCGGTGTGGAACAAGTTGAGGGCATCGATGCCTGCGTGAGAAAGGGTGGCGGCCCTTCGCTCGACGCCTTCCTTGATTCGCTCCAACCGCGTCGAATCGGCCAATCTCACGTCGGCGTCGTGGCCGCGTAGATCGATGAGGACTTCGTACCGAGAATGGCACAGCCACGTACGAGCGATGAGTTCCGGCGCCACCTCCCGGACGACGCCGATCACCCGGGGACCGATGTCGTGGGCCTTGAGGTCGAGTGAGAGGTGGTAGGCAGACCCGCAGCGGTCCAGGAGCTCGGCGAGACTCGGGAGGTGGCCGGGAAGCTGTGAGCGAGTCACTTCGCTGATCGGCCGCGATCGCATCCGGACCTTGACGACGCCGTCGTGGTCGAGCACCGGGATGCCGTCGGCGGTCAGCCAGACGTCACTCTCGAGGCCCGTGGCGCCCAGTTTGAGCGCGAGAACGAATGCTTCAAGGGTGTTCTCGGGTGCGTGGGCCCTCCCGCCGCGGTGCGCGAAACCGATCGGACGGTCGAGAAGTGACGGGAGTCGCTGCTGCACTCCCTCAGGATGCCAGCCGCTCCCTCTCCTTGCTGGCCTGACTCGTAGACTCCCTCCTCGTGTTCAACGTCACGGGCGGCGAGATCGTCATCGTCCTGCTGCTGGCGCTCATCGTCCTCGGGCCCGACAAGCTGCCGGAGTTCATCCGCGGGGCCGGCCGGATGTACGGCGAGATCAAGAAGATGACGAGCGGATTCTCGACGGAGTTCCGCGATGCCGTCGACGAGCCGATGCGCGAGATGCGTGAAACGGCGAACATGGCCAAGAACTGGTTCGAGGAAGGTCGCAGCGAGAGTGACATCAGCGACGAGTCCTCACCCACCGACGGCGATGACGACGCCGACGACGGTGATGACGCAGATGACGACGCCGATGACGGCGCTGACGCCGACGACGGTGACGACGGTGACGACGCCGACGACGGTGACGACGGTGACGACGCCGACGAC
>JBKJJS010000443.1:0-9193 GCA_046597895.1 Ilumatobacteraceae bacterium
AAGCGAGTTCTGGTTGTCGCTCAGCGGCACGCCGTGATTCGTGGTCAGCGGATCGCCGCTGTGTTGGTGCAGCTCACCGCCCGCGCCGAGTACGGAAGCGTCGGGAGTTGCGGCAGCGGTGCTTGCCGCCCGCTTCGGGAGGGATTTGGCCTTGTTCGGTGCGTTCTTCATATCAGTCCTGACTCATCGAGGAGGGACACCTGGCGGCGGCGAAAGGAGAATCGCACTGATCAAGGTTCGCTCGCCCTGAAACCGGTGTTGTTCCCCGTTCGTGCCGATTTCAACCAACGTCCAGGTTTCGCTCGGCGGCTCGTGCGTCGGCGCGGGCGCCGTATCTCATTCCGACGGATCGAGGACCGGCCGTGAACCTGCGTAATGGTGACCTCTTCTGGCCGCGCCGCGACGGCCTGCTGTCCCAACCGGACCATTGGAGCTCGCATGTTTTTGTCATATCGACTCTTACGTCAGGAATACAGTGTCACTGTGACTGATACCGCCGCGATCGTGTACGACTCAAGCCAGTATCCGCCGTTCAACGTCGGCTGGGCCCTGCCCGGACCATCAGCGAACAATCCAGCTGGCTGTTCCTCGGTGACCGCCAACGACTCGTCGAGCAATGCGACAACACCTGGCCGCTCACCCGCACCGACGAACACACCCCCACCACCTGGGCCCGCGACGTCGACCAAAGCCTCCGCAGCGAACACACCACACACCCACTGCCCGCCGTCATCGCCGGAGTCCAACGCTCCGTCCGCAGACTCGTCCCCACCCTCACCGACGCGATCGGCGTCATACCCGGTAACCACGACCGCACCAGCCCCACCGAGCTCCACAACGCCGCCTGGCCACTCGTCACCGACTGGCTCCGAACCGACGCAACCCGCGCCATGCACCAACTCGACCAAGCCCTGTCCACCAACCGCTACGCCGGCGGCATCCACGAAATCTGGCCCCTCGCCCACGACGGACGTGTCGCCACCCTCGTCGTCGAAAGCGACTACACCCTCCCCGCCCGCATCGACGGCAACAACCAGCTCCACCCTGCCGACGACCCCCACCACCCCGACGTCAACGACGACGTCATCGACGACGCGATCGAGACCGTCCTCCAACACGGTGGCAACACGATCATCGTCAACAACGGCACGCTCCAACACCACCAACACATCGCCGCCATCCTCCGATACTGACCCCAGTCCAACGAAACGATCAGACCCATGAAAACCACCCATCGAATCGCCACCGCACTCCTCCTCACGATCGCGCTCGCCAACTGCGCCGCGGACACCGACGTCGACGACGATCCGCCCGAAGAGAACGTCACGACCGACACCAACGTCGAAGACGACGAGTCCGAAGACTGAGGAGCCTGAGCAGCGGGACCATCCGCACCGCTCGCTGCTTCTCCGCTTCCGAGTACTGACGCGTCGTCGGTTTCCCAGGCGACATCTCAATCGACATGACTCCATCCTCGTTTCCAAGGTCAGGAGCCTCCACGGATCCCAGGCCGATTCACTCCGACTACCTCGCTGGTCGTCGGAGATTCCAAGGCTCCATAGACGGCGCCTCAGGTTCTTCCGGGTTGATGGCCCGGACGCCCCGAACTCAGATCCCGGCAATTCGACATCCGAGAGCGAATGGTCCGTGAGAAGTGCCATGAGAACCCAAGCCGGTGAACGACGAAGCCCTGGCCCGCCGTAGTGGCTGACCAGGGCTTTCTTGGTGGCGGGGGCAGGATTTGAACCTGCGACCTTCGGGTTATGAGCCCGACGAGCTACCTGACTGCTCCACCCCGCGTCGAGTGGCACCGACTACGGTATCCACGCCACCGAATCTTCGCAACCAGGTCGTTCTCATGACTCGCATGTCCCGCAGGAAGCAACTCCAAGACCTCGAAGCGCAACTCATGTCGCTGCGGGCCGAGGTCTATACGAGCGACGGCCAGAACACGGATCGTCTCACGAGCCTCGAATCCGTCGTGGAGGGTCACGAGGCCAACGCCGCGTTGCTCGCCGAGCAGCAGGCCGCGGTGACCAACCTGCACGCCACCATCGTTGCCCAGGGCGCCACCATCGACGAGCAGCGGGCCACCATCAGCGCGCTCACGAACCAACTCGAGCAGCTCGACACCAGGACGACCGCCGACACCGCTCGGGTCCAAGCCCGCCTCGGTGAGATCACCCAGCAGGTGCTGCGTCAGGTCGAGGAGTTGAGCAGCGAGGTGGACAACGCCAGCCGTCTCGCCCAGCAGGCGTCCGAGAGCACCGGCCTCCCAGGCGGTCTCCTCGACGACCTGAAGTCCGCTCAGACGAAGCTGGCCACCGAGCAGGTGCGCTACGACCTGGCGTTGCGGGCCGAACTCGCCGAACTGGCCGACCGCCTGCGTCGCACCGGTCGCGGCTGAGCCCGCGCTCGCGCGACCGTCGCGCGACCACCACCCACGCACCACAGGGCCGCTAGGTTCGGCATCGTGCTGACCCGCTACGACGAGTTCCCGGTCCACCAGACGCCCTACCCCTTCGCTGAGTCGAACATCACCGACTACGCCTTCGATGACGGCTACTTCTTCAGCGTCTTCAACGCCGATGCCGACCTGTTCCTGATGAGCGGGATGCGGGTGAACCCCAACACCGACATGATCGGGGCGTACGCCGCAGTCATGCACCACGGCGAGCAGTACACGGCCCGCTTCTCGCGCGAGTGGCGTCCTGTCTGCGACACCCACATCGGCCCGATTCGCTACGAGTTCGTCACCCCGTTCGAGGACATCCACCTCACTCTCGGCGACAACGACAGCGAGCTCCGTTTCGACATCCACTGGCTCGCCGTGTCCCGTGCCTACGAGGAGGACCACCACCTCGCATGGGGTCGTGGCAAGCGCACCACGGACCAGACCCGCTACAGCCAGAGCGGCGTCGGCCGGGGCTGGATCGAGTTCAAGGGCGAACGCTTCGAGGTGTCGCCCGAGACGGGCTGGTACGCCAGCCGCGACCACTCGTGGGGCATCTACGCCGAGCGCGCCCCGCTCGCCCCAGCTCGTCAGTGGCTGCCACCGAAGGAGGTGCCGCCGATCCGGCGGGCACTGCGGTTCTGGACGAACTTCGGTCAGGGCCAAGAGCCCGACAGCGGCCCGAAGTTCAGCGGCTTCTACCACCTCCACGAGTCCGAGGACGGCGAGCAACTGCTCATGAACGACACGTTCGGCACGCCGTTCGACGGTGGCATCGACTGGGGACCGGACGGCCGCCACCTCAAGCTCACGGCCGGCAGCCACCAGATCGAGTTCCAGCCCGGCACCCGCATCATGACCAAGGCCACCATCACGCTTACCGACGAGGACGGCGGCACGTGGCTCCAGACCTTCGAGCCGGCCGGGCCGCCCTGGAACCCTCACCCCATCGGCTACGGCCCGGGGAGCTGGAAGGACGGCGGATCGATGTACACGTACCACGGCCCCGGCATCCAGCAGGAGTGGGACGGCTTCGACTGGGCTGCGCAGCCCTACGACCACACCGCCTACGACGGTCGGGAGATGAAGGGGGCCTACGGGGTCGAGTACCTCTCCCGGGTCACCACCACCGCGCCCGACGGCACCGTCAGCAGGGGCGCGGCCCACACGGAACTGTTCCTCGACGGCCGATACACCCCGTACGGTTTCGAGGCGCAGAACCCACCGAGCCGACCGCATTCGGCGTCGTGAACCGCCGGCCCCGGATCACCGAGCACGTCAACCCATGAACGACGCCGACGTCGTCGCCTGGCTGGAATCGGGCCTCGGCCGCTCGCCAGGCCCGATCACGTTGACGAAGTTCCCGCGGGGCGTGTCGCGCGAAACCTGGCTCATCTCGTGCGATGCCGGCGAGTTCACGTTGCGCCAGGACCTGCCGGGTGGCAGCGTCGACCCGATCCCGCTCAGCCACGAGTATGAGGTGTACCGCCGCCTCGCGCTGCCGGGCGGCCCCGTGCCCATTGCCCGCCCGCTCTGGTACACCGACATCGGCCCGGCCGGTCGGCCCGCCTACGCGCGGGAACAGGTCGCTGGTCATTGGCAGATCGAGGGCTGGCCCGATCCGGAGGTACGCAAAGCGGCCGGCCAGGAGCACCTGCGCCACCTGGCAGCCCTGCACACGTGCGACTGGTCGGCGCTCGGGTTCGACGAGATCTTCGAGGTTCCGTCCTCGCCGGCCGAGTGCGCGTCGCTCGCCGTCGAGTACTTCGCCCGGGCCATCGACGACCACCTCGTCGAGCCAGTGCCCCTCGTCCATGAAGCGGTCGCCGCCTTCCGGGCCGAGGCTCACCACTTCCCCGCACCGCGTATCTCGTTGTGCAAGGGCACGAACGGCCTCGGCGAGGAGGTGTGGCGGGACGGCCGCATCGTCGCCATGAGCGATTGGGAACTGTCCCGGCTCGGCGACCCCGCGTACGACATCGCCCAGTGCCAGGAACTGCTGTGGGACGACGCCGAGGCGCTCGCCTACTACCGCGAGGTCAGCGGGATCGACGTCACGATGGAGCACGTCGACTTCTACCGTCGCTTCTATTCGATCGTGATGTTCTCCTTCACCAATCATGCAACGCGTTGCATGATCATGCAGAATGACCGCAACGCCCGCCTCGCCTGGGTCGGCACCGAGATGTCACACGTGGCCACGCTGCGAATGTCGTTCTCGGCCGGATTCGCGCCCGCCCGGGAGAGTCGCGACTCCATACGGCCCGGGGGACGTTGACGTGCTTCGTCCCACGCTTGACGAGGTGTTGGCGAACGTGATCGCCAGCTTCGACGACATCATCAAGCCCGACATCACGGATCCGTACGCCGCCAGCATCGCGCTCACGATCTCGAACCTGCTGCGCCACGTCCGAGCCCGCGCCGAGCACGAGCCGGCCGCGCTGTGGGACGACAACCGGGACCTGCGCCAACTGCTGGCCGAACTCGGAGTGGAGGCGCCGCCACCCCTGCCGGTCGATGCGTACCCCGGGCTGCAGGCGCTGATCGCCGAAGCGGTCGGCCTGCGCACCGCGCTCGACCGCTTCGTCGTGGCGCAACCCGGCGACGAACGGGTGCTGGCCTACCTCGGCCGCCAACTCGAACGACAGCGCCCGTGGATGGTGGAGGCGTGGGAAGGACCCCGCCGCTGACCTGAGGGGCGACGCCGAACCTCGCCGCGAGTTGCGTTTGCAACTATCAGGAGTACTGGCCGATCAGCGGCGCCCACTGGTCGAGCAGCGGCAGCACGACGTCCTCGCCGGCCGGCGGCAGCACGAGCGCGATTCGGCTCACCCCAACCTCCCGGTAGCCCTCGATCGCCGCGGCCTTCGGCGGGCAGCCGAACACTCCGATCTCGATGGATGCTGGATCCCTGCCGGACGCCTCAGCGGTGGACCGCAGCAGTGGCAACTTGTCCGAGATGTCACGCCGCCCATGGATGGGCATCCAGCCGTCGCAGTACTCCACGATGTGTTTGAACGTGACCGGCCCACCGGCGCCACCCATCACCACCGGTGGGTGCGGGAACTGCACCGGCTTCGGCCAACTCCACGATGGCGAGAACTTCACGAACTGACCGTCGTAGCCCGCGGCCTCCTCCGTCCAGAGGCCCTTCATGGCGAGCACCGATTCCCGCACCACGGCCCGCCGCGTCTTCGGGTCGACACCGTGGTGCTCCATCTCGTCCTCGTTCCAACCGACCCCGATGCCGAATAGGAAGCGGCCGTCCGACACGAGGTCGAGCGACGCCACCGTCTTCGCGAGGGTGATCGGGTGGTGCTGTGCGACGAGGCAAATACCGGTACCCAAGTTGAGCCGAGTCGTCACCGCGGCAGCGGCGGCGAGGGCCACGAACGGGTCGAGCGTTCGGCGATACATCTCGGGAAGCGGCTCGCCACCTGGCCACGGTGTGCGGCGACTCGCCGGGATGTGCGTGTGCTCGGTGACCCAGAGCGACTCGAAGCCCCGCTCTTCCATCGCCACCGCGAGACGATCGGGACGGATGGACTGGTCGGTCGGGAAGATCACAGCGCCGATGTGCATGGCCGAACAGTAGGGCCGCGCCGCGGCTCCTGCCGAAGTTCGAACGCACACGACAGTTTTCTGTCGTCACGGTTCGGACTTCGCGTACTGTTCGCCAAATGCTCACCTTAATCGACGCTGAAGCGCCCGACCGACGGGCCACCCTCATCGACCCCGCAGCGCCTGGCGCCGAGCGCGCCCTCGGCTGGGAGCGCAAGCCGGAAGGTCTGTGCCGCGCCGACGTGTGCATTCCTGTCCCCGCCGGCCCGCTCGACCTCGCCGCAGTGGCCGCCGCCCTCCATCGTCCGCTCGTCATCGATGACGCGGCGGGCGTGGCGGCCATCGGCGCTTCGTCGATGCAACGCGGCACCGCCCTGCACAGCGGCATGGCGCCCGACTTCACACTGAACGACCTCGCCGGCCACCCGTGGACGCTCTCGCAGTTCCGAGGCCGCAAGGTGGCGCTGTACGCGTATGCCAGTTGGTGAGGCTGCCGCACTGACCCGCCCGTGTGGCAGGCCCTGTACGAAGAACTCGCCCCCTTCGGCTTCACCGTGATCACGGTGGCGTTGGACAAGTCGCCCGACGACGCCCGCCCGTGGATCGAAGCCGCCGCCCCCACCCACCCCAGCCTCGTCGACACCGAGTACCTACTCGCAGACCTCTACAACATGGTGAACGTACCCACGGTCATCTGGATCGATGAGGCGGGGCACATCGTGCGCCCGAATGACGCCTTCTTCGTCGACACCACGTACTCCGAACTCACGGGCTTCTACCCCGACCAACCCATCGCCGCGTTGCGAGCGTGGGTGAAGGGCGAGGCCGGGGCGCTGGCCCCGGGGATCGACGCCCGACCGCCGGCGCCGACCGAGGACCACCAGCTGGCCCGAACGCACTTCAGCCTCGGCTGGTGGCTGGCGCAGCAGGGCCGCCAGGACGAGGCCGAGCCGCACTTCGTCACCGCAGGCGAACTGGCGCCGGATGACTTCACGATTCGGCGCGGCTCCATGCGCATTCGGGGTCTCGACCCGAGTGGTCCGGACTTCTTCAAAATCGTCGGCGACTGGGTGGCCTCAGGTCACTCCTATTACCTGCCCCTGCCCGACCTGGCCCCGACCACGGCGGCGCCAACCTGACGACGAGAGTTCCGGCTTTCGACGCTCGCGCGCCACGCGGCGTTCACCTCCGCCGTCCACCATGAGCACATGCGCAAAGGATGGTTCGAACGGGCGATCATTTCGTTTGCCGACGCCGGGACGTTGTTCGGGATGCCGCCGGCATCCGTCGAACTGATGGTGCTTGAGCAGCGCGAGCGCGAACAGCTCGAGCGTGATCAAGAGGCCGGTCGAGACGACGACGGGGACGACGGGGACGGCGGGTCCCGAATCGAGCGGGAGCCGGTCGCCGCCTGAGCGGTTCTCGGCGCGGCTGTACCCGATTTCCGGGTAAGAGCGCGCCGAGAACGATCCGGCGCGGGCCGGACCTGACGACGTCACCATCACCCCTTGGCAGCGGTGATGAACGCCTCGAGTTCGCGACGGATGTCCGGACCGGCCGGCTGATACGCCACCTCGGTGACGCCACTCGCCTCGTAGCCGGCGATCTTGTCCCGCAACTCCGCCGCCGAGTAGCAGCCCCCGAAGCCCTGGATCACCGCGCCCGTGATGAGTGGTTTGTCACGCTCGTTCACCCCGATGAGATGTAGGTCGTGGATGGCGAGGTGGCGCTCGTCAGCCGGGAGGTCGGCGTAGGCCGCCAACCACTCCGGCCCGCCCGGAAGGTTCTCGACCCCCATCGCGTTCTCGTGAAGGAAGTGATACGTCACGGCCGCACCGTGGCCAGCCGCGGCGATCACCCGCGCCGACTCGACAGACTCGCCCGGATCCAACACCGTGCCGAACTGCAATGTGACCTGACGCCCGCTGCCCGGCGTGGCCGCCGCCCCGCCCAGGAACACACCAGCACCCACTTCCTTGGCCGCGGCGAAGCCTTTGGGTCCCGCCGCCCCCAGGAGGAACGGCACCTCGATCGGCCGCGCCGCCCCGAACCCACTCGGGTGCAGCATCTGCATCTTGCCGCCCTCCCACATCACGATCTCGCCGCGCAGCAGACCCTTCACGGCCCGTACGTAGTCGGCGACGTACGCCCACCGCAGCGGCTTCTGCCCAAGCGTGAACCGACCAGTGAACCCGGTGCCCACCCCGACGTGCACGCGTTGCTGGCCGGCGATGTCGACGAGCGTGGCGATGGCCGCCGCGGTCGTCATCGGATGACGCAAGCTCGGGATGATCACGCCTGGCCCGAGCCCGATGCGTGAGGTGCGATCAGCCGCCCGGCACAACTGCGCCCACACATCCGGGTAGAGCGCCGGGGAGTCGTAGAGGAAGGCATTGTGGTACCCCAACTCCTCAGCCACCACGACATGGCCCGGAGTCGCCATCTGAGTGGCGAACGCGCAAGAGATCTCAACGGTCATACCAGGCAACGTACTCGGCGATCCCGTGGTGGACGCGGCGTCGCATGTCGCCGTCGCTCTCCGATCCCCTGCGATGAGTTCTGGCGCGCAATCCACAGGGCCCGCGTTGTGGATTGCGCGCCAGAACACACGGTGGAGCAGACTCGGCCGAGCGATCAGCCAACACTTTGGGGGTAGGCGATGGGCACAGAGACGAAGTACTCGTTCTGCCGGTTCTGCCATGCGTTCTGTGGCATCAAGGTCACGATCACCGACGGCAAGGTCGCCAAGGTCATCGGCGACGTCGACAACCCCATGTATGAGGGGTTCTCGTGCGTGAAGGGCCGGGCGCTGCCCGAGCAGCACAACCACCCGGACCGCATCCTGGCGCCACAGATGCGGATGCCCGACGGCACCTACGCATCAGTCTCGCTCGACACCATGGTGGACGACGTCGCCGCCCAACTCGCCGATCTCATCAGCACCCATGGCCCTCGCTCCATCGCGCTGTACACCGGCACGTTCTCGTTCCATTACCCGGCCGGCAGTGAGATGGCGAAGGCTTTCTTCCGGGCCATCGGCTCGCCCATGACGTTCAACTCGGGCTCCATCGACCAACCGGGTAAGGGTGTCGCCCGGGCGTTCCATGGCACGTGGTCCGGCGGGCCGGCCCGCTTTGAGGAGGCGGACACATGGATCCTCATCGGCGCCAACCCGACGGT
>JBKJJS010000185.1:0-5305 GCA_046597895.1 Ilumatobacteraceae bacterium
TGGTCATCGCCTGCGGCGCCCTCGTGCGGGAGCTGCGGGCCGTGCTCGGCCAGTTCGGGGACTACGACCTCGACCTCGCCGTCGACGTCGAGTACCTGCCGGCGCCGTTGCACAACCGGCCGGAGCGCATCCCGGCGGCGGTGCGGGAAGTCGTGGACCGGCGAGGGGCGGACTACGACCGCGTCGTGCTCGGGTATGCCGATTGCGGCACCGGCGGCCGGCTCGACGCTCTCGCCGACGAACTCGACCTCACCCGCCTGCCCGGGGCCCACTGCTACGAGTTCCTCGCCGGCTCGGCCGTGTTCGAAGCCTTGCACGATGCCGAGCCCGGCACCTTCTACCTCACCGACTACCTGGCCCGATACTTCGACGCGTTGGTCATTGGTGGCCTCGGCCTTGACCGCCATCCCGAGTTACGCGACGTCTACTTCGGCAACTATCGACAGCTGTGCTTCCTGTCGCAGACCGACGATCCGGCCCTACTCACGGCCGCCCGCACCGCCGCCCAGCAGCTCGGCCTCGAGTTCGTCCACCGGCCCACCGGCCTGGCCCCCTTGGCAAGCGCCACGGCCGACCTCGTCGGCGTGCCGGTCCTCATTCGCCGCTGAACCCGCTACGCAAAGGACACGTCATGACCAGCACCGTCCTGAGTTCAGCGACCCGAGAGGTCACCATCGGCTTCGACCGCCCGTTCGTGATGATCGGCGAGCGCATCAACCCCACCGGGCGCAAGCTGATGGCCGACGAGATGAAGGCCGGCGACTTCAGTCGGGTCGAGGCCGATGCCATCGCCCAAGTCGCCGCCGGTGCCCACATGCTCGATGTCAACGCCGGAATCCCCCTGGCCGATGAGCCCGCAATGCTCGCCCGGGCCATCCAGCTCGTGCAGAGCGTGGTCGATGTGCCGCTCTCGATCGACTCGTCCATCATCGCCGCGCTCGAAGCGGGACTCGCCGTGTACCAGGGCAAGGCGCTCGTCAACTCCGTCACCGGTGAGGACGAGGTGATGGAGCGGGTGCTCCCACTCGTCGCCCGGTACGGCGCCGCGGTCGTCGCCATCTCCAACGACGAGACCGGGATCTCCGAGGATCCCAACGTGCGCTTCGAGATCGCCAAGCGCATCGTGCAACGCGCCGCCGATCACGGCATCCCGGCCGCGGACGTGGTGGTCGATCCACTCGTGATGCCGATCGGGGCGATGGGCACCGCTGGGCAGCAGGTGTTCGCACTCGTTCGGCGGTTGCGCGAAGAACTCGGCGTCAACACGGTGTGCGGCGCGTCGAACGTCAGCTTCGGCCTGCCGAACCGTCACCTCATCACGGCCACCTTCCTCACGATGGCCATCGGGGCCGGGATGACCTCGGCCATCATGAACCCCATGCACCCCGAGGTGAAGCTGGCGGTCATGGCGGCCGACGTCCTGGCCGGCAACGACCTCCACTGTGCGGCGTGGATCAGGGCTCATCGTGATCCTGGGGCGGCGGGCGACGAGGGTGGGCGGCGGCGGGGCCGTCGCCGCGAGAGCTAGGCGCGCATGTCGAGGCGGGTCGTGTTCACGCCGTCCGGGCTCGAGGGCACGGTCGACGGCTATCGCACGGTGCTGGACGCTGCTCGGCAGTTGGGCGCCGATCTCGACTCCGTGTGCGGTGGCCGCGGGATCTGCGGGCGGTGCGAGGTCGTCCCCACGTTCGGCACGTTCCCGAAGTGGGCGATTACGGTCGGCCCCGACGCGTTCGGAGCCTTGAACGCCGTGGAACGCGAGTACGCGGCGCGGCGGGGGTTAGCACCCGGTTCGCGGCTCGGGTGCCAACTGCGCTTGACGACCGATGCCGTGATCGACGTGCCGGCGACCAGTCAGGTCCACCGTCCGGTCGTACGCAAGCACGTCGACGTCGGCTCGCTGGTGGTGGACCCCGTGACTCACCTCTACTACGTAGTGGTCGAGCCGGCGGTGCTGGGCGACGACCGCAGCGCGGCGGCCCGGCTCGGCGAGGCGTTGACCCGAGATCACGCGCTCGGCCCGATCGAGTGGCCCGTGCGGTTGTTGCCCCGGTTGCATGCGGCGACTGCAGCCATGGCCGCCAAGGATGGGACGACCGTGGCCATCGCCACCGCGCCCGACGGCCGGCGCACTGCGGTGGCCGTGTGGTCGGGTTACGTGGACAGGGCGTTCGGGGTGGCGATCGACGTCGGCTCCACGACCGTGGCCGGCCACCTGTGCGACCTCCACACCGGTGAGGTGCTGGCGTCGAGCGGTTTGATGAACCCACAGATCCGCTACGGCGAGGATCTCATGAGCCGGGTGTCGTACGTGATGATGAATCCGGGCGGGGAGGCGAACCTGACCGGAGCGATTCGCGATGCGCTGAACGATCTCGTCTCGTCGCTCGTCGGCCAGGCGGGAGTGGATCGTGATGCCGTGCTCGACGTGGTGATCGTGGGCAACCCGATCATGCATCACCTCCTGCTCGGCATCGACCCCACACCGCTCGGTGGAGCACCCTTCGAACTCGCCGTGAGTACCGCCGTGCATGGGCGGGCGACGGACATCGGTCTGGCGTTGGACTCCGCCGCGCTCTACGTGGGGCCATGCATTGCCGGGCACGTCGGCGCCGACACGGCGGCGGCCATCCTCTCCGAAGGGCCGCACCGCAGCGACCGCGTGCAACTGCTGGTGGATGTGGGGACGAACGCCGAGATCGTGCTCGGTAACTCGCAGCGACTGTACGCGGCGTCGAGCCCCACGGGACCGGCCTTCGAGGGGGCCCAGCTCTCGTGCGGCCAGCGGGCCACGGTCGGCGCCATCGAGCGGGTGCGGATCGACCGCCAGACGCTCGAACCGAAGTTCAAGGTGATCGGGTCGGATCTGTGGTCCGACGAGCCCGGGTTCGCGGAGGCCCTGGTCGACGCCGGCGCGTCGGTGACGGGTGTGTGCGGCTCGGGCATCATCGAGGTCATCGGCGAACTGTTCCTCGCCGGACTCCTGCGCACGGACGGCACGTTCGACGCATCGCTGATGGAACGAACGGCGCGGCTCGAGCAGGACGGGCGCACGCTGGCGTACGTGATCTACGCGGCGCCGGGGACGCGGTTGCGCATCACGCAGAACGACGTGCGGGCTATCCAATTGGCGAAGGCGGCGCTCCGGGCCGGTATCGAGTTGCTGCGCGACCACTCGGGCTTCACACAGATCGATGACGTGCGCCTGGCCGGAGCGTTCGGCTCCCACATCGACCCGCTCTACGCGCTGGTGCTCGGGCTCGTGCCGGATGGCCCGGTCGACTCGGTGCGGTCGGCAGGAAATGCGGCCGGGTCGGGCGCGGTGCGGGCGTTGCTCTCGGCGGCTGAGCGGGCCGAGATGGAAGCGGTCGTGGCGGGCGTGACGAAGATCGAAACGGCGCTGGAGCCCGCCTTCCAGCAACACTTCGTAGATGCCATGGGCTTCCCGCACACCACGGCCCCGACGCCGTTCCTCGCCGCCATCGTCGAGTTGCCGGCGCCGTCGGTGGCAGGCGGTCGGACGGCCGGCGGGCGGACGGACCGCGGGCGGCGACGAACGGCCGGGGAAACTCGCGTGACGACAGGAGCATCAGATGACTGACACGAGCCAGCCAGCCCACACGCAGCCGGAGGGTCGCAGATCGGGTGGTCGGGCTGGCCGCCAAGCGGTCCGCGCCAGCCATGTGATCGAGCGCCAACCGTTCCTCACCTCGACGCTGAAACCGTTCGAGGTGATGTCCGACGAAGGAATGGAACTGTTGGAGCACAACGCCGACACCATCCTCGAGGAAGTCGGCGTCGAGATCCGCGACTTCCCTGAGGCGCTCAGGATCTTCGGGGATGCGGGCGCGATGGTCGACGGCACGCGGGTGCGGTTCCCGCGCGGAATGTGCCGATCGATCGTGCAGGCCACGGCGCCCCGGATGTTCACGCAGCACGCCCGCAATCCTGCGAACAACGTGGAGATCGGGGGCCGCAACATCGTGTTCGCCCCCAACTACGGCTCGCCGTTCGTGCAGGACCTCGACAACGGCCGCCGCTACGCCACGCTGGCCGACTTCCAGAACTTCGTGAAGCTGGCGTACCTGTCACCGCACCTGCACCACTCGGGCGGCACGGTGTGCGAGCCCGTCGACATCCCCGTCAGCAAGCGGCACCTGGACATGGTGTACGCCCACCTGCGCTACAGCGACAAGCCGTTCATGGGCTCCGTGACAGCGGGATCACGGGCTCAGGACTCGTTCGAACTGGCCCGCATCGCGTTCGGGGGCGACCTCGGGGATCGCACGGTGATGACGAGCCTGATCAACGCCTCGTCGCCGCTCGTGTGGGACGGCACGATGCTCGCCGCCGCCAAGGTCTACGCCGAGAACAACCAGGCGACGATCATCACGCCGTTCATTCTCGCCGGGGCGATGGCGCCGGTGACCACCGCGGCCGTGGCGGCCCAGGTGCTGGCCGAGGCGCTGGCCGGGATGACGTTCACGCAGCTCGTGCGACCGGGGGCGCCGGTGATCTTCGGCAGCTTCGCGAGTTCGATGTCGATGCAGACGGGGGCACCCACCTTCGGCACGCCCGAGGCGGCGCTGCTCATGTACGTCGTGGCGCAGCTCGCCCGGCGGCTCGGGGTGCCGTTCCGGTCGGGCGGCAACCTGACCGCGTCGAAGGTGCCGGATGCCCAGGCGGCATACGAGAGCTCCGGAACGATGTACCCGACGATCCTGGCCGGGGTGAACTTCGTGCTTCACGCCGCCGGGTGGCTGGAGGGTGGTTTGGCGATCGGCTACGAGAAGTTCATCCTCGACACGGACCAACTCGGGATGCACGCCGTGTTCGTGAAGGGCGTCGACCTGTCCGAGAACGGCCAGGGGCTCGACGCCATCCGCCAGAACGGTCCCGGTCAACACTTCCTCGGTACGGCGCACACGTTGGCCAACTTCGAGACGGCGTTCTACCGATCGTTCACGTCTGACTCGTCGAGCTACGAGCAATGGACCGAGGACGGCGCGCTCGACGCCGCCCAGCGCGCCAACCGGATCTGGAAGGAGCAGCTCGCCTCGTATGTGGCGCCGCCAATGGACGATGCGATCGACGAGGAGTTGCAGGACTACATGGCCCGCCGTAAAGCCGACCTCCCCGACGAGTTCGCCTGACCCCGCGCCTCCGCCCCCGCCCCGGCAGCACTATTCCGCGGGAGTTGCGGGATTGTGATGCTCACACGCCACAATCCCGCAAGAGTTGCGGGAATGGGTTGTTTTTGGGGGGTGGTGGGAAAGGCAGGGAGGGTCAGGGGGGTGTTCTGCAT
>JBKJJS010000198.1:0-3035 GCA_046597895.1 Ilumatobacteraceae bacterium
GGTCATGGGATCACGGTTGGCTGCCCTACGACCTGGTCCGATATGCCATCCGACACTGCGACGCCTCGGCCACGGCCGAACTCGGGGCGCTCGTCATCGAAGGCAGCGATGCACTCATCTGCTCGATGGAGGTCGACGCTCGCTGGGCCGCGTCCGCCAGCGCGGCCGCCGAGTTCATCGAGTCACTGGCAGCCGGACCCGTTTGCCCCGTCTCGGCCTGGATTGAACTGTTGGCCTTCGTCAGCAGGCTTCCGCACCTGACCGTCCTCGTTCCCCCTCCGGGAGCACCCGCGGTTCGCCGGATGGCCACCTCCTCATCGAATCCGGACCACGGCGTCGATGAACGCCAACTAGAGCGGGTGCGAGCTCTGCTCAGCAAGGCCGAGTCGACCACGTTTCCCGAGGAGGCCGAGGCGCTCACCGCGAAAGCCCAGGAACTCATCGCCCGCCACTCGCTTGATCAGGCACTCCTCGCGGCAGCCAGCGGCACCGTCTCGAACCCTTCGAGTACCCGTCTCTGGCTGGACGACCCCTATTCCGATGCCAAGTCATACCTCGTGTCACGCGTGGCGAAGGCCAACCGGTGCGAGTGCGTGTGGGACTCCGCGTTGGGTTGCTCCACGCTGTTCGGATTCCCCCATGACCTTGACGCAGTCGAGTTGCTCTACGTCTCGCTGCTCGCACAGGCCACCGGCGCGATGGCCCGCCACGGCAGTGTCCGCGACCACACCGGTCGGTCCCGCACGCGCTCGTTCCGTCGATCCTTCCTACTCGGCTTCGCTCAGAGGATCGGTGAGCGGCTGCGGGCGGCGACGGCCGGCCAGGAGCAGGACGTCTCGATTTCCTCGGGCGGGGCGCTCCTCCCCGTTCTCGCCAGTCGCCATGAACAGATCGAAGCAGCACAGCGGGCGGCATTCCCGCAACTGACCTTCCGTTCCAAGTCGGCCGTGAGCAATGGAGCGGGCTGGATCGCCGGCAAAGTGGCCGCCGACCTTGCCCATCTCGGTCCCGATGGGGGGCAATTGCGCTCCGGTTGACGGGACGTTGGACCCTTGCGGCCCGTCATCGTCCATGCGCATGCTGCACCCGAGGAGAGGGAGCTCTTGATGAACACCACGAACCCCGGACATCGAATCGTAATCGTGGGCGGAGGAACGGCGGGTGTCAGCGTGGCCGCCAGGTTGCGCCGGGCCGGGCAGACCGACATCGTCATCGTCGAGCCGTCGGATACGCACTATTACCAGCCGTTGTGGACGCTCGTCGGTGGCGGGCGGGCCAACGTCGGGACCACGATCCGCGACGAGCGCTCGGTCATCCCCAAGGGCGTCGAGTGGGTGCAGGATGCGGTCACCGCGGTCGACCCGGAGGCGCAGGTCGTGCACACTCGCGGCGGACGGGAGATCTCCTACGACCGGCTTGTGGTCTGCCCTGGGATCCAGCTCGACTGGGACCAGATCCCCGGCCTGTCCGACACCCTCGGGCGCAACGGGGTGTCGAGCAACTACTCCGCTGACCTCGCCCCCAAGACCTGGGACATGGTGAGCAAGCTTCGCAAGGGCACCGCGCTCTTCACCATGCCGTCCGGTCCGATCAAGTGCGGCGGAGCGCCCCAAAAGGCCGCCTACATCGCCTGCGACTATTGGCGCAAAGCGGGAGTCCTCAAGGACATCCACGTCATCCTCGCCATCCCAACGCCGAAGATCTTCGGGATCCCGGAGTACGCCGAGCCGCTCATGAAGGTCATCGACCGCTACGGCATCGATCTGCGAACGGAGAGCGAGGTCATCGAGGTCAACCCGGACATCCGTGAAGCGATCATCATCAATCGGGCCACCGATCAGAAGTACTCGGTCGGGTACGACTTCATGCACGTGGTTCCCCCTCAGAGCGCGCCGGATTGGATCAAGCGCAGCGCGCTCGCTGGCGACGACCCGAAGGGATGGATCTCTGTCGACCCGGCGACCCTTCAGCACACGAAGTACCCGACCGTCTTCGCGTTGGGCGACGTGGCCGACTGCCCCACCGGCAAGACCGGAGCGGCAGTCCGCAAGCAGGCACCCGTCGTCGCACACAACGTGGTGTCATCCCTCGTCGGTGGCCCGCTCGCGGCCGAGTATCACGGCTACGCATCGTGCCCGATCGTGACCTCCCGTAACCGGATGTTGCTGTGCGAGTTCGACTACTCGATGCGGCCGACGCCGACCATCCCCTTCATGAAGACCCCGAAGGAGCGCTACAGCATGTGGCTGCTCAAGAAGTACGGACTCCCGTTCTTGTATTGGAACTTCATGCTCAAGGGTCGAGCCTGACCTTCGCGTGTCAGGTTCCGATGGGCTCACAGATCGCCCGTAGCGCATCGACGGCGACACCCACCCGATCCCCGGGGGCCACGGCGGGCGCCAAGGAACTCGGGGCGCACGGCCACGAGCACGACCCTACCGCGCATGGGTGCGCCGGAATGACGGCCTGGTTGCCATCTCCTGAACCGTTGATGTCACCCGGGTCCACGTCGTGGCACACTCAGATCGGTGCATGAACCTCGTACTCCCCGGGCTGACGATCCGATCCTGAACGAATGGTTCCCGGTCGCCACGGTGAGCGACGTGGCACCGGGGAGCCGGTCTTCATTCGATCTGCTCGGCGACCGGTACCTCCTCGTTCTCTCCAATGACGGCGCGGCGCTCGTGGTGCGCGACACGTGTCCGCACCGCGGTGCCCAGTTGAGCTTGGGCACGTTCGACGGCTGCCGTATCGCGTGCCCGTACCACGGCTGGGAGTTCGACACGACAGGGCGTTGCGTGCTCCAACCCGCTCAGCCCACCCTCGATCCTCCGCGCCTTGCCGACCTCGCTCCGGTCGCCGTCACCGAGGCGTACGGCCTCTATTGGGTCTGCGTCGGAACCGAGCCCCGCAATGTGCCCGCGTATCCGGAGTTCGACGAGTATCCCGGGCTCAGCGTGTACCTCGGCCCCGAGCGTCTCGGCTCGAGCGGCCCACGGATCATCGAGAACTCCCTCGACATGGCCCACTTCCCG
>JBKJJS010000025.1:0-2695 GCA_046597895.1 Ilumatobacteraceae bacterium
GGGGCTGCTCGTCGACCGGGAGGCGACCGAGCGGGAGAACCGGCGCCTCGAGCGCTATCTCAAGGCTGCCAGGCTCCGCGTCGCGGCGACCATCGAGGACGTCGACTTCCGGGCCCCGCGGGGACTCGACCGCTCGGTCCTGCTCGAGCTCGCGGCATCGCGCTGGGTGGCGGCGCACCAGCAGGTGCTCATCACCGGGCCGACGGGCGTCGGCAAGACGTATCTCGGCTGCGCGCTCGCGGGCGCCGCCATCCGGGCGGGGCACACCGCCCTGTATCTCCGGGTGCCGCGCCTGCTCACCGAGCTCGCGACGGCACGCCTCGACGGCCGCCTGCCGCGCCTGCTCACCGCCTGGGCGAGGCTCGAGGTCCTCGTGCTCGACGACTTCGCCCTCCAGCCGCTCACCGATGCCCAGGCAGCCGACCTGCTGGAGGTGATCGAGGACCGGGCGGGACTGCGCTCCACCATCGTCACCAGCCAGCTCCCGGTCGCCCTCTGGCACGAGGGGCTGGGCGAACCGACCGTCGCTGACGCCATCTGCGACCGCCTGCTGGCGGGCGCTCACCGGATCGAGCTCTCGGGCGCATCCCTGCGCCGCCCAGAGCCACGCACAGCTCCGGCAGGTCCGGCGAGTGACGCTCCGGCGAACCCGTCGTGAGGCTCACGGGCCTGCAGCGCGCCGGCGTCGGCGTGCCACACTACCCAGCCACGAATGTCAACCGGGAGGAGGTGAGGATCAGGGGATGAGAGCGACGCCCCGCGTCGGCCGCTGACGCGGCCTCCGAGGGGGTGGCCAAACCCGATCCAGGCTGGCCATTTCGCGCGGATTGGCGTGGCCATTTCAGCGAAATGCGCAGTCAGGATGAAGCCCGAGTCGAAGTCGGTCCGGGTCACGCACTCGGGGTCAAATCCAGCATGTCTCCGGCTCCGCTCATGACGAGCATGAGGGGGTTTGCCTTCCGCCTCCCGCACCGGCGAACTGCGGAGCGGGGAGGCACGTCAGACGGACATAATTGCTCGGTCACCGGCGTCGTTGCGCAGCGGCGGCGTCTCGCAACCAGCACTAATCCAACCCCCGGAAGGAACCGTCGGGTGAAGGACTATCTGACTCACGCGGTCACAGCGAGACTGGCCCGGCTATTTGGATTTGGATCCACCATGCCGTTTCGCCTCAGGGCCAATCGGATCGCTGCTCCAGCCATGGTGGCTCACTCGGCGTGGGCCGACTACCTGGTGGGCGCCTTCAATCGGGAAGGAATGCGGGTTCTTGAGATTGGCTCGAGAAACGTGACGGGCGCCAACCTGAGGTCAAGGTTCTCGCGAGCGTCGTACGTTGGGTTTGATTTCTACGACGGCGAGAACGTCGACGTAGTTGGCGACGTCCATCGCTTGTCAAGCTACTTCGAAGGTCAGGGTAGGTTCGATCTGGTGTTCTCGTCTGCCGTCTTCGAGCATCTGTACATGCCGTGGGTCGCGGCAGTAGAGATCCAGAAGGTGCTGAAGGTCGGAGGATCGCTGTTCGTTGAGACGCACTTCTCATTCTCGTCGCATGAGCGACCATGGCACCTCTTCCAGTACTCGGACATGGGATTGAGAGCTCTGTTCAACGAGTCGCTCGGGTTTGACCTGGTCGACAGAGGCATGTGCAACCCGATTTCCGGATACTTCAGCCACGATTCCGACAGCTACCTCAGATACGGTCCAGTTGCCGAACTGTACTGTCATTCCGAGATCCTGTGTACCAAGCGCTGCGATGTCGAGGACTTCGATTGGTCGCGAGTTGCCATCGACGGCATCGTGGAAGGATCTCGATACCCTGCGGCCGAGGCCGACCGAGGCCGCCTCTCGAGGGTCGCCACTTAGGCAGGCGAGGGCTGGCCACCGTCGGCGGATCGGAACCTAGCCGACTAGTGTCGCGATTCGGCAGTGGCTGGGCGCTTGCGGACCGCCTTGGCGAGGATCTCGTCGGCGGTCTTGACCCAGGCGAATGGACTGGCCCCCGCGTTCCAGCTGGCGGTGAACAGCTCGATCTTGGCGATGAGTTCCTTGACCGAACCAACACTGCCCCGGCGGAGCGCCCCGCGGGTGAGGATCCCGAACCACGTCTCGACCTGGTTCATCCAGGACGCCGAGGTCGGGGTGAAGTGGAAGGTGGCTCCAGTGTCGCGTTGGTCGCGCCGCGGCGTCCCGTCGACCGATACCAAGCGATCGTGCGGGCAAGGCCCTCCTCAATTCTCGTGGACGCCTCGAACCCGAAACGCTCCCGCGCCCGACTCGTGTCGAGGGTCCGGCGCGGCTGCCCGTTGGGTTTGGACGGATCCCAGCGGATCTCGCCCTCGAATCCTGTAAGTCGGGCGATCAGCTCGACGAGTTCACGGATGGTGATCTCGTGGTTCACCCCAAGGTTGACCGGGTCCCCACCGTCGTAGCGCTCGGCGCCCAGGACGATCCCCTCGGCGGCATCGTCCACGTACAGGAACTCGCGCGACGCGGAGCCCGTGCCCCAGACATCGATGTGATCCTCGCCCGCCTCGCGGGCATCGACGCACTTCTTGATGAGCGCCGGGATCACGTGCGACGAGGCGGCGTCGAAGTTGTCGCCAGGCCCGAACAGGTTCACCGGGATCAGGTGGATGACGTTGAAGTCGTACTGCTGGCGGTAGGCCTGGCCCTGGACCAGGAGCATCTTCTTGGC
>JBKJJS010000419.1:0-22534 GCA_046597895.1 Ilumatobacteraceae bacterium
AGAAAGACGAGGGGTTCTCCCTCACCTATCTGCCGTTCATCACTCGAGCGGTCGTCGACGGGCTCGGGCAGTTCAAGCACCTCAACGCGAGCGTCGGCGAGAACGAACTCACGGTCCACGAGTTTGTCGACCTTGGCATCGCCGTCGACATGGAGTACCAGGGCCTCCTCGTGCCGGTGGTCCGTGACGCCGCCACGAAGCGGCTCCGAGCGATCGCTCGTGAGGTCAACGACCTCGCCACCCGGGCGCGAGCCCGCAAGCTCAGTCCGGACGAGATCAAGGGCGGTACGTTCACCATCTCCAACAACGGCTCGGCCGGTTCTGTGCTCACCATGGCCATCATCAACCAGCCCCAGGTGGCCATCATCTCGACGGATGCCATCGTGCGCAAGCCCGTGGTGGCCAGGGCGGCCGACGGTGGCGAAGCCATCGCGATCCATCCCGTTGGCAATCTGGCGATGAGCTGGGACCATCGAGCATTCGACGGCGCATACGCCGCGAACTTTCTCGCCAAGGTCAAGGAGATCCTCGAGACACGGGACTGGTCGGCGGAGCTCTGACGTGACGCTGCGCGTGCGGTGGCTTGGGCGCGTCCCGTATGGGGAGGCCATGGACCTGCAGACCGCGCTGTTCGCATACGGTGCCGAGGACCACCTCTTGCTCCTGGAGCACCCGCACGTCTTTACCCACGGGGCTCGCGCCGAACTGCACAAAAACGTGCTGGTCGATCCGGCGTCCGTGGGAGCCGAGCTCGTCGCCGTGAATCGGGGCGGGGACGTGACGTACCACGGTCCCGGCCAGCTCGTCGGCTACCCGATACTCACCCTGACCCCGAAGTGGGGGAGCGGTGCCACCGGTCTGGCGGACTCGGTGGCGTACGTGCACGCTGTCGAGCAACTCGTCATCGACACGCTGCAGGCGCTCGGGCTCACGGACGTCGGTCGGCTGCGCGAGCACCCGGGTGTGTGGGTCGAGCCTCTCGGGCCGCACCCTCGCAAGATCTGTGCCATCGGTGTCCGCCTCACGCGTGGTCGCACCATGCATGGGTTCGCCCTGAACGTTGCTCCGGACCTGCGCTATATGCGCGAGTACATCGTGCCGTGCGGTATCGCCGACAAGCCGGTGACCTCGCTCGCCGAGGAGGGCTTGGACGTCTCGATGCAGACCGTGGTCGACACGCTCGTCCCGCTCGCCGCGATGCGGTGGTCACGGCCCGTGCACGGCCGTAGTGCGGGCATGGAGCGCCAGGACGTGGTGTGGCGGCACGATCGGGCCGGGCTCGATCTCAGCGCGTTTAGCCGAGGGGAGGGGCCAGGCGGCGCCGTCAAGGACGCGGCCGCCCACTTCCAGTCGGTGCCGAGTGGCCCACGCCCGGAGCCCGTGCGACTGTTGGGACGGTTGGCCCAAGCCGGGGTGGCCGACGGGCTGGCCATCGGCGGGCGCAAACCGGAATGGCTGCGGCCCAAGGTGCGTCTCGGCCGTGAGGTGCTGGAGGTCAAGTCAACGCTGCGCACGCTCGGCCTCGTCACGGTGTGCGAAGAGGCGGGCTGTCCCAACCTCTCTGAGTGCTGGGCAGACGGCACGGCGACGTTCATGGTGCTGGGGGAGCGCTGCACGCGGGCGTGCGGCTTCTGCCTCGTCGACACCCAGAAGCCCAACGCCCCAGAACGTGATGAGCCGGAGCGGGTTGCCGAGGCGGTGGAGCGGATGGGTCTCGCCCACGTCGTGGTCACGATGGTGGCGCGCGACGACCTCGCCGACGGCGGGGCCACCCATGTGGCGGCCACGGTGGCGGCCATACGCGCCCGCGTGCCGCACGCCGCCATCGAGGTGCTCATCAGCGACCTCAAGGGCGTTGCCACCTCCATCGACGCCGTCATCGCCGCCCGACCGGATGTGTTCAACCACAACCTGGAGACCGTGGCCCGGCTGCAGCGGGCGGTCCGTCCGTCGGCCGGGTACGCCCGCAGTCTCGCGTTGCTGTCTCGGGCCAAGGCGGCTGGCCTGACGACGAAGTCCGGCCTCATCGTGGGGATGGGCGAGGCCGATGACGAGATTGAGGGAGCGCTGGCCGACCTCGCCGCCGTCGGATGCGGCATCGTCACCATCGGGCAATACCTGCGCCCGACATCACATCATCTGCCGGTACACCGGTGGGTGACACCCGAGACATTCGAGGGGTACCGCACGATCGGGCGAGACCTCGGCATCGGTCATATCGAGGCCAGCCCGCTGACGCGCAGCAGCTATCACGCCCGGCAGGCCGCGATGTCCCTGAGCCCCTCCGGCTAGAAACCCCTCCGGCTAGAAACCCCTCCGGCTAGAAATACGTGCCGCTCCACGGGGCCAGCGCACTGTGGAGCAACATGTCGGCTCGGGCGGCGGCTCCGGCGCGGCGCTCGCCGATGCGTCCGGCGATGACAAGTTCGGTCACAGAGGTGCCGCCGAGGTAAATGGCACCGAGGCTGTCGATCGGCACGTCGAGGTCAGCGGCACGGCGGACGCGTCGAGCCCCCGCCGCCGAGATCTCGAACCGGCCGTCGTTCTGTGGGAGCACGGGATCAGTGACGCCGAGGACGACGGCGACATCGCCGGCTCCGTTGTACGTCCGGGCCGCCAAGGCGGCGGCGACATCGACGAGGCGAAGCCACTGCTCGTCCCACGTCTCCTTGACGACGTATGAGCGCACGTCGGCCAGTCGCCAGCGCAGCGGGTCGTCGACCGGGCGAGATTCACACTTGATGAACTCGACGAGGTCGAGATCCATGAGGAACTGCCACAGCAGTGCCTCAACGCCCTCGGTGCTCCCGCACACGTCACCGATCTCAATCGTGGCCGGCTTCTCACCCCAGTGTTCACGGTCGATGGTCTCCCACTCGACGTACCCGTCGAGTCGGCCCCGTCGGTCCCGGTGGACCACGAGCCACCAGGACTCCGTCTGCTCGGGCGTCAACAGTGGCGCGAGTGCTCGCTTCCAGATCGGCAGAGGCCGATCCAACATTCCCGGCCGCCGCAGGCTGCGCCGTTGCAGGTCCGGAATCGTGGTGAGTAGATCGGGGCCGCGCCGGTATTCGAACGAACCGTCGTCGTCGATGCGCGGTCGCAGGCCTCCCTTGCGCGTTGCGATGTCGACGTGGACGGCATGGCCCGCCATGCCATACCCGAAGCGACCGTAGATCGGTGCCTCACTCGCCCGCAGGCTAGCGAGCGGTTCGCCGCGGTCGAAGCAATCGGCTAATTGGGTTGTCATCAGGCGGGTGAGCACGCCCCGGCGGCGATGGGTCGGGAGGGTGCCGACGGCGGACACCCCGGCGGTCGGAACCAAGGCGCCCCCGGGAACGAAGGTCCGGAACGGGTACGAGCGAGCGTTGCCGACCATCGCCCCGTGCTCAAAGGCGCCGACGCTGCGATCTGGATAGCCCCGTTCGCGTGCGAGTTCCCACGCGTCGCCGCTCAGGGGCGTGAAGTGCATGGCCTTCGCAAATGTGAGCATGGCCGACTTCAGGTCGTCCTCACCCAGCCCCCTGATTTCGATGGTCATCTCACCAGTGTGGTGCGTCGCCCTCGATCGCGGGGCGGCAATTCAGACACGACACGCGGGGGAAGCGTGAATCTCGGCGGCGCCGTGCGGCGCGGTCGCTGGGGTAGGCACAGGAGCAGCGCGAGGAAGGGCCCGACGATTGCTCGCTGGCGAACAAGGATGCCGAGATTGCCGACTGCGGCGAACGCCAAACCGAAGAGGAAGGTGGCGAAGAGGGCGTACATGAGGTAAGGCGATCGACGGAGCACTCGCGGCAGGTTGATCGTCCTTCGCCAGCCCACGAGGAGTATGCCGATAAAGAGCGTCATCTCGAGGGCCGGCAACAGCGAGGCCAGGTTGTTCGCTTCGAAGATGAATGGGCGCGTGAGCGTGCGGGCCGCGGCGTACGGCCATCGGGCAGGGTTGTCGATGTCGATCGGCTCGAACGAGGAGCCGCCCTGCGCCGTCTGGCCCGACGTGCGGTCGAGAATGCTGGAGATCCCACCCAGAAGCCCCGTGGTCTGGCCGTCCTGGCTGTCCTCACCGAGGTATCGCAGTGCCGCCATGGAGGAGACAATGAGCCCGGCGACGGCGACCACGGTGAAGCCGAGTAGCGAACCGCGCCGGCGTCGCGTGATGGGTTCTGGTGGAGCCATCACGCTGAACGCGAAGCCAATCGTGGCTGATCCGACGAAGATGGCCGCGAGATGGGGGCGGACAACACCGATACCGATCGCCGACACCACGATGAGGAGGAGCCCACCCGCCCGCCCCTGCCAGCACAACACTTTCGCGAACCCGAGTGAGAAGGCGCCGAGGCATGTGATCATCCATGCCTCCTTGCCCAGGCTCGAAGGCCAGAAGATCAAGCTCGGAGCAATGATGCAGACGATGGCGTATCGGCGGGCGGCCAGTTGCGGAACCCCCATCACAGCGGCCCTCACGAAGCAGACGGTGCCGAGGTACGCCAGTGTGGAGAAGATGAAGAAACCACCGAGTCGGGTGGGCCCGAGGAACGTGAGAACGAACCCGGTGAGTCGTTCGATGAACGCCGTGTCGCGCGCCAGTGGGAGCACTGAAAAAATCGACGTACGCCCGCTACGCACGCCGGCCGCCAGTTCGCTGCCGACGTCGAAGTACCGCTCGGCGTCAGCGTTCTTGCCGTACGCGTCGAACACGACGTAATAACGAGCGCCTGAGCCAACGAGCTTGAGGAAGTAGCCCGTGATCATCAGCGGGAAGATCGACGCAAGCGGTGTACCGAGGATCCGGCGGATGAGCGGAAGGGATACGAGAACCAGTACGGGGGCGATCACGAGGCCGGCCCACACGTCGTAGGACAATCGGTACATGGCGAGCCCGATGAAGCCGATCGACGCCACGGCGCCGAGGAAGACGAATGCTTCTAACCGGTACCGGGCCATCGTGAGCCGCTAGAACGCATCGGACGGGTCGGGTCCGGGCCCCTGCGCGAGTTCGCGCTCCGGCCGCCCGCCGCGAGGTGCTCCCTGGTTGTACGACCGCCCATAGCCGTATCCGTAGTAGTTGAAGCCGCGGTCCGTGGCGCCGCCGATGACGACCAGAAGGAAGTTGGTGATGCCGAGCGCCCGCAGCGTCTCGGCGGTCTTGGCGGCGGCGTCGATTCGAGTATGGCCGAGACGGACCATGACCACGATGGTGTCGGCATGGGGAAGCAACTCGAGAACCTCGGCGGCCAACGACACCGGAGGCGTATCGATCACGACTGCGTCGAACTTGCGGGTGAACGACGGGAGCATCTGGACGGTCTTGCGGGCGAGGTCGCCCGGCGTCGAGTCACGATCGACGAGTCGTTCGTCGTGTAACCGGAGGCCCCGAACCATCGGCGAGACGCGTTCGGGGTTGTCCTTGCGCAGATCCTCCTCTGCTCCGGTGGCGTTGGAGACGCCCAGCAATTTGCCGAGAGCCGGTCGGCGGAAATCGGCATTGATGGCGATTGTCCGGGTGCCGGCCTCGGCGAATGCCGCGGCAATGTTGGCGCTCGCCGTGGTCTTACCGTCGCCCGGCCCGGCCGACAGCACGAGAGTGACAGGGGCCCGAGACAGGTCGGCCCGGTCGGCGTGGGCAAGGTTCAGCACGCTGCGCATCGCTCGATAGGTATCCGAGATCCGGTCGTGGCGCTCGCGACGAACGGCAACGCCGCGGTCGTTCGCCTTACGGGCGAACGGAATCGTGAGTTGGACCGGAACGCCGAGGATGGCCTCGGCCTGGGCCCGTTGGCGAATGCGCCGGTCGAAGAAGTTGAGCACGAGCACAGCCGCCAATCCGATAGCAGCTCCAGCCATTGCCCCGAAGAGGCCACGGCTTCGTCGAGAGCCTGGCGCACGAAGCCCTTGGCTCTCGATGGCGATCGGTTGAGCGGACTCCAACGTCACGAGGTTGATCGTGGTCGCCGCTTCCTGGAGGTTGTCGAACTGCTCGAACACGACGCTGTAGCGACGACTCGCGGCATCCAGCTTGGCCTTGACGAGCGGGTCGTCGGGGTTGGTGATCGCCTCCTTGCTCAGCTCGGCGATCTGGGTCTCGAGCGAGGCGAGTCGCGTGAGCGAAGCCGCTAAGCGCTGTTCGCGCAGCGTGTCCTGTCGCGTGGCGAGGAACGACGTGAGTATCTTGGCAAACCCGTCGGCGATGGCGACCGCCTGCTCCGGAGTGCTCTGGTTTGTGGAGATCTGGAGCGAGTTGGTGCCGCCGTCCAGATCGATCTGGACCTGTGACGCCAGCGTCGCAGGGTTGCCCGCGTATCCGATCTGTTCGGCGACCAACTTCGGGACGTCACCTGTGGTGGCCAGCAGCACAATCTGGCTCGGGGAGATCGTGTCGGACGACACGACTCCGAGCGGATCGTTGGAGGTCAGCAGCAGTGTGTGGGTGGCGCTGAAGGACGACACGGTGTCCGCCACACGTTCGGGTACCGGGGCGGCGCCTGCGAACGCGCCGAGGAGGGTCGTCAGAACGACAACCCACCATCTGCGCTGCAACGCGCCAGCAAATGAATCCCGCTCCACCGTGATATCTCCGGATCGTCGAGGCTACACGGCACCGTCGCCGACACTTCCTCACGCGATGATGTCGGGATGCGAACCCCTGGCGCCACGGAACCCCTCTCACCCACTACGTACGCAAGTCGCCTGAGCATGGTGCGCGAGGCGATGCAGGACCAGGGCGTCGATGTGCTGCTGCTCTCGCTCGGCTTCGATCTGCCGTACCTCACCGGGTATCACGCCATGCCGCTCGAGCGCCTCACGATGCTCGTGGTCCCTCGGGACGCCGAGGCGGTGTTGGTGGTCCCAGGGCTCGAGGCACCCCGGGTCACGGAACAACCGGGCGTGTTCACCATCCTGCCGTGGAGCGAACTCGAAAATCCCATCGCGATCGTGGCGAAACTCGCCGCGGGCGCCGGGGTTGCGGCGATCGGTGACCAGACCTGGTCTCGGTTCCTCGTCGACCTTCTCCCACGGATGAGTGGCACGCACTTCCGTCGGGCGAGCGAAATCGTCGGCCCGATGCGCAGCGTGAAGGACGATCGTGAGATCGGCGCCCTCAGGTTGGCGTCGTCGGCGGTGGACCGCATCGCGTTCGAACTTCAAGCGGGACGGATCCCCCTCATCGGGCGCACAGAGGCGGAGGTGTCCGCCGACCTTTCGAGCCGCATTCTCGCCGAGGGGCATGAGGTCGTGAACTTCGCCATCGTGGCGGCGGGTGAGAACGCCGCGTCGCCCCACCATCACCCTGGCCAACGCGTGATCCGGCCTGGCGAGGTCGTCCTGTGCGACTTCGGTGGGACCATGGACGGCTACTGCTCGGACATCACCCGGTGTGTCTCCCTCGGGCCGCCACCCGATGAAGTCCGCCGGGCGTACGACGTGCTCCACGAGGCACAACAGGCGGCGGTGCATGCGGCGGTGGTGGGAACGCCATGCGAGGAGGTCGACCGCACCGCCCGGCGAATCATTGCTGCCGCCGGCTTCGGCGACTACTTCATGCACCGCACCGGCCACGGCATCGGTATGGAAGCCCATGAGGATCCCTACATCGTCGAAGGCAATCACGTGCCGCTCGCTCCCGGTCATGCGTTCAGCGTCGAGCCGGGGATCTACCTGCCTGGCCGGTGGGGTATGCGTCTTGAGGACATCGTGATCGCCACGCCGGACGGGCCGGATTCCCTCAACCGAGTCGAGCACGAATTGGTCGTCCTCGACGTCTGACAATTGGGTCGGGTTTGTGCAACGATTCATAAATGACCACGCTTGACAATCGTCCGGAGACCACGCTGCCCTGGCACATGAAGGGCAACTACGCCCCCGTGCTCGACGAGATCGAGGCGTTCGATCTTCCGGTCGTCGGTTCCATCCCGAAACAACTCGATGGCCGCTTTCTGCGCAACGGTGCCAACCCCGCGCATGGCACCACCATGCACTGGTTCGCGGGCGACGGGATGATCCACGGCATTCGCCTGCGCGATGGTCGCGCCGAGTGGTACCGCAACCGGTGGGTACGCACGAAGGCGTTGGCCGGCGCCGACCGTTTGGACGCCCTGACGGGGACCTTGGATCTCACCGTCGGCCTCGCCAACACCCACGTGGTGCCCTTCGCCGGTAACCGCATCTTCGCACTCGAGGAGGGGAGCCTGCCGAACGAACTCAGTCCCGACCTCGACACGCTCGGGCCGGTGGACTTCGGGGGCAAGTTGACGACTCCGTTCACCGCCCATCCCCACGTCTGCGCCGAGACCGGGGAGATGCACTTCTTCGGGTACGAGTTGCTCAAGGCGCCGTACACGACCTACCACGTGGCGGATGCCGCCGGGCAGCTCATCCACTCGCAGCCCATCGACGTGCCGGGACCGACGATGGTGCACGACTTCGCCCTCAGCCGGAACTACGCCATCTTCCTCGATCTCCCCGTCACGTTCAGCCTGGAACAGGCGATGCTCGGTGGCATGCCGTTCGGGTGGGACGAGGGTTACGGCTCCCGCATCGGCCTCCTGCACCGGGACAAGGCCCGTCAGGGCGCTCAGCCTGTGTGGTTCGACGTCGACCTTTGCTACATCTTCCACATCCTGAATGCCTGGGACGACGGCGGCTCGACGGTGTGGCTGGATGCCGGCCGTCACGCGTCGATGTGGAAGGGCGACGCCGACCAGTTCGAGCCGTGCTACATGTGGCGTTACCGGTTCGACCTCGGGACCGGCACGGTGCACGAGGAGCAGCTCGATGATGTCTCGCATGCCTTCCCCCGCCTCGATGATCGTCGGGTCGGTCTGAAGAACCGCTACGGGTGGGCCGTCGCTCCGCGCACTCCGTCCGACAACGAGGGGTTCGAAGGCGCCAGCGTCATCGCGAAGTACGACCTCGATCAGCAGACGATCGGGCGGTACGACCTCGGGCCCAACGCCATGTTCGGCGAGCCGACGTTCGTGCCGACGAGCGACACGGCGGGCGAGGACGAGGGCTACGTGATGATGTACGTCCACGACCGGGCCGCCAACTCGTCGGCGTTCGTGATCCTCGACGGATCGGACACCTCGGCCCCGCCGATCGCCACCGTGCCGTTGCCCCAGCGTGTGCCAGCCGGCTTCCACGGTTCGTGGATTCCCTTCTGACAGCTGTTGACAGGCGCAACAGACGCCACAGGATCGCCCACGCTCAGTCGGGCGTGAACTGCTGCATCAGCGCGGCGAGACTCTCGGCGGGCAAGCCGTAGGTCATCGGCAGGGTGCGGTGATAGCCGCCCATGGCGTTGGCGATCTCGGCGGCTCCCGGATATCGGGCGGCCGCCGGAGGCGCCAGGCGTATGGCCACGAGTTGTTCGCGGGTGCCGTCGAGCAGCCCGATGCGCTCGACATCGAGCCAACGAGTGGTGGCGGATCGGAACACCGACGTGATCGTGTAGCCGTCGCAGTCGAGGCGAAGTTCGTTTGCTTGGGGCCGTAGCGCCAGACCGAGCACGATCGCCGACGGCAGGAACACGACTACAAGGAACCAACCGGCCCACGCACCGCCGGCGACCATCGCGAAGCCGGATACGGCGGCGAACGCCGCGACCCCGAACCACAGCACGGCCCACCGGCGCAGCCCGTGCAATACGACGGGTTCTCGATGCCGGCCCTCGTCGTCGTCCACGATCACGAGTCTGCCAGTCCTGGCCGCTACCGTCGTGGCGGGCGCGATAGCACGCACGAGAGGGAGGTTCGCCATGCTCGACACCGTCATCAGGGGAGGCACCGTCATCGACGGAAGCGGTCGACCGGGCAACGTCGGCGATGTCGGCATTCGCGATGGCCGCATCGTCGCCATCGGGTCCGTCGACGAGTCGGCGGCACGCACCGTCGACGCCACTGATCTCGTCGTGGCGCCCGGCTTCATCGACGTGCACACGCACTACGACGCCCAGGCGTTCTGGGACACCACGCTGTCTCCGTCGCCCCTGCACGGCGTCACCACGGTGTTCGGCGGCAACTGCGGATTCACCATCGCCCCGCTCACGCCCGAGGACGGCGACTACCTCATGCGGATGCTCGCCCGGGTCGAGGGCATGCCGCTGGAGTCCCTGCAGCAAGGCGTCCCGTGGGATTGGCGGTCGACAGGGGAGTACCTGGATCGCCTCGAGGGAACGCTCATGCCGAACGCCGGCTTCCTCGTCGGGCACAGCGCCATTCGCCGGGTCGTGATGAAGGACGCCGCCACGCAACGAGTGGCTACCGAGGACGAGATGGCTCGGATGGAGCAGTTGCTGCGTGATGGCCTGGCCGCTGGTGGAATGGGATTCTCGTCGACGTGGTCGACGTCGCACAACGATCACACCGGTGTGCCGGTGCCGTCGCGCCATGCGTCTCGCGAGGAACTGCTGCGGCTGTGCGCCATCGTGAAGGAGTACCCGGGCACGACGCTGGAGTTCATTCCCCAGGTTGGCAAGTTCACCGATGAGACCGCTGACGTCATGGCGGCGATGAGCAGGGTGGCCGATCGGCCGCTCAACTGGAACGTGTTGGCTGTCTACGCCCAGAACTGGGAGATGGTCGAGCACCAATTGACGGCGAGCGACTACGCCGCCAAAAACGGTGGCCGGGTCGTGGCGCTGACATTGCCCGACACGTTGAGGGTTCGGCTGAACCTCATCGCGGGGTTCGTGCTCGACATCCTCAACGGCTGGGACACACTCATGGCGCTGCCGGTAGCCGAGAAGATCCGTCAACTCCGAGATCCGGTGACCCGCGCCGAGTGGGACCGTCTCGCGCAGAGCACGGACGGTGCCACGCGCTCGATCGGGAACTGGTCCACGTACACGCTGTTCGAGACATTCTCGGACCGTTGGAAGCCGCAGATGGGACGAACCATCGGTGAGATCGCCTCGGACATCGGTATGTCGCCGTGGGAGACGCTCGTGGCGATCGCCCTCGACGACGACCTGCGGACGGTCATCGCCAGCGCCGACCGCGGACAGGACGACGCGACGTGGGCCCGACGGGTGCAGGCGCTTCGTGACCATCGCACGATCCTCGGTGCGTCGGACGCCGGGGCCCATCTGGACATGATCGACAGCTTCTCGTTCGCGACGACGCTGCTGGCCCGCACTGTCCGTGAGCGTGACCTCATGCCCATGGAGGAAGCGGTCCACTACCTCACCGGTTCACTCGCCGACTTCTACGGGCTGCGGGACCGCGGGCGGATCGCCAACGGGCAGTGTGCCGACATCGTCATTCTCGATCCGACCACGGTTGGGCCGGCGCCGGTGTACACGAAGTTCGATTTGCCCGGTGGATCCGGACGGATCTACGGCGAGGCCGATGGCATCGAGCGGGTCTTCGTGAACGGGACCGAGGTCGTCACCGGGCGCTCGTTCACCGACGCTCGTCCCGGTCGGATCCTGCGAAGCGGTAGGGACACCCAGACGGTCACCGCCAGTTCGGTGTGACCCGGACCGGAGCTGGCCTCAGCCGGCCGGGATGGCGTCCCAGGTCGATTCGTCGAACGTCGCGCGGTAGTCCGTCAGTGCCACGGTGACGGCCGCCGTCTCGATGGCGGCAGCAATTCCGGTCGACAGCGCGCAGTACCGGTCGACCCTGCTCGGGCCGGGGATCTCGATGCATGTGGCCTGCTGGCCGGCGATCGTCCGCGAAAAGGTCGTGATTGGACCGATACGTGCCCCGAGTGTGGGTGAGGTCAACGTCTGACGTAACGCGGGACCCCAGAAGCCAGTGGTGATCTGGAGATCGCTGAGCAACTGCTCGGCATACCCGGCGGAGCACACGCCGCTACCCCGTTCGCAGGTCTCCTGCCGGCCGTCGGATTCCCGGAACTGGGTGTCGCGCACGTCCAGTGCCGTGCGCTCGCCATCGCGAACCAGGGTGGCGGTCGCGGTGACCCCCTGTGTCGCCTGCACGATCTCGTACGTGGCGGTTTCGCCCGGCGGCGGAGGGCTGCTCAGAAGTCCGATCAACGCCGCGAGCTCCGGACTTGGGCCGGAGTCGTCCTGATCCGCGGGAGCGGCACCACTGTCGGAGGGAACGGTGTCGAACGACGGGCGTTCACCGGTCTGGCAGGCGGTGAGGACGGCGGCAACCGCCATGATGGCGACGGCGCGGCGGACTCTGGGCACAGGGTCGAGGCTATCGACGAGGGAACGCGGCGGTACCCTCGGCGGCCGTGATCCGCCTCGAAGCTGCGACCGTGCTCCTGCAGTGGGCCACGGGTGGATTGCTCTTCTGTTGGTTCACCACCCGTCGTCGGGAAGTGGGCCTCGGCTATGGCTGGTTGCTTCGGGGCGTCTTCGGGATGATGGCCGCAGGTGCGCTCGTGGCCGGGCTGCGGTACGGGACGGTCCCGGTTCGCGAAGTGTCGTCGGCCGCCGTCACCCTGGCGGCGTTCGGCGCGCTGGCGTCGTCGATCGTGCGTCGCAAGGCTGGCGTCTCCGGACAGCTCGCCGAGCGCGACCGTCGCGCGGCCCGCATCGCCGCCCAGACCGGGATCGAGCGGACGAGGGCGGACTCGGAACCGGCTCCGGCCACAGGGCCGGAGTTCGATCCCCGACTCGACCTGGTGGCGCCGATACTCGGTCTCGTCGGTCTCGTCGCCGCCGCGCTTACCGCTGGTGGTGGCGATGCGCTGGCTATCGCCCGCACGCTCGTGGGGGCGGCGTTCCTTGGCGCCATCACCGACGCGATGCTCCTCGGCCACTGGTATCTCGTGCAGCCGGGACTGCCTCGACGGCTCCTCAACGAGCTGGTGCGGTCCTTGCTCTGGCTGTGGCCCCTCGAGGTCCTGGTGATGCTCATCCCGATCGGAATGATGAGCGTCCTGCGCGGCACTGTCGACGATGGCTGGAACGGCACGCTCGGATGGATGTGGGTGGCCTGCACCGTGGCCACGCTCGGGCTGCTGATCGTCACTCAACTCGCGCTACGCGAGCGCTACTACTCCGCGGTGATGTCAGCGACGGGACTCCTGTATCTCGCCATTCTCACGGGGTTCGGGATGGACCTCGTGGCCCGCGCCGTGCTGTCCTGACAGAATCAGCCCATCGCCGCCCAACCCGGTCCCACCACGGTCGTCGAGGTCGACGGTCGCCAACTGACGCTCACCAACCTGGACAAGGTGTCGACAAGCCCGGTTTCTTCGAGAAGCGCTGCCCCAAGCATCGGCCGGCGTGGGTGGACACGGCACAGGGGGCGGGCGACCGAAGGGGCGGCGTCGACTACTGCCGTATCGAGGAACCGGCGGCCCTGATGTGGGCGGCGAATCTGGCGGCGCTGGAGTTTCACGTACCAATGGCCCGAGCGGCCGATCTCGACACGCCCACGATGCTCGTGTTCGACTTCGACCCTGGTCCCGGGGTGACGATTACCGGCTGCGCGGAGGTGGCGCTGTGGGTACGCGAGATCCTGACGAACGTGGGGCTTGAGGGGTGGACCAAGACATCGGGATCGAAGGGGCTGCAGATGTATTTGCCCCTGAACCCGTTGCCTGGGGGGTCGGGGCCGACGCACGATTCGGCCGCCCACTTCGCGTTGGCGGTCGGCCAAGTCCTGGAGAGGGACCACCCGACCCGTGTCATCACGACGATGGCGAAGGCCGAGAGGCCGGGCAAGGTATTCGTGGACTGGAGTCAGAACGCGCGTCACAAGACGACGATTGGCGTCTACTCGATGCGGGCCCGAACCGAACCGACCGTGTCGACCCCTGTCACGTGGGCCGAGATCGCGGAGGCGGCGGACGGCCGCGTGCCGATCGTGTTCGACTGGCGCGCGGTGCTGGCGAGGGTGGCTGAGCATGGCGACCTCTTCGCCGAGACGCTCACTCGCCGCCAGTCGTTGCCCGCCCCCCGCTAACCGGCCGGTGCGTCAGGTCCATGCAGCCGATCCCCCGTACGATTTTCGCGGATGACCACGATTAATTTCGGTCGGCGTTTCGAGCAAGCGGCGGCCGTGAAGTACTTCGCCTCCGAGCCGCAGAACAAGGTCGTTGACCGGCGGAACCACGGAGATCATGAAGGAGATCGTCGGTCGCTCGCTGGCGGGGGGCTGAGTTCGATCGACCTCACGTTGCGCCCGGCGAACACGCCGACCAGCGCCGCCGCCGTGCCCACCGCGAACACCACGCCGAGCGCGGGTGCCAGGCGCAACGCGGTCTGATCGGCGAGCGACACCATGGCGCCGCCGAATGCGGCCATGATCGAGAAGCCGACGACGTCGGCGACGCTCAACTGCGTCGACGCCAAGCCCGCCGTGGCGGCGTCGGCCGACCCCATGGCGACGTGTGATGTCGGGTTGAACAGCAGCCCCATGCCGAAACCACCGATCGACCATCCGATGAACGTCACCCACAAGGGCACGTCGCTGAACAGCACGGTCACCGCCGAGAGGCTGCCGATGCTCAGCAGGATGAATCCAGCAGGAACGAGTCGATGGGAGCCGATGCGTTCGCCGTGCTGGGCGGCGAACCATTGGGCGGCGCTCCACGTCACGGCGGCGCCGAGGATGGTGGCACCCTGGATGGTCGGTCGGGCGCCGTGGAAGCGCTTGGCGGCGAGGGGTATGAAGAAGTCAGCGCCGTTGAAGGCGACCATGGCGCACATGCGTGAAGCCACCGCCGCTGGTCGGCCAGGGCGGGCTCGCATGATGCCGGCCGGCATCAGCTGACGCAGGGCCGGCACCACGATGGCGGCGCCGGCGATGCCGAGCGGGGCGATGACCCACCACCGGGCGGAGTACGACGCCGCGGTCATCGTGGCGATGCCTGCGGCGAGCACGAGCGCCTTCGGCACACGGGAAGGCCCGGCGGTGGGCGTCAGTTCCGAACTGGCGTCGATCGCCACGAGAGGCGGCAAGGTGAGGATGATGACGGCCACGCCGAGCGGGACCAGCCCGATGAACACCCACCGCCAGCCGACGGTATCCGTGATCCAGCCAGCCACGAACGGAGCGATCAGCGAGGGCAGTACCCATCCCGTCGACAGAACGGCGTACATTCGGCGCTGCCTGTGTTCGGGGTAGGCGCGGCGTACGACGACGAGGGACAGCGTCGTAAAGATCCCCGTGCCCGCCCCCTGCAAAGCCCGGCCGACGAGCACGATCGCCATCGAGTTCGCCGAGCCGGCCACGAGGAGGCCAGCGATGAAGAGCCATGCTCCGACGGCGAACAGACGCCGCATCCCCGAGCGGTCGGCCCGCTCCCCGGCCGTGACCAGCGCGATGAGGTTGGCCAGCATGTAGACGACAAATGTGGCGCCGTAGAGGCGATCCCCGTCGAATTCGTCGGCGATGGTGGGCAGGACGGTGGCGACAGCGAACGTCTCGAACGCTGTCACGGACACGGCGAGGAACAGGCCGATCGCCAGTGACACCGGCGGGCCGTTACTCGCTGAGCGCGTCGGATCTGCCGCGACGGTCATCGCGACCTTGCTCGGCTCGGGCGCTGGCTCAGGAGGGGCTACCGGGCGCCACGAGCGGCCAGGGGCGATGGCGCTCGGCGAGCCACGAAAGCTCGAGCAGCAACTGCTCCTGGTGATGCCGGCCCACGACTTGGAGGCCGACGGGGAGGCCGTCGACCAATCCGGCGGGGATGTTCACTGCGGGATTGCCGGAGATGTTGGCCGGGAACGTCAGCCGACCGTTGTTGCGGCCGCCGGCCTTGATGCCACCGAAGGTGTGGGGCGGAGGGCCGTCGGCGGCGAATGCCACATCCGGATTGCTCGCGGTGATGACGAAGTCGACCTCGGAGAAGATGGCGGCCATGCGTTCGTTCACCTCCATGCGTCGCTGCTCGATCCTGGAGCGACCGGCGGCGTCGTCGCGACCTGCCGTGGCGCGCAGGCCGTAGCGGATCTCGGGGGTGAGGTCCTCTTCGCACGTCGGCCATCGATCTCCGAGAAGAGCGGCGATCTCGGACATGCCGGAAATGGACCACGCGCCACCCATACTCGGAAGGCTGGTGTCGACGCCGCTGAGGCGGTGGAGCCCGGCATCGGCGATCAGGTCGTCCGCGGCCCTGTCGAGCGTCGTCCACATATGGGGTGACACCGTGGCATCGCCCCAATCGGGCACCACGGCTACGCGTTGCCCGCTGAGCGCGTCGGCGAACGTGCCGAGCCCGGCTTCCCATCCGCCCACGCGGGGAAGGCTGAACGGGTCGCGCGGGTCGTGGCCGTTGGCGACGTCGAACCATCGAGCGGTGTCGCGAACAGAACGTGCCAAGCAACCGACAGTCACGGTGTAGTTGCCGGTGAGATGGCGCGGGCCGAGCGGAATGCGCCCGAAGGTGGCCTTGAGCCCGTGTAGCCCACAGAACCCGGCCGGGATACGGATGGACCCGCCACCGTCGCCCCCACTGGCGAGCGTGCACAGACCACCGGCCACCGCGGCTGCACTTCCACCGGACGACCCGCCGGGCGTGCGCGTGGCGTCCCACGGACTGCGGGTAGTGCCATGGAGTTTCGTGCGGGTGACGTTGACCCCGCCGAACTCGCTCGCCGTGGTCTGGCCGGCCAGCACGGCACCGCCGGACACCCTCAAGCGCTCGATCATCAGTGACGAGTAGGTGCTGATGTCGTCCTTGAACGCGATGGACGCGTGAGTGGCCGGCCAGCCGTCGACGATGTCCAACTCCTTCACGCCGATCGGCACGCCGCCGAACGGCTTGGCGATGTCGGCCCCTGCTGCGGCGGCATGGGCCCGATCTCGGTCGAGGAAGCAGAACGCGTTGAGCACGCTCCGATCCACGGCGGCATACGTCGCCTCGAGTTCTTCCGCCGGGGACCGCTCGCCCCGCCGGAACTCTTCTACGAGCGAGCAGGCGTCGCCCTGCCAGGGTTGGTCATCCATTCTCTGGCGACGCTACTTCGTGGCGGCACGGCCGCACTCGAACCGATGCCGCGACGGACCAGTCCCGCCAGGTCGACGCTCTCGTAGAGTCGACCCCGCCATGGACAGCCGCGCGTTTCTCGGTCTCGAGCCGACACACAACCCGTATCGATGGATGCTGCCGGTGGTACCAGGGCTCTGTACCAGCGCCAATTTTCTCTTTGGTGGCTCGGGGCTCGGTGCCGCGATCTCGGCGTTGGAGGGCACCAGCGGCCGAAAATGTGTGTGGGCGGCCGGTCAGTACCTGAGCTACGCCCGGCCGGGCGAGGTCATGGACATTGATGTCACCTTGGCGGTGGAGGGTCATCAGATCACCCAGGCGCGTGCCGTGTGCCACGTGGGGCACCGTGAGATCCTCACCGTGAATGCCGCGCTGGTGAGCAGTCGGCCGATGCCGTTTCACGGTCAGTTCGAGACGATGCCTGAGGTTCCTGCGCCGGCGGACTGTCGTGTGCGGGTGCGACTCGATCAGGTGGGCACGATCAACTCCCGCTTCGAACAGCGACTTGTGAAGTTCCGCGACTGGGAACCACTCGATGGGTCCATTCCCGGCGACGGGCGCACGATCCTGTGGTCCCGCATCCCCGAAGTGATCCAGGGTGTGGACGCGTCGGCGCTGGCGATCCTCGGAGACTTCGTACCGATGGCGGTGGGCCAAGCGCTCGGAGTCCAAGGGGGCGGCAACAGTCTCGACAACACCCTGCGCCTCGGTCGGCTCGTACCGACGGAATGGGTGCTGCTGGACATCCATGTCCACATGGCCGAGCGGGGCTTCGGGCATGGGCTCGTGCACATGTTTGCCGAAGACGGCACCTTGCTCGCCGTCGCCAGCCAGAGTTGCATTGTGCGACTCTGGGATCGCTCGACCGAGTCCAACGATCACCCGCCGCCGACCGGCGCCACCAGCAAGGACGACCGATGACACAGCCCTTGAGGCCAGGGATGACGGTGCCGCTTCCTGGCCATCTCCACACCCATCGCGAGAAGCTGAACGAGCTCGCCGACCTCGGGTACACCGACATCTGGTCCGCCGAGGCTGACGGGGCCGATGCTTTCACGCCGTTGGCGTTGGCGGCGGCGTGGGAGCCCCGGCTGCGCCTCGGCACTGCCATCGTGCCAGCCTTCACCAGGGCGCCGGCGTGTCTCGCCCAATGCGCGGCAACACTCGCCGATGCGGCGCCTGGGCGGTTCGCCATTGGTATCGGCTCGTCCAGCAATGTCATCGTCGAGCGCTGGAACGGGGTGCCCTTCGTGGAGCCCTACAAGAAGGTGCGAGATGTCGTGCGGTTCCTGAAGGACGCGTTCTCGGGCGAGAAGGTGACCGGTACGTACGACACGTTCACGATCAGCGGATTCAAGCTCGGTGTGCGGCCCGAGCAGCCACCGAAGATTCTGGTCGCCGGCTTGCGGGAGGGGATGCTCCGTCTCGCCGGCCGCGAGGCGGATGGAGCCATCATCAACTGGCTGTCGGCCGACGATGTGACGCGGGTGGCCTCGGTGGTGAACGCCCAAGGCGAGGACAAGGAACTCGTCTGCCGGATCTTCGTGTGCCCGAGCGAAGACGCCGAGGCGGTGAGGAAGGCGGGACGATTCGCCATCGCGGCCTATCTCAACGTGCCGGTGTACGCGGCGTTCCACGAGTGGTTGGGCCGGGGGCCGGTGCTGCAGCCCATGTGGGATGCCTGGAAAGCCGGAGACCGCAAGGCCGCCCTTGCTGCTATCCCGGACTCGCTCGTGGACGAGTTGATCGTGCACGGCTCACCAGAGCAATGCCGACGCCAGATCCAGCGCTACTTCGACAATGGCGTGACGACGAGTTCGCTGGCGATCCAGCCACTCGACCCGGCGCTCGACCATTGGGAGGCCGTGCGTCAATTGGCGCCCAATGCGCCGTGACGTTCATCGTGGGCCGCGTCATGCCGCGACCTTGACGGTGTGACGATTGCCGCGCTCGAGGCGGCGGGCCTCCTGCTGGGCGAGAAGGGCCTTGGCCGACGCCACGCCGGCGAGGCCGATGCGCCGCGTCCGTTCGTCGAGGCGGAACTGCAACGGGAGGTCGGCGATGGTGAGAAGGGGAAGCTGCTCGGCCGCCCCCTTCCTGATGCGCAATGTGCTCATGACTCGCAGTATGCACAAGGGGTGTCTCGCGGTTTCCCGCCCCTCCCCCAACCTCGTGCGTGCCGCTGGCGCAGCGTTAGGCCGGAGCGATGATGAGCGATCCGTTGTGGCCGCCGAAACCGAAGCTGTTCGACATCGACGGGCCCGGTTCCCACGGCCGAGGTGATCCCACCACGAGGTCGATGGACATCGCGGGGTCCACGTTGACAGTGCCGGCAGTGGGCGGAATGAGCCGGTGCTCAAACGACAACAGAAGGGCCACGGCTTCCAGTGCACCAGCCGCCCCGAGCGCGTGGCCCGTGACTCCCTTGGTGGACACGACCGGTGGACCGTTCGGGCCGAAGAGCACGGCCATTGCTTCGGCCTCGGCGGCATCGTTCAGAGGCGTGGACGTGCCATGGGCATTGACCTGTTTGATGTCGGAGGCGGCAATCCCGGCATCGGCGAGTGCCAATTCCATGCAGGCAATGGCGCCCACGCCACCAGGCGACGGAGCGGTGATGTGGTGGGCGTCGGCGTTGCTGCCGGCGCCGAGGACCTCGGCGAGGATGGTGGCGCCCCGACGCACCGCGTGTTCCCACTCCTCGAGGATGAGCACGGCGGCGCCCTCGCCGAGGACGAATCCATCCCGACCGACGTCGAACGGGCGGGAGGAACCGCTCGACGACAACGCCGTGAGGTTCCCGAAGCCCGCCATTGCCACCGGGGTTCCGGCCGCCTCCGTGCCACCGGTAGCCACGGCGTCGCAGCGACCCCATGCGATCTGACGGGCGGCATAGCCGATCGAATGTGTGGAGGCCGCGCACGCGGTACAGATCGTCTCGTTGGGGCCTCGGAGCCCGTAGCGCATCGAGATCGACGCACCCGCGGCGTTGGCCATCATCATCGGAACGAGGAAAGGGCTGACCCGTCGCTCACCCTTGTCGATGAGGACGTGGAGTTGCTCCTCCATCGTGTTCAGGCCACCGACGCCGGTGGCGAAGATGGTGCCGAACCTGGCGGGCTCCACGCCGATGTCACCGGCCTGTGCGAACGCCTCCCCGGCTGCGGCGAGCGCGAACTGCTCGACTCGGTCGGCTCGGCGGGCCTCCTTCGGCCCGTCGAAATAGGGAAGCGGATCCCAATTCTCGACATAGGTTGCCCGCTTGCCCGTGATACCCGGCCCGAGGAGTCCCGTCCAGAACTCCTCCTTGCCGAGCCCGCACGGCGCGACGACGCCATACCCCGTGATGGCGACTCGTCGACCGATACCGATCATGCGCGCTGACCCCTCAGAGCTTGTCGGTGACGAGCTTGAAGGCGTGACCGACGGTCTCGACGCCCTCGAGGTCTTCTTCCGGGACGGTGATCTCGAACTCCTCCTCGAGCGCCATCACCAGCTCGACGAGGTCGAGACTGTCGGCATCCAGGTCCTCACCGAACCTGGCGTCCGGCACCACCTTGTCGATGTCAACGCTGAGCACCTCGACGGCGCACTTGCGGAAGCGATCCCAGTTGTCGGCCACGTTCATTCTCCTTGTGTTGGTTCAGCAAGTTTGTCAGTGTCCCATCCCGAGTCCGCCATCCACGGGGATGACGGCTCCGGTGATGTAGGCGGCGTCGTCGGAGGCGAGGAAGGTTACGACCCCGGCGATCTCTTCCGGTGTCGCCAAGCGACCAAGCGGAACCGCCCCGGCGAGCTCGGCGAGGCGCTTCTCGCCGAGCGAGGCGGTCATGTCCGTGGCCACCGGCCCGGGAGCCACCACGTTGACCGTGATGCTCCTTGACCCCAGTTCACGGGCGAGGGAGCGGGCGAAACCGACCAGGCCGGCCTTGGAGGCGGCATAGTTCGCTTGCCCCGCTGAGCCGAGGAGACCGACCACCGACGACATGAGGATGATGCGGCCCTTGCGGGCCCGTAACATGCCCTGTGTCGCCCGCTTCGCGACTCGGAAGGCGGCGGTGAGGTTGGCGTCGATCACGGAGGTGAAGTCGGCTTCGCTCATGCGAAGTAGCAGCGTGTCCTTTGTGACCCCGGCGTTGGAGACGAGAATCTCGACGGGGCCGAACTGCTCTTCGACGGTCTTGAAGGCGGCGTCCACCTGGGCGGTATCGGTGACATCACACGCCACTCCAAGGAAGCCGGGCGGCGGCGGCGACGAGTGGTACGTCACGGCCACCTTGTCTCCAAGTGCGGCGAAGCGCTGTGCGCACGCCAGACCGATGCCGCGGGAACCGCCCGTGACGAGTACGACTCGGCTCACGCCTGGCCGCCTCCCCAGCGGAGGATGGCACTGGCGGCGGTCATGCCGGCGCCGAATCCGACCAGGAGCACGAGATCACCATTCTTGACCCGACCCGCCTCGAGCGCGTCCACGAGCGCGAGCGGGATGGACGCCGACGACGTGTTGCCCGTGTAGTGCAGCACGGTGGCGGTGCGCTCCATCGGGATGTGGAGGCGGTCGCAGGCGGCCTTGATGATGCGGATGTTGGCCTGGTGGGGCACGACGAGTGCGATGTCGTCGGCGGTCACGCCTGCTTGGGCCATGGACTTCTGGGCCGAGTCCACCATGATGCGCACGGCCCGGCGATACACCTCTTTGCCATCCATCTGCATCGTGCCGCCGATCTCGCAGGTGAGAAACCGCTCGGCCGCCCCATCGGCATCGAGATCCCACGCCAGGAGCTGGGTGCCGGTCTCGACGGCTTCCAACACCACGGCGCCGGACCCGTCCCCGAACAGAATGGCGGTGTTGCGATCATCCCAATCCGTGATCCGGGCCAGGGTGTCGGTGCCGATGAGAAGGACTTTCTTCGACCCCATAGCGATGAGTCCGTGCGCCACGACAAGGCCATACACGAAACCGCTGCAGGCGGCGTTCACGTCGAACGCCCCGCACTTCAGGCCCAGTTCGTGCTGAACCGTGGCCGACGTGGCGGGCACCGTGCGGTCCGGGGTGGTGGTGGCGAGCACGAGGGCGTCGATCTCTGACGGGGCCAGGCCCGACATGTCCAGCGCTTTGCGGCCCGACTCGATCGAAAGCCCAGCCGTAGTCCCACCCACGTGCCGCTCGCGGATGCCAGTCCGCTCAACGATCCACTGGTCCGAGGTCTCGACCATCTGCTCCAGGTCGTGGTTCGTGAGCACCTTGGGCGGCAGTGCGGCGCCCCATCCCGAGATGACGGCGCCCGTCACTCCCGCTGGTATTCGTGGCATATCACATCACCATCCCTTCCTTGTCGATGTCACTGTTGACGCTAGGCCGTTCTGAGCCAAGCAATCGGCTGGCGAAGGGTGACCCGTTCGCCCTCGACCGCAATGTAGGCCTGGAGTACCCCGGCGAACGGGGAGCGCACCTCGTGCTCCCCGATGGTGCCGAGCACGGTCCCGACCTGGATCAGCGATCCGGACCCGATCGAACCGATCGGAGCGAACAACCCGGCCGCTGGGCTGACGACGACGCGTTCGGTCGCGAAGAGGTGCTCGCCCTCGTGCGCCCTGACGGCCGGTGCTTTCCCGG
>JBKJJS010000153.1:0-3190 GCA_046597895.1 Ilumatobacteraceae bacterium
CGCTCGCGTTTATGCAGGGCCGGCTGCGGGCGACCGGCGATACGGGTGTTCTCTTCGAGCGTCTGAAGTCCGGTGAGGTGGCTGAGGTACTCGGCCGCCTCAGCACTCGCCCCTAGCGGGACCTTCCTGGCTGTGCCGTGAAGAGGGGTTGTTTGTGCTGGTCGCTGGGGTGTTTGGCTTTGTGTGTTGTAGTACCTAGGTCATCGTTTGGGGGCGTAGGTGTCGAGGTCGAAGAGGTTGTAGAGGTGTTGTTGGGTGGGGTTGATTTCGGTGAGCATGCGTCGGGCGCGGGGTCGGCCGCGTTCGCCTTGGTAGAGCAGCACGGTCTCTTGGATCCCGGCGAGGGTGTCGAGTAGTTCGGTGACGCTCATCGTGATTCCGGCGTGTTGGGCTTGACGGCGCATGAGGCGGGCGATGGTGAGTGCGATCACGCAGTAGAAGCTGTGGACTCGGATCTTTTGGTCGGTCCAGTGGAACATTGGTGAGAACGAGACGATGTCGGGGTCTTTCATTTGGCGGAAGTCTGCTTCGACTTCGGATTGGGATCGGTAGCCGGCGATGATTGCTGCGAGAGTCCATTCGTTGCGGTCGGTGAACAGGATTCGTTTGCCGAACAGTTCGTCTTCGAGTTCGGTTCTGGCTTGTTGGTTGGTGTGCCAGGTGAGGTGTAGTTCGGTCGGGGACTTGCCGGTGAGGGTGGTGGTGATGGTTCGGGAGAGCCAGCGGGGCTTCAGGATCTCGGTGATCTCGGCTTCGACTTTGTGACGCGGTTTGCGGGTCTTTGCGCGGGCCAGGCGGGCGGCGAGTTCGCCGAGTTGGCGGTGGGCTTTGGCGAGTGTCTGGTCGAAACCGCGGGATTGTTTGGTGTGCAGGTTCTGGGAGTGGGTGACGACGAGGCGTCGCTGGTGGCCGAACACGATCTTTGAGGTCTCGAACGCTGTGAGTCCTGGGAAGCGTTGTTTGTCGACGCTCTTGTAGCGGCGTTTTGGGGCAGTGAGCAGGTCTGGGTGGTCAGACGGGGGTAGTGACCCGACGAAGTGAAGCGGGGAGTCCTCGATCAGTTCCTGGTTCGCTTCGGAGTTCTGGCCGGCGTCGTAGACGAGGGTGAGTTGACCGGCGTCTTGGGCGATCGTGCCGAAGCGGGTGACCAGTTCGTTGACCATGTCAGGGAACTGGGTGACATCTGGGCGGTTGCCGGAATAGGTGTGCGACACGAGGGGGATGCCGCCATCGGTGGACACGACGAGTCCGAGGCCGACGAGGCGTAGATCGGTGCGTTTCTGTTTGGCATGACCTCGTTGGGCGATCGGGGCCCGGTCGTTGCCCGAGTCGATGTAGGTCGCGAAGTTCGTCATGTCGAGCACGAGCCCTGACAGGTCGACGGCGAACACCTCGACCATGCGGGTCACGAGGCGCCGCTCGATCTCTTTGAGTTGGTTGTCGGAGATGGCGTCCATGGCGTCCCAGAAACGCCGGTGGTCGAACGCGGCAGCGGGCAGGCGCACCCAGCGGTCTCCGGCGGTAGTGGTCCACCACTTCGCGAACGCCAGTTTGGAGCAGGGGTCGACCAGACGGTTCGCTACCGCCAACGCGATGTAGGTCCCGACCGACGCCCGGGCATCACCACGGCGCGGTCCGACCACGTCGTCGACGATCCCCGCGACACCAAGACGTTCGAGCATGCCCCACACCGCGGCCAGATCCCCGAACGCGAGATGCCGGGTGCGGTCCGGTTCGCCGGGCCCTGTCTCGGACAGACGCGCTGCGATCTCCTCGGCTGATCCCAAGTAGCGCTGCGAAACGATCCGGGGCTTGCCCCCGACCCGGGCCGACTCGGCCAGGTAGTAGTAGGTCTTGCCGTCCTGCTTCTTCCCGACGATGAAAGCCATATCTAGGTACTACCACACCAACAACACCAAACGCGAGCCTCTGACCAGCACAAACGCGCTGGTCAGAAGGTTGTTTGGAAGAAAGCCCAGGAAGGCCCCGAAAGAGGCCTCAAACACCTAACCAGGAAGGTCCCGCTAGGACTAGGGGTGCTGAGCGACTGGCAACTCCTGGGCCAAGCCACGCCGGGGACGGATTGCGGTGCGTGCTCGTCTCAGTTCCCGTCGAATCGTCGCAGCGTCCACGTGGAAGGCAGCTGCGACGATCGCAAGGGAGTCGCCCGCGTCGTACCGCAGTGATGCCTCGACGACGTCGTCGGCCTTCATCTTGCGCGTCGTGGAGCGACGAGGAATTCCGAGTTTTTCTAGGCGGGCGGCGACGGTTCGGTGGTGGACGCCGAGTTGATCGGCGATGGTCCGCAACGACCGGCCAGCCTGATAGCCGGCGGCGATCATGTCGACTTCGGGTCGGCGACGCCGATGTTGAACTCGTCGGGGAGCGGGGTTTGAAAGCCGTCCCGTTTCCTCCGAAGAGGCCGGGTCGGCAGCCGTAGCGACGGCTGCTGACCCCCGTGAACGGCGCTTCGGGCCGTGCCCGGATTCCCCAGAACCCCTATCTACCAGGTCTTTCAGGTGGTCGGGAGGGTTTGAAAGCCGTCCCATAAGGTCCACCGGTGTTGTGGAAATGACAACGTTCTCCCTGGCCAGGAGTGGGTTTGAAAGAGAAGTCGAAGGGTCTCCGAGGGTGCTGACCGATTGTGGCTGCGAAGGCGGTCTCAGAGGGTACTGTCACTCTCATGGCCGTCCCGGTGTTGACGGGCCTGCGGTCTCCCGGCTTCCGCAGTTGGTGGGCAGACGTTGAGGCTGTTTCGGGGGTGTGAGCTGGTGTGATGTGCTGTTCGGGGTGCGGGCCGCGTGTGTCCACGCGTGGTCGTGCCCGGTGTGAGTGTGTTGTGCCAGGTCAGGCTGGGTGGAGGTGGGTGACGCGGGGTGGTGGGGCCACGCCGCACGCGTCAACAATGTGTTGTTGGACCGTGTTCAACGGGGTGGTCTGTTCGACGGTCCCGGCCGAGCTGGTGAGGGTGACGGCGTGGACGCGGCCGAGCTCGATAGCGATCTTGCGCCAGGTCATGGCGGTGCGTCGTTCGGCGACACGGATCAACAGTAGGGCGAGCCAGCACAACAGCACGTGAGCGCGGATGCGTGGTTCGACGCGGTGGTAGACGGGTCGGAGATCGAGGGTGGATTTGAGGTCACGGAACCCGCGTTCGGCTTCGAGGAGGTTCTTGTAGCCGAGCGCGACG
>JBKJJS010000240.1:0-5375 GCA_046597895.1 Ilumatobacteraceae bacterium
TTCACGTGGTCGCTCGACGGTGAGTTCGTCGACAACCCCGGCGAGTGGGACTTCCCGCAGATCCAGCACCCGGACTTCCGTCTCCCGCAGGCCCACGTGGACACGTGGGGTGGGTTCGTTTTCGTCAACCTCTCCGCATCAACACCCGAGCCACTGCTCGACTATCTCGGCGTGCTGCCGGAGGAGTTCGCGTACCGCCCGCTCGAGGATCGGTGGAAGTCCGCTCACATCCGCAAGATCGTCCCGTGCAACTGGAAGATCGCGCTCGAAGCGTTCGCCGAAGCATTTCACGTGATCCGCACCCACCCCCAGGCGCTCGCCTTCACGGCTGACCTCAGTTCCCAGTACGACGTATTCCGTCACGTGAGCCGCATGATCAACTTGCTCGGCGTGCCCAGCCCGCACCTCGAAGCGGGTGACGAGGCGCTCATCACGAAGATCCTGCGTACGCCCGGCGACGACGCCATGAAGCCGGAGGATCTCACGGCACGCCAGTTCGCCGCCGACCGCCATCGCCGTCACTACGAGCACCGGTTTGGGGCCGACCTCTCGGCGTACTCGGACACCGAGATACTCGACGCCATCCAGTACCACGTGTTCCCGAACTTCTCGCCGTGGGCGGGAGTCGGTCAGCCGATCCAGTATCTCTGGCGCCCGAACGGCAACGATCCCGAGTCGTGCATCATGGACGTGATGTACCTCAGCCCGTTGCCGGTGAGCGGTGAGCGACCGCCATCGGCCGAAATCATCGAACTCGGGGTCGACGAGCCGTGGACGAACGCCAAGGAGCTCGGCAAGTACGCGCCGGTGTTCGAGCAGGACTCGGCGAACTTCCCGCGGATCCAAAAGGGTGTGAAGGCTGGCCGCAAGGGCAACACCTATTCGATCTACCAGGAATCCAAGATCCGCCACTTCCACCGCACGCTCGACGAGTACATCCGGATGGGTGGCCAGCGCGTCGCCGATCCGAAGCCAGCCACCGAATCGGGCAGCGGGTCGGCCTGAGCCGGTGGAGTTCGCCCAAGCGGCGCTCACGGTGCACGAGAGCACGGGTGAGTACTACTGCTACTTCCTCGAACGCTTCGCCGAGGCGAAAATCTCGCCCTGCGATGACCTGCTGTCCACGATTGCCACTGCCACGCTGCCCGATGGCGACCACCTGACGGACGCCGAGATGCTCGGCATGCTCTCGCCGGTCCTCGTCGCAGATCCTCGTCGCAGGGCACGAGACCACGACGAACCTCGTGTGCACGACCATGCTGAGGCTCGCTGGGGACCCCGACCTTGCCGATCGCCAAGGGTCAGCACGTGTTCCTCGTCTACGCGTCGGCCAACCGCGATCCAGACACGTTCACCTGCCCGGCCGACGTCGACCTCTGCCTCGGCCCGGTGCCGCTGATTCGTTGAGGAGCCGATGTACCTGCCCAACGATCCGCAGGACGTCTACTCCTTCACGATCGCTGAGATCAGGACGGGCCTGCCTGACAACACACGCGAGCTCGTGGAGTTCCGCCGCACCCGTCGAGCCGAGTACCTCAACTACGACATTCCGCTGACGTGGGAGAACGACCCGAAGCCGATCGTCGTCGGCCTCGCGGCACCTGAGAGGGCGAGACCCGGCGATGTCTTCCACGGGGCGATCGTGGCCCGCGAGTTCGGGCTCCCGTGTGTGATGGGCACCGGGCATTTGGTGCGGATCTTGCGCAGCGGCGACCGTGTTCGTGTCGATGGCACGACCGGCGTGGTCCAGGCGCTGGCACACTGACGTCATGGCGCGACCGAGTTCCCCGCTGATCTCCCGGCGAGCGGCGGTCGATGCCGCGCTAGTGATCATCGACAAAGAGGGTCTCGATGCATTCAGCATCCGCCGGCTCGGCATGGAACTCGGCGTCAACGGTGCGTCGCTCTACCACCACTTCGCCGACAAGGACGAGATCCTCAACGAGGTCGTGCGGACCGTGCTCGCCAAGATCCGTGTGCCGGCCGAGCAGGCCACGTGGCAGGAGTGGTTCGTGAAAGCGGCGAGGGCTTATCGCCAAGCTCTTCTCGCCCACCCGAACGTGGCGCCGCTGCTGCTCGATCGCCGGCCACGTATGTTCGGCCATGACGTCATCAACTTCACGGCAGCACAGCTCGAAGCGGGGGGAGTACCGAAGGAACTCCAGCTCGCTGTGATGGACGCGTCCGAGATGATCGCCTTTGCCTCCGCGCTCTTCACCACCGGGGAACCGGCGGGGAGCGGGTTCGGTGAGATCGCCTCCGAGCACACCGCCCTGCGCGAGGCCGTGAAGCGCAGCCACCTGGACTCCGAGGCCACGTTCGACCTGATGTGCACGGCGTTTGCTGCGGGGCTGAGCGCGGCCATCGAGTCAGGGGATGTTCCGAAGCGGGCGAAGCGCCGGCGCTGAACGAGTGGCCCTCCCCTCATCTCCGTCGTTTATACAACACTGTTTGGAATGAGCGAGCCCGACTACAGCCGTTACGAGTTCCTCGACATCGTGAAGGAGTCGAACGGTGTTCCTTCCCGAACTCCCCCGCAACCTCTCAGGCAAGATCCTGCGTCGCGTCGTACGAGCCGACCTCAGCGGGGAGAGCGCCGCTTCTTGATGAAGCGCCAGAGGACGAGGACGATCACGGCGCCGACGACCGACCCGATGATCCCGGACACACGGAGCTTGATCCCGTCGCCGGCGATGAGAAGTTCACCCCAGCATTCCCCATATCCTTGGTGTCGGGCTATGGATACTGCGGATACTGCGAATACTGCGGATGCTGCGAACAGAGCGACGAGGGCACGCGCCCCGAGATGGCACGTCGTGTACAGCCTTCTTGCGCTCTTCGTCGTGATCGTGGTGGGGTTGGCGCTCGTCTATGTCCACCTCATCGTCGCCAACTACGACGAGTCCATCACGACGAACCAGGAGTGGGACGACCGGCTTTCCCGCTACGCCGACCTGAGCGAAGGGGCGGCGTCCGTCAACGCTCCGGGCAACGACGTGTTCGCCTCGCTCGATGTGGCCGGCGAACGCGCCCGACTCGATGACGCAGTGGTCGCCTTCCAGCGCGCCGGCGACTTCCTCCGCGCTGACCTCGAGGTGCTCACCTCCGACCAGGCTGCCCTGCTCGGCGCGGGGCTCGATTCCGCCGAACGGGCAGTCGAGGCTATGACCGTCGCGTCGCTCGAGGTCTTCGCGTCGCTCGAGGCCGGCCGGTTGGACGACGCGGCTGCCTCGATGGCCCGAATGGACCGCGAGCACCGGACGCTCATCGCCACCCTTTCGCGTCTGCGCTCCGACGTGAGCGAGGTCCAACGGATGGCATTCGAGGATCAGCGTGACGAGGTGGCGTCCCTACAAAGGTTTGAATACCTCATCGCCGGGTTCCTCCTTTTGATGATCCTCGCCGCGACGTACTACGGCGGGCGGCTACGCCGGGAGTTCGAACACCACGGCGTCGAGGTGGACGCCCATGTCGCACAACTCGAGGCCACCGAGGCTGAATTGCGTCAGGCTCGCGACGTGCTCGAGGATCGGGTGACCGCTCGGACAGGGCAGTTGGCTGAGGCGAACGGAGCGCTCCGCGGCGAGATCGACGAGCGCCGGCGGACCGAAGCGGACCTGCGGCTCAGCGAAGAGCGCTACGCGCTCGCGGCGTACAGCGCCAACGACGGGCTGTGGGACTGGGATCTCCGCGGCGACCATTTCTACTACTCGCCGCGCTGGTGTTCCCTGCTCGGCTACGAGCAGGAAGAACTGACGAATGGACCCAACGCGTGGCTCGACCGGGTCCACCCGGACGATCGACCTGAACTCGACGCGCTGATACAGGCCCACCTGGGTGACGTCTCGGTGCCGCTGGAATCCGAGCATCGGGTCCTCCACCGCGACGGTACCTACCGATGGATGCTGGTCAGGGCGACAGCGGTGTTGGACGAGGCAGGGCAACCGAGTCGCATGGTCGGCTCCCACGCCGACGTCACGGCCCGTAAGGGCGCCGAACTGCAACTCCTCCACGAGGCGCTTCACGACACACTGACCGGGCTGCCGAACCGAGCCCTGTTCATCGACGGACTCGATATGGCGCTGCGACGGTCGCATCAGCCCAATGGTCCGAGGTTCGCCGTGCTGTTCATCGACCTCGACCGCTTCAAGGTGGTCAACGACAGCCTCGGCCACGTCATCGGCGATGACCTCCTGGTGGAGGTCGGGCGGCGCCTGAAGAGTGTCGTGCGTCCCGGCGACATCGTGGCTCGCTTCGGTGGTGACGAGTTCACGATCCTCGTCGACAATCTCGTCTCGGACAGCGACGCGGTGATGATCGCCGATCGGGTGTTGGCTGCGCTTACGGAGCCGATCCATTTGAATGGCTACGACGTCCGGGCGAGCGCCAGCATCGGCATCGCGCTGGACTCACCGGGGTACGTGACACCGGCGGAGATCCTCCGCGACTCGGATACTGCGATGTATCAGGCGAAGTCCGACGGGCGATCGCTCTACCGCATGTTCGAGGCGTCCATGCACGACTCGGCCCTTGCCACACTCGTCCTCGAGACGGACCTTCGTATCGCTGTGGAGCGCCAGGAACTCAGTCTTCTCTACCAACCCATCGTGCGCCTCGACGATGGGGAGATCGTCGGGTTCGAGGCGCTGGCTCGTTGGCACCACCCGACCAGGGGTCTCATCAGCCCGTCGACGTTCATCGCCATCGCCGAAGAGAGTGGCGACATCGTGCCGCTCGGGCGGTGGGTCCTGTCCGAAGCGTGCCGGCAAGTGAGCGTGTGGCAGAAGGAACTTCCCGTTCCCGAGGGACCGTACATCGCGGTCAACGTCTCACCGAGGGAACTGTGGCAGGACGATTTCTTCGAACATGTCGAAGGGATCCTGCGCGAAACCGGGTTGGCGGCAGGTCACCTGCATCTCGAAATTACCGAGTCGTCCGTGGTGCGCAACCGCGAGCAGATGATCGCGGCGATGCAGCGCTTGGCGACGCTCGGCGTCGGCATCAGCATCGATGACTTCGGGACCGGCTATTCATCCTTCAGTTACATCAAGGACCTTCCCGTCGACACGCTCAAGATCGATCGAACATTCGTCGCAGGACTCGGGAGTGGAGGCAAGGATGCCCAACTCGTGCGCACCATCCTCGAACTTGGGCACCACCTGCAACTCACGGTCGTGGCCGAGGGCATCGAGTCGACCGACCAGGAACGGGCGTTGATCGACCTGCACTGCCGTTACGGGCAGGGGTACTACTACTTCACGCCGATGGCTCCGACCGAGATCGACGACGTGCTGTCGAGGTTGGGTCAGCGAACGAAGACGACCGGGTAGCGACCGAAGTACGGCCTCGTGGTCGAGGCGTCCATTTCGGGCGCG
>JBKJJS010000411.1:0-23142 GCA_046597895.1 Ilumatobacteraceae bacterium
GTTGAAAGCCCGATCCTCAACGATGTAGTTGAACTCCGAGAACATGAGGCTGCTGAATACCGTGGCCTTACCGAGCGCGCCCTTGTTCGCCGTCGCCGATTCCACCGCCGACTTGACGCTTGCGGAGGGGAGTCTCAGAATGAACCCACCGTCCGGATACCATTTCTCATCCAAACCGAACGCGGCGATGGCGGTTGGCATGTCCAGTCCCGCGTAGTCGTCGACCACACCCATACACCCGGTGATCATTCCCGTAAATGCCTTCTTCGGTTCATTGAACGGTGCAAAAAACTCGGGGGCTACGACGCCGCTGCCACCGGTCGGCACCATGGCGGGCTTTCCGTCGGCAATGGTCTGCTTGAGCCACGCCTTATGGGCGTCACCATCCTTGCCGCCGTAGTCTTCGATCCAGAGACCCTTCAGGCTGGCTGCCATCTTCCACCAGAGATCCCCCGTGCCCACCAGCTTGGCGAGACCCCCGCTCTTGCTGACGGCCTCAATGGTCTTGTCCATGTCGCCTGCGTCGAGCAGTTCTGGCTTCGTGACATCACCATCGAGGTAGGTAGCCGTCCGTTGTGCTGTGTCGTAATTCACCTCCGCGACGCTGTCTTTGCTCAGGATTTCGCTGATCGCCTTCCCCCCGTTAGACACGGCAATACCCTTGATCTGGGCGGCCACTCCCTTGGCGTAGCGGTCATCGATGAAGGCCTTCTCCTCAGCCGACATCTTGTTGTCCTGGAAGTACTTTCGAGCCCGAAGTACGCCGAATTGGGTGTTGCGCAACCTGATGGCCGACTCCCCCTTGAGGGGACAGTCGGACTTCTCGATCACCTCAGCGATGTCGTCGAAGCTTTTAGCTCCGAGAATCGCATCCCTTTCGGCGGTGAGCCGTATGCGCACGGGATCAGCCGCCGCCGGGGTGGCCGCCTGCGGGGTGGCCGCCTGCGGGGTGGCAGTCGTGAACTCCCGCTGGATCACTTTCGGGGCGCGTTGCACCGAGGCTCCCTGCTGGACCGTGTGGGCCAGCTCGTGGGCGAGCAGGGTCTGCCCCACCTTGGTGCCGGGCGCGTAGTCGGACTGGTGGACGAAGATGCCTGAACCGGTGGTGAAGGCCTTCGCCTGGATGCGTTCGTTGAGCGCGTCGGACTGGGATCCGACGTGAACTCGCACGCCGCTGAAGTCGGCGCCGATGGCCTGTTCCATGTAGGGCCGGATCCTGCCCTCGAGCGGCATGCCTCCTGACCGGGCGGCGTTGATCTCGCGTTCTGTCGGGGCGTCGACGTCGCCGCCTTCGAGCCCGATGGTCAACTTCATCCGGGAGATCCTCGTCGACTCGGCTGGGCGAGTCTCGGGCGACCCCAAGGCGGCGTCGACCTCCTCGGTGTGGGAACTCATCGGGGAGATCCTCGTGGTCGTGGGCAGGGCGGTGGTTCGCCACGTGGCCTCACCGCCACCGGTGGCCAGGAACGTCAGCACCTGCTCAGCAACGGCGTCCGCTTCGCGCTCGGAGGAGTCGTCGGCGGCGCCTACGACCAGCTTGGCCTGAATCGGCAGGGATCCGCGGTGGGCCGCTCGCTAGGAGCCCCAGCGGCTCTGCCCGAAGCGGTAGCCAACAGACCGCACGGTCTGGATGAGGTTGGCGTGCTCCTCGCCCATCTTCGCTCGCAGGCGCCGGATGTGGACGTCCACGGTCCGTGCTCCGCCGTAGTACTCGTAGCCCCACACGCGTGACAGCAGCATCTCTCGCGTGAACACCTTGCCCGTGTTCTGACTGAGGAACTTGAGAAGTTCGTACTCCATGTAGGTCAGGTCGAGCGGACGGCCGGCAATCGCGGCCTGGTACGTCTCAAGGTTCAAGCTGAGCGCCCCGTACTCCACCAGTTCGGGTCGAACACCACCCCCGCGCCGCCAGAACAGGTGCTTGAGCCGGGCCTCCAACTCACGCGGGTGGAACGGCGTGAGGCAGAAGTCGTCGAACATGTCGTCGCGCAGTTCGAGGTCCTGGAGTTGGGCTCCCGATACCAGGACGACCATCGGAGATACGACCGGATCTCGCTTGCGCAAGGACCGACACAGCGCCCACGCCCCCTCGGGGTCGGTATCGCACGCCACGATCGCCCCAGCCCACCCGTTGGTCGGCTCGTGCCGGCTGGCGTCCTCAGGCGACCCGACGGCCTTCCATCGGTAACCAGCCAGGTCCAGCGTCCTCGCCAGGTCCGGCGGCGGAGGGTCGGGGAAGACGGCGACGAGATCCATGGGATCGCTCACAGCGCTCGCAGGTACCGATCGAGCTCGAACGCCGAGATGTGGGTCTTGTAATCCCGCCACTCCCGCCGCTTGTTGCGCAGGAACCACTCGAACAGTCGGTCGCCGAGCGCCTCGGCCACGAGTTCGCTCGACTCCATCACCCGCAGCGCGTCGCTCAATGACTGTGGCAACTGCTCGATGCCGAGCTTGGCGAGGTCGCTATCCGTGAGCTCGAACAGGTTGGCGTCAGCCTCCACGGGAAGTTCGTACTCGCGCTCAATGCCGCGCAGGCCGGCCGCCAACAGGACGCTGAACGCCAGGTAGGGGTTGCAGGCCGGATCGGGCGAGCGGTACTCGATGCGCGTCGCCATCGGGTTGCCGCGCTTCGGGATCGGAACCCGGATGAGCCCGCTGCGGTTGTTGCGGGCCCAGGACACGTGCACGGGCGCCTCGAACCCTGGCACGAGGCGCTTGTAGCTGTTCACGGTCTGGTTCGTGACCGCCGTGATCTCGGCGGCGTGGACGAGGAGTCCGGCCATGAAGTGCTTGGCGATGGGCGACAAGTTGTAGGCATCGTCGGCGTCGTAGAACGCGTTGTCCTCGCCGGAGAACAGCGACAGGTGCAGGTGCATGCCGGACCCCTGCATGCCCTCCATCGGCTTGGGCATGAACGTGGCGTGCACCCCCTGGGCGGCCGCCACTTCCTTCACGACGAGCCGGAACGTCATGACGCTGTCGGCCATGGTGAGTGCGTCCGTGTGGCGCAGATCGATTTCGTGTTGGCTCGGCGCGTCCTCGTGGAACGAATACTCGACCGGGATCGACATCGCCTCGAGCGTCCGGATGGTGTGCTTGCGAAGGCTGCCCGTCACGTCCGTGGTGGTGAGATCGAAGAACCCCCCCTCGTCGAGCAACCGGGGCGGCTGGCCCTTTTCCGGTGGGGCGACGTAGAAGAACTCGATGTCCGGCGCGACGAAGAACTGGAACCCGCGCTCGCGGGCGGACAGCAGGTTGCGCTGGAGGACCTGGCGGGGGTCGCCGTCGAACGGTGTTCCGTCGAGGTGGTGGATGTCGCAGAACACGCGGGCCTCGGCCTGCTTCGGGTCTCCCCACGGCAGTACCTCGAACGTGTTCGCGTCCGGCATGGCGAGTACATCGCTCTCCTGCACGCGGGAGAACCCGTCGATGGACGATCCATCGAACGTCATGCCGTCGATGAGCGCGTTCTCGAGTTCCGCCGGGCTGATGGCAAAACTCTTGAGCACACCGAGGACGTCGGTGAACCACAGTCGGATGAGGCGAACTCCGCGTTCCTCCACGGTGTGGCGCACGTAGTCGCGCTGCTGTTCGTTCACCGACACCCCCTCAGTGTGCCGTGTCGGTCAGCCTTCCGCAGAACAGACCGTCTCGTTGATGAGCCGCGTGACCACGTACGGGTCCATGTTGGCGTTCGGGCGGCGATCCTCGGCGTAACCCTTGCCGTCCTTGGCGACCTGCCACGGGATGCGGATCGAGGCGCCACGGTTCGACACGCCGTAGCTGAACTTGTTCCACGGTGCGGTCTCGTGCTTGCCGGTGAGGCGCTCCTCGATGCCCGAGCCGTAGTTCTTCACGTGGAGCTCGATCTTCTTGCCGATGGCCTGGCAGGCCTTGTCCACGGCGTCGTAGTCCTCGCGCATGGCCTTGGTCGAGAAGTTCGTGTGGGCGCCGGCGCCGTTCCAGTCGCCCTTCTGCGGCTTGGCGGCAAGGCTGATCACGACGTCGTAGTCCTCGGCGATGCGGTGCAGCAGCCACCGGGCCATGTGCAGGTGATCGCTGGCATCGAGCGCGCTGGCGGGCCCGATCTGGAACTCCCACTGGCCGGGCATGACTTCGGCGTTCGTGCCGGAGATGGCGAGGCCGGCGTCGAGGCAGGCCTGCGTGTGCTCTTCGACGATCTCGCGGCCGACGACGCGACCGGCGCCGGTGCCGCAGTAGTACGGGCCTTGCGGGCCGGGGAAGCCGCCGTTGGCGGGAAAGCCGTAGGGCGTCCCGTCGAGGCGCATCATCGTGTACTCCTGCTCGATGCCGAACCACATCTCGTTCTTGGCGTACTTCTTCTGGACCTTGGCGCAGGCGTCACGGGTGTTGGTGGGGTGCGGCTTCATCGTCGCCGCGAGGTACACCTCGCACATCACGAGGATGTTGCGGCCACCACGGATGGGGTCGGGGCACGTGAAGACGGGCTTGAGCACGCAGTCCGACGATTCACCGGTGGCCTGCTCGGTGGACGAACCATCGAAGCCCCACACCGGCGGCGTCGTGTCGTCGTCGGCCAGGATCTTCGTCTTGTTGCGGAGCAGCGCGGTCGGCTGCGAGCCGTCCAGCCAGATGTATTCGGCTTGATAGGGCACAGGAATCCTCTCGATTCAGGTGGGGGCGCAACAACGGTGCCAGCGGGCGATTTCCGTCCCGTTGCCCAATTGTGAACGCTGTGTGAACAGACGTGGGGAACCAACTCGGGCGTGCGAACGTCGGACCTGACATGAACCGACGCTCGTTCCTCGCTGGCATCATCATCCCGCTGTCCGCTGGGGCGTTCCTGGCCGCCTGCGGCGACGATGCCGGCGGCAGCCGTCCCGACATCGACGGCACCGATCCCACCACGATCCCGCCCACCACGACCCCTCCCACACCGACCGCGCCGCCGACCACCGCGCCGGCCGCAATCGCACACGCCACGGGTGCCGACGATGTGGTGCTGCAATTGTCGTACGAGGGCGGGTTTGTGCCGGCGGACTCTCTATTCGTCCGGCTCCCGCGGGTACTCGTCACAGGGGATGGCTCCGTCTACACGCAGGGCGCGCAGATCGAGATCTTCCCGCAGCCCTTGCTCCCGCCAGTTCTTGTCGGGAATATCACCGAGGCTCGGCTGCAGCAACTGCTCTCCGACGCGTCGGAAGCTGACCTGTTCCGCGAGATCACTTACGCGTCCCGCAACGACATCGCCGATGCGCCGCACACCGTGCTCGTCATCAACGTGAACGGTGCCTCGTACACGCACCGCGCCTATGCGTTGGGCTTCGATCCGAAGGAACTCGACGCCGACCTCGAGGCATTTGCCGACTACGTGACGGTCCTCGATGCGTTCGCCGCCGAGGATCTCGGGAGCGTGCCGTTCGCCGCCGACCAGTACGCCATCCGGGCCACGCCGGCGGAACAGGCCGGTGACCCGGGCGATGGCATCGTCCCGAACGAGATCGCCTGGCCGAGCGGTACCGGCGTGACGTTGGCGGCCGCCGCGGAGTGCCAGGTGGTGGAGGCTTCGATGCTCGGTACGACGTTTGCCGAGGCGACGCAGATCACACGGTTCGTCGACGCCGGTCAGAAGTTCGTACTCGCCGTGCGCCCGATGGTGCCCGGCGACGTGGGCTGCTGACCGCCCAGGTTCCGGGACGACAACACCACCATCGCCGTGGCGACCACGGCAGACAGCACGGCCGGCGCGACGGCGCCATGCTGGTCGTAGAGCCACGTCCCGGTCGCCGATCCGGTGGCCCGTCCGAGCGTGCCCGCCGTGACCATCAGGCCGATACCGGCGGCTGGAGAGCCGGGCACGAGCGTCGTGGCCACCGAGACCGCACTCACGATGGCGAACTCGAATCCGAGCACGCCGACTCCGAGGGCGAGAAGGCCGATGACCAGCGATCGCTGACCGGCCGCGAACGCGATTGCCGCCGGAACGATCAACAGTCCTCCCCGCGTCATGCTGCGGCGTCCGCCCCACCGGTCCGTGAGGCGGATGGCGTACGTGGAGGCGACCAACTCGCATGCTCCGATGCCGAACGCCACGACGGAGACTCCACCGGCGCTGAACCCGTGCTCGTGCTTCAACCATGGCCCGAGGACGACGAAGAGCAACTGGCCGGAGAGCAGCATCAACCCGACGGCGACGATCCACATCGAAGGGCGTCGACGAAGACGGGCGGATGGCGGCGGTCGATCACCAGTCGGCCGACGGACCGTGTCGTGTGGCAGGCGCCGGAGCACGAGGAGGGCGAGCACCACGATCGCTGCAGCCGCCGTGCCGTACGCCCAGCGCCACGACCAGATCGCCGTGATTACGCCCATCAGCGTCACGCCGATGAACAGGCTGGCCGCCCATGCCATCTCGGTGATGCCGATCACACGACCGCGTCGCGCCAGTGGCACGTGGTCCGAGATCCACGAGAGCAACGCGATGTCGAACACGATCTTGGAGAGCGCGATGGCCACGAGGCCGGCGGTGAACACCGCGAGGTTCGGTGCCGCCCCGACGACGGCGGCCCCCGCCGCGAGGGTGGCGAGGCCGCCGACCAGTGTTCGGCGACGCGACAGTCGGTGCACGGCGCGCCCGATGAACGTGCCGCTGAGTCCGGCAAGTTCGCCGATCGTGAGCGCCACTCCGATCTTGGCGACGCTGATGTCGAAACCGTCGGCGACCACGGCGAGGAACGGGACCAGGAATCGGTACGCACTGTTCGCCGTCAGGCGCGCCACGGTGACGAGCGTGATGTTCGCCCGCACCTCGGGCGCATACGTGTCGTCGAGTGCCCGCCCGAGCATGTCAGTCCACCCCGCCCTGGTCGTCGTCGGACGACGAGTCGGTGCTCTTGGCGATGAGGTAGCCGATGGCCCGCTCGGTCTTCGGGTAGCGGTGGACCAGCCGCCAGAAGTCGTCACCGTGGCCGGACGCTGAGAGATGGGCGAGTTCGTGGACGACGACGTAGTCGAGCACCCACGTCGGGAACCCGGCGAGGCGGGACGAGAGCCGAATCGTGCCAGTAGACGGTGTGCACGATCCCCACCGGGTCTTCATGTCGTCGGCCCAGCGGATCTCCTTCGGGCGGGGCAGGTCGTAGCGGCGGGCGAGCGTCGTTGACCGCTCCCGGAGATCGATGCGGTCGGCGGTGAGCTTGCGACGGAAGCGGGCCGTCATCTCGTCACGCCAATGCGTCTCCTCGGCCTTCGACATCCACGACGGGACGGCGATGTGCAGCACGCCGTCCTTCATTTGAGCGCCGACCGTGCGTCGCCGCTTGGCGCTCCGGGTCACGTGCACGGCGAACGGCTCACTGCGAGGCGCCGGTACCTCGAAGGGGAGCTCGTCCTGGCTCACAGCGGCGAGATCACGGCCGGGCGCTCGGTGTCGAGAAGCGACACCAGGGTGCCGGGTGCGATCTCCGCGCCGTCCACCGTGAACCACTGGCCGCTGAGGTTGGGAAAGCCGAGGTCGTCCTCGACACCGAGCAGATGGCGAACGGCGCGCAGGATCCCGCCGTGGCTGATCACGAGCGCGGCGTCGCCGGTATCGGCGCTAGCGACGACCCGGGCGGCGATGTCGATCAGTGATGCCATCGCCCGGCGCCCGGCCGACGACGAGCCCTCGAACCCGTCAGGGCGACGGTGGCTGTCGAGGTAGCCCGGCCAACCCGCTTCCACGTCGTCGCGGGTGAGGCCCTGCCAGGCGCCGGCGTGGCGCTCGCGGAGGCGCTCGTCGAGCTCGACCGGCCCGTGGCCGAGGGCGGCGGCGATGATCGCGGCCGTGCGGGCGGCTCGTTCCAGGTCGCTGGCGACGACGGCGGCGAACGACGTGAACGCGCCGAGTGAGGCGGCGGCGTCGCCAGCCTGAATCTCGCCGAACGTGGTCAGCGGCGGATCGGCCTGACCCTGCCAACGACCCTCGGCGTTCCACGTGGACTGCCCGTGTCGCAGCACGAGGATGCGGGTCGAGCGGCGGGACATGAGCGGCAACGGTATCGTCGGTGAGGTGCCGAGTATCCGCCTCTTCGCGTCGGCTAGGCAAGCCGCAGGGACGGGTCGTGACGTGCTGCCGGGCACCACGGTCGCCGAGGTGTTAGCCACCACGATCGAGCGGTACGGGCCCACCTTTGCCGCCGTGCTGCCGACATGCCGCATCTGGGTGAACGGCGATGAAGCGAGCCCTGACACTCCTGTTGGTGACGGCGACGAGTTGGCCATTTTGCCGCCCGTCTCCGGCGGCTGAGTCCGCCGGGAGCGTTGGCGCAACGAGTTGGTGCCCGGATCATGGTCGCGTCCGACCTCGCCGCCCGAGAGATGACGCGTCTGGACGTCAGACTGCCGACCTGACGCGTCATCTCGCGGGAAGGTGGCCCGGGAGGGGGGCCGGGGAGGTGGCCCGGAAACCGGCCCGGAGTTCACCGGGAGCGCCGGCGGCACCGGCGACGTAGCCTCTGTCCTGTGCCGGACGTCATCGAGCGCCGCCTCGCCGACCTCGGGGAGTTCATCCGCCAGCAGCGGGAGGTCACGCGCATGTCCGTGCGTCGCCTCGCCGATGTCACCGGAGTGTCCAATCCGTACCTCTCGCAGATCGAGCGGGGGCTTCGGCGGCCGTCGGCGGAGATCCTCCAGCAGTTAGCCAGGGGCCTGCGGATCTCGGCCGAAACGCTGTACGTGCGGGCTGGCATCCTCGACCCGGATTCCATGATCACCATGTCCGTCCCGGACGCCATCAACCACGACGAGCGCCTGACGCCGGACCAGAAGTCGAGCATGCTCACCGTCTATTTGAGCTTCGTGAGCCACCTCGTCGAGCCCGTGCCGGCGTCAGCCGCCGAGCCCGCCGCCGCCAAGAAGCCTGCTACGACCAAACCTGCCGCGAAGAAGCCGGCCGCAGCCGAGAAGCCTGCCGCGGCCAGAAAGCCGGCTCCCAAGAAGCGGCCCACCCCTGGCCCCCTGTCCGCCGACGGATCGGCCTCGGGCTGATGGTGCAACGCCTGGCGATGCTGTCGCTGCATACATCTCCTCTCGCCCTTCCCGGCCAGGGTGACGCCGGTGGGATGAACGTGTACGTGCGGGAACTGGTGTCGGCGCTGGCCCAGGCGGGGGTGGATTGCACGACGTACACCCGGGCGAGTCGGCCGGGTCTGGCGGAGGTGGTGAACGTCGAACCGGGGCATCGAGTGGTGCACATCGGGGCTGGGCGATTCGATCTTGCGAAGGAGGCCCTTCCGTCCGTCGTGGAGACCTTTGCGGATGGAGTGATGGACCACATGCGCTCGACGGGTATCCCTGATGTGATCCATGGCAACTACTGGCTGTCGGGCCAGGCAGGACACCGGATCAAACACGAACTGAACCGGCCGCTCGTCATGACGTTCCACACGTTTGCCCGCGTGAAGGCTCAGGGTGGCGACCCGGAGCCGTTGCTGCGGGAGTTGGCCGAGACCCAGATCATCGGGTGTACCGACGCCATCTGCGTGAGTTGCACTGAGGAGGAGCGCCAGTTCCGGTCGCTGTACGGAAACCCGCCTGGCCGGGTGGAGATCGTGGCGCCGGGTGTCGAGCACGCGTTCTTCGCGCCGGGTGATCGCCGCGGTGCCCGGCAGGCGTTGTGTCTCGATGATCGGCCGGTGCTGTTGTTCGTGGGGCGCATCCAGCCGCTGAAGGGACTTGATGTCGCCATCCAAGCCCTCGCCGATCTCGGTCGGCCGGACGCGCTGCTCATCGCCGTCGGCGGAGCCAGCGGGCTCGACGGGGACGTGGAGGTGGACCGGATCGCCGCGCTCATCGAGGAACTCGGCCTGGAGCAGCAGGTCCTGTTCGTGCCGCCGCAGCAGCACCACATCCTGTCGACCTACTACCGGGCGGCTGACGTTGTGCTCGTGCCGAGCCGGTCGGAGAGCTTCGGCTTGGTGGCGCTGGAGGCCGGTGCGTGTGGCACTCCCGTGGTGGCGAGCGCGGTCGGGGGGCTCCTCACGTTGGTCGACCATGGCGACACCGGCTTCCTGGTACCGGGCCGTGGTCCCGAGGTGTTCGCCCGCCATACCCGCTGGTTGCTCGACCACCCCGAGGCGGCCCGCCACATGGGTGATCGGGCGGCCGCCCGGGCCCACCGCTATACGTGGAGCTTGGCGGCGGCGCGGTTGCGGCGGATGTACTCGGACCTTCGTGCCGGCGCGCTCGTCACGTGCGCGTGACGTGGCGCGGTAAGCGGTTGGTTGTGAGGGAACTGTCGTGAGCGACCTCTACGCCGATGGTGACCTCACGGTGCTGGAGCGCCAGGTCGACGAATGGCTGGCGGCGTTCAAGGCGGAGCACGATGTCGTGGCGGACGTTCAGCGCGGCGACGGTGACGAGCGGCGCTGGTATGTGCGGATGCGGGGAGTCGAGAAGGACTTCACCACCGTGTGGCTCGTGCTCGGCCAGCGGACCTTGCGGTACGAGACGTACGTGATGCCCGCACCCGAGGAGAACCATCAGACGTTCTACGAGCACCTGCTGCGCCGCAATGACCGGCTGGTGGGCGCCCACTTCTCGGTCGGGGTGGAGGATGCGGTGTATCTGCGGGGCGAGTTGCCCCTCGCGGCACTCGACCAGGGCGAGTTGGATCGCATCATCGGGTCGTTGTACGCCCACGTGGAGCAGTGCTTCCGCCCGGCGCTCATGATCGGCTTCGCCACGAGATTTGCCACCGGTTGACCTTCAGCGCTTCGGTGCGTTGGGTGGTGTTGACGAGGGTTCGGTGATTGTTCGTTGACATCGGTTGGGGAGAGGCTTAGGTTCGCGAGGAACCCGAAGCCATAGCGAAACGACGGGTCGGGCGGATCGAAACGGTTGCCGGATCTCGACAGCGCTAGCCGACCGATTACCTACACAGAGCACACTGATGCGCACCACGGACAGCCTGATGGACGAGTTCGGCGCAGCGCTTCAATTCTTCAGTGAATTCGGAGAAAATTGGGCCGCGCTGGAAGAGTGCCGCCGATATTTCGCTCGTCCGTTTCCGTTTTGGGGTTCTGGCGCACATCAGTACTCCTGACGGGTGCTGCTCCTGATCGGGAAGTCGGGCCGGCAGCGTTCGTCAACGGGTGATCCGGTGGTCGTGCAACATCACGACCGCCGGTCACCTCGGGCCGCTACGGTTCGCGGCGTGGGAGCGTCGTACACCTTGGCCATCGTCGGCGGCGGCAACATGGGTGCCGCGCTGCTCGGTGGGCTCATCAAGGTCGGCTGGGCCGCCCCGGGCCAACTCGCCGTCGTCGAGATCCTCCCGGCCCGTCGTGCTCAGCTCGCCGAGCAGTTCCCGGGTGTTCTTGTCACCGACGAGATCCCGCGCTGCGACGCCGCGCTCATCGCTGTAAAGCCTGGCGATGTCCCGGCCGCGGTCGCCGCGGCCGTGGCCGCCGGAGCGGGCCGCGTGCTGTCCATCGCCGCCGGTGTCCCGTTGGCCACCATCGAGGCGGCGGCCGGGGGCGCTATTCCAGTCGTGCGGGCGATGCCGAACACGCCAGCCCTCGTCGGCGCCGGAGCAGCGGCCATTGCCCCGGGCACCCACGCCACCACGGACGACCTGGGATGGGCAGAGGGAATCCTCGCGGCCGTCGGCACCGTCGTGCGGGTGCCGGAGTCGCTGCTCGACGCTGTCACCGGTCTCGCGGGCTCTGGCCCGGCATACCTGTTCATGATCGCCGAGGCGCTGATCGACGCCGGTGTCCTCGTCGGATTGCCCCGTCCCATCGCCCGCTCCCTCGTGACGCAACTTTTTGTCGGCTCGGCCAAGCTCATGGACGAGAGCGGCGAACTGCCCGAGGTACTGCGAGCCAACGTGACGTCGCCGGGTGGCACGACGGCCGCCGGCCTGCGTGAGCTGGAACGACACGCCGTACGGGGGGCGCTCTTGGCCGCCGTCGAGGCCGCCACAGCGCGGTCAAATCAGCTCGGCTCGCCCCCCTCGTCGTAAAGATCTCGAATCTTTTCGGGTGTGACTCTTTTCTCATCGCTGTCATTTGCGTACGCTGCGCCCAGGTCACACAGACCGACCGCCCGAACTCGACATTCGGACGGGGTCGCGCCCGCAAGGGCTGCGCCGATCAGGGCCGGTGCCATCGGGGGGTTGGCACCGGCCCTGGCCGCGTCCCGGGCCAGGTCAACACCGGAAATGCGACGGGAGCGGGCCGTGGCCGCGAGACTTGGCAGGTGACCACCAAGCGCCCAGCACCAGGGGTTCCGGCGAGCCGCGGCCCCGGCCCCCTCGACGGGGTCGTCGTCATGGACTTCTCCCGAGTCCTGTCCGGGCCGCATTGCGGCAGGATGTTGGCCGACCTCGGGGCGGACGTCATCAAGATCGAGCCACCTGAGGGGGACATCACGCGTTACGCCTACCCCCGGGTCAACTCGCTGTCGACGTACTTCATCCAGCAGAACGTCGGCAAACGGGCCGTTTCGGTTGATATGAAGCGGCCCGAAGCAGTCGATCTGTTGCACCGGCTCGCCACTCGGGCCGACGTCGTGCTCGAGAACTTCCGGCCCGGTGTGATGGACAGGATGGGGCTCGGTTACGACGCCATGTCAGCCGTCAACGAACGCCTCGTGTACGCCTCCATCACCGGGTTCGGCCAAACCGGACCGTGGCACCACCGTCGGGCGTACGCCGCCGTGATCCAGGCGGAGAGCGGCTTCACGAAGTCCCAGACGGACGGCCACCGGCGCCAATCTCCCGAGTTGGCGTACGTCAACGACGAGCACAGCCACGCCGACGTCTATACGGCCCTCGAGGCATCGACGGCGATCCTCGCGGCACTGTTCCGGCGCTCCGTCACGGGACGCGGACAGCACATCGACATCTCGATGCTCGAGACCATGCTCATGGTGAACGAACACGTCCAGGACCAACTGTGGGAGCGTCCGGTACCCGCCGGCTACGTGCGCAGCTACCAGCCGGGCGACTACATCATCCTTACGGTCGCCGACGGCTCGTCCGTCACCGTCGCTGGGCATCCGTGCGAGGCCGGTACCTTCGAGCGGTTCGCCGAGGCCATGGGCCGGCCGAACCTGGCCGCCGAGGACGTTCGGTACGCCGACCCTCCCACCCGTTTCGCCCATCTGCGGGAGTTGTTCGCCGAGATTCACGCGTGGGCGGCCACGTGCCCTGACAGTGCGTCCATCGAGGCTACGTTTGCCGCCAATCACATCGCCATGGGAGTGCTGCGGACCGTTCGCGAAGTGGCCGAGTCCGACTGGGCCCACGAGCGACACGCCGTGCTGGCGGTGACCGATAGGGGCGACGGCACCGTTGACATCCCCAACGCGCCGTGGTCGTTCTCGGCCGATGAGGCGGGGGCGCGCGGTATCCCGAAGTATCGCGGGGAGGACAACCGCGAAGTGTTCGGCGAGATGCTCGGTCTGGCCGGCGACGAGCTCGATCGGCTGGAGACGGCTGGCGTGCTGATCAGCAGGATGCCGAAGCCGAGGTAGCTGACAATTCAGTGCCAGACCCTCAGTTGCAGTCGACGTCGCCGGTCGGAGCTTTGAGGTGGATGAGGTAGTCGTCCACGAGGTCCTGGGCGCACGAACTCTGGCCGTACCCGAGGTGTCCGTTGCCGGTCACCTTCACGAAGATGCCATCTTCGAGCGTCTCGGCCATGGCCTTGGAACTCTCGAAGGGGGTCGCCGGATCGTTCGTCGTACCGATGACGATGATGGGCCCGGCACCCGCTCCGGTGATGGTGACGATGGGTGCCCCTGGTACTGGCCAGCCGACACACGCATAGCTGTGTGTGAACGACGGGCCGATTCGGGGGGCGGCGGCAACGAAGTCGTCGTTGTACTCGTCCACCGCCTCGACCGTGAGCGGGCCCGGATCGTCGAGGCAGGAGATGGCGAAGAAGGCCTCCAACTCGTTCCCGTATGAGCCGTCGGCCCGGCGTTGGTAGTAGCTGTCGTAGAGGGCCAGAAGACCGGAACCATCACCCCGGCGAGCGGCATCGAGCGCGTCGGCGAGTTCCGGCCATGAGAACTCGGAGTACAACGCGGAGATGATGGCGATGTACGCGATGCCGTGGGTCAGGTTCGGCCGACCCTCCTCGGTCGGGTAGTCGTTGGCGTCGATGTCGAGGAGAATCCGGTCGAGCGCCGCTCCCGGTTCGTCGTCCTCGGCGAATGCACAACTGCCGACGCAATCGGCCAGGAACGCGTTGAGGGCGATCTCGAAGCCCTTCGCCTGGTCGATGGAACCTTGGACGCCCGACGCCGTTGGATCGACAGCCCCGTCGAGGACGACGGCGCGGACTGTGTCGGGGAACAGCGTGGCCCAGGTGGCGCCGAGTTCGGAGCCATAGGAGAAACCGAAGAAGGAGATCGTGTCCTCATCGAGCGCTCGGCGGATGAGGTCCATGTCTCGGGCGGTATCGGCGGTCGAAATGTGCGCGAGGAGATTCTCGTTCGACGATCGACAGGCCGATGCGAATGCCGTGGCGGCCGTCTCGAGCGCCAGTTGTTCGGTGTCGGTGTCGGGGGTGATGTCGAGCGCGAAGTACTTGTCGTAGGTGTCGATGCAGTCGACCGCCGGTGTCGACTCCCCGGTGCCTCGTGGGTCCCACGCCACGACATCGAAGTGCTCACGGATCCCCTCGGTATAGATGCCGTCGGCGCTGAATGCGAGGTAGCTCCCACCGAAGCCCGGTCCACCGGGGTTGACGAGCAACGAGCCGATGCGCTTGGAGGAGTCTGTCGCCCGAGCCCGAACGAGCTTCAGGGTTGTCGTGCCGGCCGAGGGTGCGAGGTAGTCGATCGGCGCCGCCAGGGTGCCGCAGTCGAGACCGTCGCCGCACTCGGTCCACTCGATGACCGGCTCCGCATCGGATCCATTGGTCGTAGGTGTGTCCGTGCCGTTCGGGTCGGTGTTCGTAGGGTCACGGGGTCGGGTCGGGTCAGTGTTCGCTGGCACGGTCGTGGTTCGGGTCGGGTTGCCCTGGCCCGCCATGCCCTCGGCGTCACTGCTACGCACGTCGGAGGACGACCCGCAGGCAGCCGCGAGCATGAGGAGTGCGGCGAGTCCTCCCGCAGTTGATCGTCGGCGGCGCACGGCGAGATGCTAGGGGTGGTCGGCACCGAAGCGCATTCACACGCTCATAGCCTCCAACGGCAATGCGCATGGGACCTCACATGATGTTGCCGGGTGATGCTGAGGCCGTAAAGGGTGCCAAGCTCCGTGGCGGAGACCTGCGACGCGTATGGCGGTTCGCCCAGCCTTACCAGCGGTCCATCAGCGGATTCCTCGGGGCGATCCTCGTGTCCGCCGTGGTCGCGCTGGTGGCCCCCTTCGCGTTCCGAAGCATCCTCGACAACGCCATCCCGAACGCCGACCGTCAACAGATCAACTTCCTTGCTGGTCTCGTGGTGGTCGCGGCCCTGGTCGATGCCGCACTGGCCATCCTGCAGCGTTGGTGGTCCGCGCGGATCGGCGAAGGACTCATCTACGACCTTCGCGTCGCCTTGTTCGACAAGGTGCAACGGATGCCGGTGGCCTTTTTCACCCGCACGCAGACGGGGTCCCTCGTCAGCCGACTCAACAACGACGTCATCGGCGCCCAGACCGCGGTCACGAGCACGCTCGGCAGCGTGGTTTCCAACGTGGTCGTGCTCGTCACATCGCTGATGGCCATGTTCTTCCTGGAGTGGCGCCTCACCCTGCTCTCACTTGTCGTGCTACCCGTGTTCATCATCCCGGCGCGCCGGGTCGGCAAGCGCCTTCAGGGCATCGCTCGTACGCAGATGTCGCTCAATGCGGAGATGAACACGCAGATGACGGAACGGTTCAACGTCGCTGGCGCCATGCTCGTGAAACTGTTCGGCCGGCGGGCGGTCGAGGTCGGGACATTCTCGAACCGTGCCAGCCAGGTGCGCGATACCGGCATCAAATCGGCGATGTACGGCCGCGTGTTCTTCGTGGCGCTCGGGCTCGTCGGAGCGCTCGGGGCGGCCGCCATCTACGGCGCCGGGGCTCATCTCGTGGTGGGCGGTTCGATCAGCGATGGAACGCTCGTGGCGCTCGCTGCGCTTGTCGCCCGGATCTACCAGCCGCTCACCGGTCTCACGAACGCCCGCGTCGATCTCATGACCTCGTTCGTCAGCTTCGAGCGGGTGTTCGAAGTGCTCGACGCCCCGGAGGCCATCCAGGACAAGCCGGGGGCGGTCGACCTCGTGTCGCCGACGGGCAGGGTGGAGTTCCGGGGGGTGACGTTCCGGTACCCGCCGGCGGCCGCGGTGTCGATTCCGTCGCTGTCAGCGGCCGGCTCGGAAGGAGCGGCCGACCCAGACCGCGACGTGCTTGTCGGGATCGACCTCGTCATCCACGCGGGCGAGACCATCGCGCTCGTCGGCTCGTCGGGCGCGGGGAAGTCGACGCTGGCGTCGTTGGTCCCCCGCCTCTACGACGTCACTGGTGGTGCGGTCCTCGTCGATGGCATCGATGTACGCGATCTCACCCAGGAGTCGTTGCGGGCCGGTATCGGCGTGGTGTCACAAGATCCCCATCTGTTCCACGAATCGATCGGGGCGAACCTGCGCTACGCCAAGCCGGATGCCACGTTCGCCGAGCTGGAGGCGGCGTGTGTGGGTGCCCGCATCCACGAAACCATCTCCGCCCTACCCGACGGATACGACACCATCGTCGGCGAGCGCGGCTATCGGTTGTCCGGCGGCGAGAAACAGCGCCTGGCCATTGCGCGGCTGCTGCTCAAGGATCCGGTCATCATGATCCTCGACGAGGCCACGAGCCATCTGGACAACGAGAACGAGTCGCTCGTCCAGGGCGCGCTCGACACCGCGCTGTCCGGTCGCACCGCCATCGTCATCGCTCACCGCCTGTCGACGGTGCGTAACGCCGACCGCATCGTCGTCCTGAGCGAAGGCCGCATCGTAGAGCAGGGCACGCACGACGAACTGGTGGCGCTCGACGGCTTCTACGCCCGCCAGGAGACCATCGGCTTCCTCGGTGCCGTCAGCCCCGACCTCGTGGTGTAAACGAACCCTCCGGCCGATGTAATCGAAGGATCGCAACACTCTCATCGAACGATCGCGGACTCGCCTGCCTTCAACCAGTTCGCCGGACCCATCACGACACGGGGATTCGACGCCGGGTCGAGTCGGCGGAGAAGCACGCTGAGTTGCCAGTCCGAGACGGAGACGCAACCCGACGTCGGCTTCGTTGCGCCGCTCGCCGTGCGGGAGTGGAGGTGCAGGAAGATGGCGCTGCCCTTGCCCGCCACCACCGGGTTCATGTTGTACCCCGACACGATGGCCTTGGCGTAGGCACCCCCACGGGCGATCGGCCAGAGGTCTTCGTTCTTGGCGCCACACGGCTTTTGGACGACCATCGTGTTGTAGTCCGGCCGAGCGGAATCGGAGATCCAGCAATCACCGGACTTGAGCTTCGTCCAGGGGAGCTTCGCGCCTGGGTTGGCCCGCAACCCGAACGCCGACACGATGGGGAAGGATCCGGCGGGCGTGGTTCCGTCACCCTCGACGTGGTCGATCTTCATCCCGTTGCGGCCGACTCGGGCGTAGAACGGGCCGGCCACCCACTTCCACACGGCTGATCTGAGTTCATACAAGGAGACGGATGCCGTTGTCGCTTTCCAGCCGCTGGTGGAAACGATGATGAGCTGACGGGAGTCGCCGACGAGGCCAGCCGCGAGGTCCGCCGGCACAGGAGGTGAGGTGGCGGCCTGTGCTGAACCCGTGTGCGGGGCCACCACCGCGAGCGCCAGGGTCATGCCGACGACGAACCTCCTGCTCAGGATCACGTCGGGACGTTACCTGGCCGGGCATCGCGGAGCGACGCGACCGATCGGGCCCGGAGCCGCGATGGTCGCCGTGTGCGCCAGACTTGGCGACGTGAGTCAACCTTCGCTCGACCTGGACTTCGAGGCCGACGATGGCGGGTTGCCCACGTTCACGGTGAGCGCGCTCGTAGGCGAGATCAATGGAGCGCTGCGCCGGAGCTTCGCCGACGGCGTGTGGGTGCGCGGCGAGATCCAGGGTTGGCGCGACACGAGCGCTGGCCACGCCTACTTCAACCTCGTGGAGGACAGCGACGGGACGAAGGCGACGCTGCCCGTGAGTTGGTTCACCAATTCCCGAGCCCGTCTGCGTCCCGTGCTGCAAAAGCACCGACTACGGCTCGCCGATGGCATCAAGGTGCGCATCCACGGCTACCTCGATGTCTATGCCCCCAGCGGGCGACTCGGTCTCAAGATGAGTGGGATCGACCCCCGCTACACGCTCGGCGAGTTGGCACTGCAACGCGACGACGTCGTTCGTCGCCTCGTGGCCGCTGGCCTGTTCGACGCCAATCGGGCCAAGCCGCTCGCCGTCGTCCCCCTGTGCATCGGCGTGGTCTCGAGCGTCGGCAGCGCGGCGTGGCACGACTTCACCCACGAACTCGAGCTGAGCGGGATCGGGTTCGACCTGCGCGTCGTGGATGTCCGGGTGCAGGGCGAGTGGGCGGTACCGATGGTGACCGGCGCTATCCGTCACCTCGGTGGGGTCAGTGGGATCGACGCCATCGTCGTGATCAGGGGCGGCGGGGCCCGCAGCGACCTTGCGGCGTTCGATGCCGAGGAAGTGGCGCTGGCGATCGCGACATCACCTGTCCCTGTTCTCACAGGGCTCGGTCACGAGATCGACCGAAGCGTCGCCGATGATGTCGCGTATCTCTCGCTGAAAACACCGACGGCGTGCGCAGGCGCGCTCGTTGATCGTGTGCGGCTGTTCGCCGAGCGATCCGAGCGGGCATGGGCCAGTATCGCCCGACGAACGCAAGTCGTGGTGGACGGCGCCGACCTCGCCATGGACCGAGCCGTGGAACGCGTCGCCGGCGCCACTCGCCGCCACCTTGACACCGCGGCTGCCCGGCTCGACGGTATGGAGGGTCGTGTCAGGGCACTCGACCCCGCCTTCACGCTCGCTCGAGGCTGGAGCATCACGCGTACGAGTTCCGGATCCGTGCTGCGCACCGTGGCTGATGCCCATGCTGGGGATCTTCTCGTGACAACAGTCGCCGATGGCATCGTCAACAGCAGGGTGGAGGATCCGTGACCGAGCGAACGCCCGAGGACTTGGGGTACGCCGAGTCGCTGTCGGAGCTCGAGGCCATCCTGCGCGAACTGGAGGGGTCGGCCGTTGATGTCGACCGCCTCACGGAACACGTGACCCGAGCGCGAGCCCTCATACAACGCTGTCGCGATCGCGTCGGCGAGGCACGGTTGCAGATCCAGCACGTGGTGGCCGACCCGGCCGACGGCGGGACGTGATGGCGCGCCGCCGGGAAGGGGAGTCGGCCCCCCTCGAGATCGAGATCCTCGACGGCCCCTCGCTCGACGAGGAGCCCGTCGAGTTCGGTCGGCGTGCCGCCCGTGCCGCCCGTGGCGACGGTTCAGCCACTACGGGCCATCGGAACCGACGAGTGTGGACGCTGGTCGGCGCGCTCGTCGGAGTCGGCGCGGTGGCGGCAGTGATGTTGGCGGTCCTCACCAGCGAGGGTTCGTCGTCGGCCCCCGAGACAAGCGTCCGGCCGTCGACCACCGGTCGGTCAACGACTCCGGCCACGGTCTCCGACACCACCGGTTTCTCGCCTGTCGCGACGCCGGTTCCGCTGGCATCGGTTCCGGAGGGAACGATTTCGCAGGACACGGTGACAGAGGTTCCGGGGTCGTTCCCGCCGTTCGTGCCGGAGGGCCGTGAGATCGTTCCGCTGCCCAGCCTTCCGGCGGGAACCGGATCGCTCGGCGCCGAGGCCGGCGAGACGCTGTACCTGTGGGACACGGCGGGTGGACCGACGGCCGTCGTGGCGTACGACATGGCGACCGGCACCGCGTTACCGGTGGTACTCGGCGAAGTCAGCGGCCCGATCCGCGCCGTCATCCCGACGCCATTCGGCGGTCTTGTCGATGCGGGGCAGCTCGCGCTGATCGGCCCGCGAGGGATCGCCCCGAACCCCTACAACGGCGGTGACGAGGGCGTCGCGAATTTCGCGGAGATTGGTCCACGGATCGCGGCCAGCCTCGACGGATCCGTGTGGGTGCGCACGCTCGAGCCGCCGGGCCTCCGGCGCTTCGACGATCGGGGTTTGGTGGTCGAGACGCTCGACCTCCCGTTGGGCATCGAGCTGATCGGCGTGGCCAGGGACGGGCGCCCGGTGGTACGTGGGGCTGACCTCAGGTCGTTCGCAATCCGGGCCGACGGCGAGAGTGTGCCGTTTGCCGATGACATCACGACACCCGTCGAGCAGGGGAGATACGCCGCCCTGAGGTGTACACCACCTGCTCCTTGTGTGGTCTCGATCAACAACGGGGTCTCATCGTTCTTCAGCCTGCCTGATACAGGCGATCTCGCGCGGACGGCGGTCCGGTTTGCGCCTGTCGCGGGCCGCGTCGCCATCGCCCGTGACGGCTATGTCCGGATCGTGGACATGATCGCGGGGACGAGCGTGGATGTGCCGTTGGCCTACGTCCCGACCGGCGACAGCGTGAGTGTGCCGGCCGCGAACTACTTCCGCATCGCCCGTGACCTCGTGTGGACGGCGGACGGTGAAGCCCTCGGGGTATTGACCGATCAGGGCATCGTCTTCGTCGACATGACCGGGACGCCGGTCGCGACTGTCGTCGTCGACCCGGATAGTCCGCTTCGATATGTGCCTTTGGCGTTGGGGTAGCGTCGCACCGTATGCGTCGGCGCCTGCGGCTTCTTCTCCTCATGGTCGCACTGACAGGATTGGCCGGGCCGGTGCTCATCGTCGGCGGACCGCGGCCGGCGACTGCCGATGAACCGGCGGTGCTCTGCGTACCCGGGGCCAATCCCATCTCAGGGCTGAAGACAGCCGAGAAGGTCGTCACGTTCACGTTCGACGATGGCCCGAGCCCGACGTTCACCCGCCCGATCATGGACGCCTTCGAGGCTCGCGGGATGAGGGCGACGTTCTTCCTCGTGAGTGGGTCGGTGCGGAACCGACCTGAGCTCGTGCTCGAAATGGCGGCGCGGGGACACGAACTCGGGAACCATTCGCGCACTCACCACTACACATCGGCGATCAACGTCAAGGAGATGCCGATCGCCCAGGACCACATCGAGGACGCGAGCGGGGTGCGCCCTCAGTTCTTTCGGATGCCGGGTCTGGCCTGGGGGCGCAAGGTCGTCACGGCTACAGGGGTGAACGGGCTCTGCGCCATCGACACGAACTTCATCGTCGGTGACTGGAAGTCTCCGCGTGCGTCGGCCAGCACGCTGTGCAACCGTTTCAAGAAAAACTTGAAGCCCGGGAGTCTCGTGGTGCTGCACGACGGAGGCCGCGGCCACGGTCCCACGGTCACCGCGGTGCCGTGCATGCTCGACTACGCCATTGCCCAGGGCTACCAGGTGCTTGGTCTGAGCGACTTCCTGGCGCTCGCGTCGACGGGCCAGGCGACGCTCACGTTTCGTAAGGTGAAGTAGCGCTACTGCACCGCCTCCGAACACATGGCGGCCGCAGCGTCGACCATCATGAGGTTGCGAACCTTGGTACCAGCGAAGTTGATGTGAACACCGTCTGGTCGAAACCAACGGGGATGAGCCTGGAGCACGGACGCCCAATCCACGATCGAGAAGTGTGGATGCCGAGTCGCAATCACCCTCAGCGCAGCATCGAATGCTCGGTTGGTTGTCGGACTCTTCCTGTGCCAAATATTGACCCAGGAAACGACTTTGTCCGGACCGAGAAGTGTCAAGATCTTCTCAATTTCTGTCACAAAGTCGAGGGCACCACGACGGGAGGCATGAAAATCATTACCGCCGAAGCCGATGACCCATTATTTCGGATCGAAGCCCGAGGCCTTCATGGTTCTGATAGCCGTCGCTCCCGAAGGAAAGCTATTTGAATCACGGGTCATCGTCCGCCCTGAGCGGATATCAAACCGGAATGGACCGACATCATGTGCCACCATCTGAGCAACGAGGTGTTCCTTGTACCCGTTCGAGAGGGAATCACCGATGAGAGCGATGGGTCCACATGTTCGCGGAGTGGGGTCATTGATGATCTTTGCGTACGAAGCGGTGGCCGCGAGGGTCACACCGAGCCACATCGTCGCCACGACGACAAGGGACCTCAGGGAGCGTTTCACGCAGAGTCTCCTGCGAGATGGCGAAGGGCCATGGCGGTGTAGACGGCCATGCCGGTCACCATGCAGTCCTCGTCGAAGTCGACGCGGTTGGAGTGGTTGGGCGCGGCGAGGGCAGGGTTGCGTTCGGGGTGGGTGCCGCCGAGAAACATCATTGCCCCGGGCACTCGCTGGAACACGTAGCTGAAGTCCTCGGCACCCATGATCGGGTGCGGGAGTTGCACCGTCTTGTCGGGCCCTGCGATCTCCCGGGCGACGTCGAGGGCGAAGCTGGCCATGTCGTTGCTGTTCACCGTGACGGGATAGCCGTGCTCGATCTCGACCGACGCCTCGGCCTCGTGGGCGGCGGCGATGCCCTCCGCCACGCGGCGTATTGCGCCATGCACCTTGGTGCGGGTCCGCTCGCTAACGGCTCGGATAGTTCCCTCGATCTCGGCGGTCTCGGGGATGACGTTGTTCGTGGTTCCGGCAGTGATCCGTCCGACGGTCACCACGGTCGGGTCGAACACGTCGATGCGACGAGTGACCATCATCTGCAGCGCCTGGACGATCTCGCAGGCGATCGGGATGGGATCGAGTGCCCGGAATGGTTCGGAAGCGTGGCCGCCTCGGCCCGTGACCGTGATGAGCATCCGGTCGGCCGAGGCCATGATCGGCCCCTGACGGGAGGAGACCCAACCCGTGTTGAGCGCCGCGGTGGTGTGCAGCGCAAACGCGCCGGTGATCGGCGACGGCGTGCCATCGGCGAGCGGCGGGACATCGAGCAAGCCCTCGTCCAGCATGTACCGGGCCCCGTGGTGGCCTTCCTCTCCAGGCTGGAACATGAACAGCACCCGCCCCGGCAGCGTGTCGCGCCGGGCGGCGAGGAGGCGGGCCGCACCGGCCAGCATCGCCACGTGTGTGTCGTGGCCGCAGGCGTGCATGGCGCCATCGACGCGCGACGAGAAGTCGAGGCCGGTGT
>JBKJJS010000447.1:0-6004 GCA_046597895.1 Ilumatobacteraceae bacterium
AACTTGGGCCGATGGGCATTCGGGTCAACGCGATTGCCCCAGGAATCATCGACACGCCCGGCGTGCGGGCCCAGTTGGAGCCACTGAAGGCCACGGGTCTCGACATCGACGCCGCCATCGCCGCCAACCCACTGCGCACCGCCGGGCACCCGGACCACATCGCCCGGGCCTGCCTTTTCCTCGTCTCCGATCTCGCCGCGTTCGTCAACGGCGTCACGCTCGTCGTGGACGGCGGCTCGACGGCCTGACCCCTCTCAGCCCCTCCTCAGCCCCTCCTCAGCCCCTCCTCGCCTGGAGAGATGACGCGCCTCGGCGGCAATGGGGCGACCATGCGCGTCATCTCGCGGGGTCAGGCTCGAATGCGGGTTCCTGCGGGGTCGTAGAGGGGCCGTAGCGAGGCCACGGCGGACTCGCGCCGGCCGGCGATCTCGACGTCCCACGCGCCGGAGTCGAGCCATGCCGGGGTCACGCCCTCTGCAGCACTCACCATGGCCAGGCCGACGGCGCCGCCGAGCGTGAAGCCGTAGGACGCCGCGCGCACATAGCCGACCGACACGTCGTCGCGGCGCACGATCTCGGCGTGGAACATCAGCGGCTCGGGATCGGACACCAGCACCTGTACGAGCCGTGACGTGAGCGGGCCAGCCTCCTTCCTTGCCACCACGGCATCGCGTCCGATGAAGCCGCCCGCCTTGGCGAGGTCCGCCGCAAAGCCGAGCCCGGCCTCCAGCACACCGTCGGTGTTGTCGATGTCGTGGCCGTAGTCCCGGTAGCCCTTCTCCATCCGCAGGCTGGCGAGTGCTTTCAGACCGGCGTGGCGCAGTCCGACCGGGCGGCCCGCGTCCACCAACCGGTCGTAGACGTGGCCCGCCTGCTCGGCGGGAATGTACAACTCGTAGCCGAGTTCACCGAGGTAGGTGATGCGGATGCACAACACTCGAGCGAAGCCGATGTCGATCTCCCGTGCCGTGCGAAACGGGAACGCCTCGTTGGAGAGATCGCATGAGGTCAGCGATTGCAGCAGCTCCCGCGAGCGCGGCCCTTGGACGTTCAACTGCGCGTAGCCGGACGTGACATCCGTGACGAACGCGTGGGCGTCGGCGATGTGGCGGAGCATCCAGGTCTCGACGTGACGGTGCGCGGTGTCGGTGGCGACGACCCAATAGCGCGAGTCATCGAGCTTCGTGACCGTGAGGTCGGCTTCGATCCCGCCTGCATCGTTCAACCACGGCGTATACGTGATGACCCCGGTCGCACCGTCGACGTCGTTGGCCGAGATCCAGTTCAGGATCCGGCCGGCGTCACGGCCCTGCACGAGGAACTTCGACATGAACGACATGTCCATAACGATGACGCCGTTGCGGCACGCCTCGTGCTCGGCTTGCCACTCGGAGAACCACTCCGGTCGGCCCCAGGTGAGGCGCCCGCTCACGGGGGGCGAGCCGTCCGACGTGTACCAGTCAGCTCCTTCCCATCCGCTGACGTCCTTGAAGGAGGCGCCTGCCGCGACGAGTCGATGGTGGACCGGCGACACCTTGACACCGCGCGCCGTCTGCATCGAGCGGTTCGGGTAGTGGCACTGGTACACCATCCCGAGCGACTCGACGGTGCGGGTGCGCCGGTACTCCGGGTTCGCTTGGTACGGCCGGAGTCGGTCGATGTTGAAGCCGGTGACATCGACATCCGGACGGCCGTTGACGATCCAATGGGCGAGCACTCGGCCGAGCCCGCCGCCCGTGAGGATGCCGACGGAGTTCATCCCGGCCGCCACGAAATAGTGACGCAGTTCCGGCGCTTCGCCGACGATGGGTTGCAGATCGGGGGTGAAGCTCTCCGGCCCGCAGAAGAACAGGCGGATGCCGGTGTCGGCCGAGATCGGGACCCGCCGCATGGCCGTCTCGAGATATGGCCCCATGCGATCCCAGTCCGGCGGGAGTTGGCCGAACGAGAAGTCCTGCGGGATGCCCTCGACCTTCCAGGGTGCGCACTCGGTCTCGAACAGCCCGATCATCAGGCCGCCGCCTTCCTCCCGGAAGTAGCCGTACGACGCCGGGTCCTCGATGACCGGCCAGTGGCGCGACATCCCGTCGATGTGGTCCGTGACGAGGTAATAGTGCTCAGCGGCCTGGAGCGGGATCGTGACACCGGCGGTCTCGCCGAGTTGGCGGGCCCACATCCCGGCGCAGTTGACCACGAACTCCGCCTCGATGTCGCCGTACGCCGTTCGCACCCCGGTCACGGTGCCACCGGCCTGGAGGAACCCGGTGGCCGCCACGCCTTCCACGATGTTCACGCCCCGCTGGCGGGCTCCTCGCGCAAGGGCCATGGTGACGTCGACCGGGTTGGCCCGGCCATCGCCCGGCACGTAGAAACCGGCCAGCACGTCATCCGTTCGGGCCAACGGAAACAGGCCTCCCACTTCCCGCGCCGAGATCTCGTGGACATCCACGCCACAGTGACGGTTGAACGCCGAGATGCGCCGGTACTCCTCGAGTCGGTCCGTGTCGGTGGCCAACTCGATGAAACCAACGGGGCTGAAGCCGGTGGATTGCCCGGTCTCCGCCTCGAGTCGGCCGTACAGGTCACGTGTGTACAGGCGCATGTCCGTCGAGGTTTGCGACGTCGAACCGAACGTGACGATCAGGCCGGCGGCGTGCCATGTGGTGCCCGAGGTGAGCTTGTCCCGTTCGAGCAGGACGACGTCGGTCCAGCCCATCTCGGCCAGGTGGTACGCGACGGAGCACCCGATGACGCCGCCCCCCACGACGACGACCCGAGCCCTGGCGGGCAGCGTTGGCATCGGCTCAGAACCCCCCGGTCGCGAAGATGAGATCGCTCATCATGCGAAACCCCTCGGCGTTGAGGTGGATCAGGTCGCCCGTGATGCCCGGCACGTTGGAGATGGCGGCCCAGTCGGCCAGCACAACGTCGGGTCGGCGCTCGGCGAGCAGCCGAAGTCGTTCGTTCACGTACGGGAAGAACCAGGCGTACTGCTGGTATTCCTTGGCTGATCCCTTCGGGATGATGTCGCGATCGGGCTCCCGCACAGTGACCCACACGAAGCGCTTGGCGCCGAGGCCGGAGAGCGTGGTGAGCAGTTCCTCGGCCTCACGATCGAACTGGGCGGCCCAGTTGTCGTAGTTGACGCGGTCGTGTTCCCACAACGAGTTGTAGCCGAGTCCGATCACGACATCGTCGCCGACCGGGGTGCCCGCCTCGACGAAGATCTCGCGGGCTTTCTTGACCATCAGTGCCGACTTGCCGCGGTAGTCGACGGTCCAGCCTGCCGCGCTCAGGTCGCGCGTGAGGTCGTCCTGCACGCGCAGAAGCACCGAGTCGGCAATGACGGTGACCGTGCCCTTGGCGATGGTCTCGGCGGGGGCCGTGGTCTCGGCCGGATTGATGGTGTCGGAGGGGGCAGACGTGGGAACGGGGGCGGAGGTGGTGGTGGGGGCGCTGGTGATGTCATTAGCGCTTCCCGTGTCGACCGAACCGCCGGCGAACGCTGGCGCCATGATGAGGGCGGCGCCGAAGAACGCCACGAACGTGATCTGCGCCCGCTTCAGGTGGACCCGGCGATCCCCGGCGCGCATGCCGGCAAACCAACGCCCAAGTGATCCGGAGCGGATCGGTACCTCCACCAACCGGTACGAGAGTTCGGTCGCGATCACCGTGAGACCGAGGCGAAGGGCGAGCGTCGGGCCGGGGCTCCAACCGATGTCCACACCGGGCCGGGTGAGCACGAAGATCGGCCAATGCCACAGGTACAACCCGTAGGAGCGGACACCGATCCATGTCATGACCGGGTTACCGAACAGGAGCCGGCTCAGTACGGCCGACGGGTGTACGACCCCGGCGATGGCCACCATGGTGAGGGCCGAGATGAGGAGGAAGCCCTTGGGGTACAGGAACCGGTCGTAATCGCGAATGGTCAGGAAGCACACGACAAGCCCGGCGACGGCACCCACAACGGCGACGTCGGGAAGCACGAGACGCTTGGTCGTGCGCTCGCCGGGACGCCAGAGGAACGCCAGCGTGGCCCCGAGGAGGAGGCTCGACGCTCTCGTGTCCGTGCCGAGGTAGACGCGATTGGGGTTCACGGGGTCGTAGAGGGCAACCATCAAGAGGGCGGAGCCGATGGCGCCGAGTCCGACGACAATCGCCAGCGCACCCCGCCGGTTGTGCAGCACCTTGATCAGCACGAGAAGGACCACCGGCCACACGAGGTAGAACTGCTCCTCGACGGCGAGCGACCAGAGGTGTGTGAGCATCGGGGGGCGGCCGGCGGCCGCGAAGTAGCGGTGGCCGGCGACAATCTCGTACCAGTTCGTGCAGTACGTGAGCGCGGCCCAGATCTGCGCTCGGAGTTCGTCGAACTCCTCGCGATAGAACGTCCACACGACGAATGTCGTGGCGAGCACCACTGCGAACATGGCCGGCAGGAGCCGTCGGGCGCGCCGCAACCAGAAGGACCTCAGCGAGATCGTGCCCGTCGCGGCGTACTCCTTGAGGAGGAGCAGCGTGATCAGGTATCCGCTGATGACGAAGAACACCTCGACACCGAGGAAACCGCCGGGGATCCACGTCAGGTCGGCATGGAACAACAGGACGGCCACGACGGACACCGCCCGCAGCCCGTCGATACCCGGTAGGTAGCCGAGACTCCGGGTTCCCCGTGCCGGTTGATGGGTGGCCGGTTGATGGGTGGGAGCCAAGTGGGCCGACAATAGTGCGACAGTGATCGTGAGGTCCCCGCGGCCGTTCACGCGACGCTGAGTGGTCAACCCTTGACACTGGGCGGTCGACGAACGACACTCGTCACTGCTGAGAGTTCCGTTGCGAGTTGGGCAGAGGGGCGGCCCGTTCACCTCGGCATGACGTACCTGTCGGCGTGCCGAGAACCTCTCTCCGATTGGAGGAACGCCGATGGCCGTCCAACTGAGTTACCCGGGCGTGTACGTCCAGGAGCTCCCGAGCGGGGTACGCGCCGTCACCGGCGTGGCAACCTCGGTCACCGCCTTCGTCGGGCGGGCGCTCCGAGGGCCGGTGGACACCGCGATGACCATCACGTCCTACGCCGACTTCGAGCGGACCTTCGGCGGGCTCTGGCAGGACAGCACGCTCGGGTACGCCGTGCGCGACTTCTATCGGTTGGGTGGCTCGATCGCCGTCATCGTCAGAGTCCACACCACGGGGGCCAACGACACTGCCGTGCTCGCTCTCGGCGCCGGGCCTTCGCTGCTCACCCTGGCGGCGGCGTCGCCAGGCGCCTGGGGGTCCAAGCTGACGGGCACCATCGACATGCTGGTGAAGGACCCGGCCGATACCAACCTCTTCAACCTCACGGTCACGGACGCCGCGACCGGTCGATCGGAGTCCTTCCGCAACGTCTCGGCGGCGGCTGGCAGCCCCCGGCGGGCAGACCTCGTGTTGGCTTCCGAATCGCAGCTCGTCCGCGTCGACGGTGCGCTCCCGACGGCGCCGGCCGCAGTCGCCGCGACGGCGGCGACCGGCGGCAACGACGGTGGGCCGGTCACGGCGGACCTGTACACCACGGGTGTCGGGCTACGGGATGCCAAGAAGGGGCTGTACGCGCTCGAGAACGTCGACCTCGTGAACCTCATCGTGGTGCCGCCGTACACCGCAGGCGACGTAGACGCCGTTGTGATCACCGACACGATCTCCTACGCCGTCGAGCGGCGAGCGGTGTTCATCATGGACCCGCCGACGGCGTGGACGAGCGTGGCCACCGCGGTAGCAGGGGCGACAGCGCCCGCATTTCCGTCGAGCAAGAACGCCGCGGTCTACTTCCCTCGGATCAAGCAACCGGACCCGCTACGGAACGGACAACTCGACACGTTCGCCCCCTCGGGAGCGGTAGCCGGCGTCATTGCCCGGACCGATGCCGCCCGCGGTGTCTGGAAGGCGCCCGCCGGCCTTGATGCCACCGTGTCAGGTGTCGCCGAACTGTCCGTGCCGCTCACCGATCTCGAGGTCGGTCAGC
>JBKJJS010000454.1:0-2811 GCA_046597895.1 Ilumatobacteraceae bacterium
CGGCGACGGCAGCCAACTGCGACCGTACGCCGAGCTTTTGAAGCACGGCGCGGATCTGTGTGCGCACTGTGGTCAGGGCCACGAAATGGGCTTCGGCGATCTCGTCTGCGCTGAGCCCGTCGATCAGTGCGCCAAGCACGAGGGCTTCACGGTGCGTCAGCTGTTCGAAGGTGGAGTGGGCGACCAGCGTGCTCGCCCGCTGCAGCCGCAGTTCGTCGATCAGCGCGGCGCGATCGGCCCGCCCGATCAATGTGCCCCCGGCGAGGAGGTGGCTCAGGGTTGAATCGACCTCGTCGAGCGCGGCGCCCTTGCCGATCCAACCAGCGGCGCCGGCCTCGACGCACTCCGCCAAGACCATGCGGCGCATCTCGCCGGTGAGCATCACCACCTGGGCTCCCGTCGCCAACATCGGCGCGATGAGATCGATCCCACTGCCAACCCCGCCGATGTGGATGTCCAAGAGCACACACTGCGGCTGAAAGCGTTGCGCATGATCGATCACGTCAAGTGCCGTCGGCCCGCTGACCGTCTCCACGTCCCAACGACGCGCGGACAACGCCAGTTGCAATCCGATCGCCACCAACACATGATCGTCGACGACGAGCACCCGCCCGCTCATCGAGCGACCGTCGGCCGTTTTGTAACCCGCGGCAGCCGTGCCGGCGAGGCCGATGGTTCGCTGGGGAGGCTCACTGCGAATGATGCGCCACCCCCGGGTCGTGGATCTACCGTCAGCGATCCTGCCTGGGCCACCATCAGTCGGCGGGCGATGAACAGTCCTAGCCCGGAACCGGAGCTCTGCGCCCCGGGCCGACCGCGCTTGAACATCGTGTTGCCACCGCTGCCGGTGATCCCCAGACCACGGTCTTCGACATAAAGCGTGGTCGTCCCATCGTGCGACGTCGCCCGCACATCGACCTCCGACGGGGAGGCGTGGACCCGAGCATTGTCGAGCAGCGCGAAGACGACCTGGACAACATCGTCGCGGCAACCTCGCACCCACAATCCCGCAGGCACAGCATCACGAACCACGACTCCCAAGGAGCGGGTCATCAGGATGGCCGGACGGATCGCTTCCGCGAGATCGAAAACAGTGCGAGTCTTTGCTTGAGGAGAGAGCATGAGCCGCAACCGCCGAGCCTCCGACGCAATGGCCATCGCCAGTTGATCGACATCACCAGACGGCAAGCGATCGCGCTGTTCGTAAAACGCCACCGCCACCGCCTCGATCCCGAACAGCGAGGCCCGCAATTCGTGATCGCGCTCCAACAGTTCGTCCGTATCCCTGCCGCAAGTCCCACCCGCTCGGTCCACGATTCTCCGCCCTTCCTTGCCGGCGCATCAGCGCCGGGGCACGTCCTTCCCGAAGTCGTCAGCGCACGTTAGACGACGAATCCGGCCGGTTCAATGGGCCATACGACCTAACTCGGCGAGGGTCAGCTTCAGGCGCGCGTGGGCAGGGAGTCGCGTTGGGGGCCAGGCCAACCGAATCGAGTCGTCCTCGAGTCCCACGGCCTCGGGCCGCAGCTTTGCCTCTTGCGCTGTCCGACTACCGCAGATAATGTCCGACGCATCACGGCGGTGCTCGTTGTGTCGGCTGGGGGCCGATCTCGCACCGCCAGATGATGCACTCAACGCTCTGAAGGGGATTTCTCATGCGCAAGTCTTGGTTTGCCGCGTCCGTCGCCACGCTCCTGGCCACTGTACTAGTGGGGACGATGACGGCATATTCCCACGGTGGTACCGGGCCCGATGGCGAAGGTGATCGGGTGGTCGACGGCATTCTCGACACGCCATCGGACCTCAAGGCCCCTCACGACGACGAACAGCACGGCGCTGCGGGAGGTCATCTGCCGGGTTCGAGTGAGAACGTCGAACTCGTCGGTCGTGTCGACGTGAGCGGAGCGGTGGGCGTGAACAAGCCCGGCCACATCGCTGATGTCACGTCTTTCGGGAACTACGCCTACTTGTCGGCTCGGCGGCCCAACACATCGCCGTGCGGCGCCGGCGGCTTCTACACCGTCGACATCTCCAATCCCGCAAACCCCACCGAGGTGAGCTTCACAGCCTTCCCGACGGATTCGTTCCCGGGCGAAGGTATGCACGTCATCAAGCTGAACACACCCAAGTTCAAGGGCGACGTGCTGCTCGCGAACAACGAGAACTGCGGATCAAGCGGGGCGCGGGTCGGCGGCATGTCGATCTACGACGTGACCAACCCGCGGGCTATCACCCCGTTGGCGATCGGCAAGGGAGACACCAACAACGGCTTACTCACTCGTGCCCGCCAGATTCACAGCGTGTTCGCCTGGCAGGCCGGCAAGCGGGCCTTCGCGATTATCGTGGACAACGAAGAGATCGCCGACGTCGACATCATGGAGATCACCGACCCGCGCAATCCGGTGCACATCGCCGAGAGGTCGATCCTCGATTGGCCGGGAGCCCATGCCCCGCTGGCAAACGGCGAGTCGATTTTCCTTCACGACATGGTCGTGAAGAAGGTCAATAAGGATTACCTGGCGCTCCTGTCGTACTGGGACGCCGGATGGATTGTGCTCAACGTCAACGACCCGGCCAACCCGGTGTTCGTCAACGATTCCAACTACCCCGTGCCCGATCCGCTGCTCGGCTTCAACCCGCCAGAGGGCAACGCCCACCAAGGCGAGTGGAGCCACAACAACAAGTACATCATCGGCACGGACGAGGACTTCTCCCCGATGCGGCTGAGCTTCGAGATCACCAACGGACCGAACGCCGGCTTCTACGGCGGGGGCCAGTTCGGCTGGACCGTCCCCATCACGGAAACCAATC
>JBKJJS010000005.1:0-3132 GCA_046597895.1 Ilumatobacteraceae bacterium
AATCCCGTCGTCGGTGCCACCGTCGCGTTCTCTGATGGACGGACGACGCCGACGGTCGCGCTGGGCTTCTACACGCTCGGTGGCTTCGATCTCGGCGAGTGGACCGTCAGCGCCGACGTGGACGGTGAGGGGTACAGGCAGCGTCAGGTGGACGTGACCGCCAGTTCGACCACCAGCCCGGATGTCGACCTTCAACTCGTCCCGGACGCCATCGAGTACTCGTTCGACGTCGTGACCTCCCCAAGTGGTGCCGCGGCGGTCGGTGCCCTCGTCTCATTCCCGAGCACCCGCACGGACGACACCGGGCTGACGGACGCCGGTCAGGTCACGCTCACGACCACTGAGGACAAGCGGGTGTGGACGATCACGCTCGTGGGGTTTTTCCCGGTAACCGGCACGGCACCCCTGGTCCCAACGGGTCCGATCTCGGTGACGCTGTACCCGCTGGCGACGGTGTCGGGCACTGTGGTGACGCTCGACGGCGGCGGGGCCGATGTGCTCGAGCCGGGTATTCCCGTCTTCTTGTGTCGTGGGCACGACATCACGAGCTGCAACAATTCCTCCGGGTCCCTCGAGGACAACACGACGAGTGCCGCCGCCACGGCGGTCTACTCCTTCGCCGGACTGTCCGTCGGCGACTACACCATCCGCGCTCGTCGCAGCAGCAGCACCAACGGCTACATCAACATCAGCGTGGACGACCACGGGCTCGTGACGCCATCAGCTACCGGCCTGCGGATCCTGATGACCTAGGCCAACCGGCCGGATCAGGCCAGCGGGATCACGCGGGCAGTATCACGACAGCAGAACTACGACGAGCACCGTCAGGGCGACGACACCGAGCGCCACGAGCGCCCATGGCCACCAGCGCCGCCGTGGTGGTGGAGCGGGAGGCGGCGGCGGGATCTGCAGCATTACGGGCTCGGGGTCTGGTGCCGGCGCCGGTTCCTTCGGGTCCATGTCAGAACCGCACCGGATGCAGACGACCGCCGCCAGGGAGTTGTGCTCGCCACACGTCGGGCACACCTTCGTCCCGACGAGGATGCGTCCGCCGGCGCCGGGCAGTCGGCGCAGCGTCGCATCGCTCCCCACAGTGCTGACGGCTACCGGGGCGTTGGACGGCGCCCAGAACAGCGGGTAGTCACAATGCGGGCAGAACTCGTCGGCGGCCCGGCGGACGGTCTCGAACGTCAGCACCATTCCGCAATCCGGGCAGGTGATCTCAGACATCTTCGTTCCCTCTCCCGTCGGCGAGCCCCTCGTCGGCCGGGTCAACGTCGAGCGGTACGCCGGCGCCCTGCCCGGTCATCAGCGACATGGCTGGCGTCGCCAACAGAGCCAGGTCGCTCGTCGGCACATCCCGGGCCGGTGTCACCGCAAGGGTGTCGGGCGGCCACACGGTCCTTCCGGCAACGATCAGTTCGAATGTCACGGAGGCCGGTAACTCATAGCGCACGAAGCTCAGGAGGTCCTCCTCGGTCGCCCAACCAAGCGACTGCGCAGTGAGGCGAACGTGTGGCGGTCCCGGAGGTGATTCACCCTCCAAGTAGACGCCGCCGTTGTCCTCCACCGTGGCCGGAGCCCCCGAGACCATCTCGAGCAACTGCCGCACGCCGTACGCCGTTCCCCGCCAGCGGACCATCGATGAGTAGACATTCACGATGCGACGTTGCAGCGCATCCGGCAGCGACGAATCGATGAAGAGACCGAGCCACTCGCCCATGGTACGAACCATGGCGTCGGGGGCGACATTCGGGTCGAACATGTGCGGCAGCGTGTCGACCTGATGCAGCATCGTGTCCGAGACACCCTGGAAGATGCGGAGAAACTGGACGAGAAAGTCGTCTTCGACCATGCCAACCGGGAGTTGATGGATGAGCCAGTCGTTGCGCCGCGTCACCGCACCACCACCTGGTGATTGGCCGACATGAACAGCGAGTCGCGGCCGAGCTTCACCAGCTCCTTACCGAACCCGAGCCGCTCGTGGTTGCGCAGGTCGTACTCGAAGAACAGCACTTCTTCGACCCGCTCGACGCCTTCGACGGCCTCGAGGAGTTGGAACACGGACGCCGCGTTGAGATCGACGTCGAATCCCCAACCGTTGCCGTCAGCGCCGCCGGTAAGTGGGTTGAGGAATCGGTAGAGCGCACTGAGCGCCCGCTCGCGGACGAGGGAAGCCGGCCGACCCGGGCGAGGGGCCACGAGCGTGGCAATGGTGACGCCCTGGTAGTAGGGGGTGCCGATTTCGATCGTGGTGCCGAGAATGCGCCGTTCGTCGAGGAATTCGCGAACCCGCTGGACCATCGGCATCGGGAGGGCGAAGTCATCGAGTTGAAGGACCTCGCCCAGGCGCTCGATCCGGGGCACCAGCAGCAGCCGGATCGGCTGCCCGGGCGTCAGCGGCGGCAGACACCTGACCCGCGCCAACGACGGGTCGGCCTCGGCGGCCAGCCGCTCGAAGTCGGCGACGGTGACGGCCCGGCCACCGGTGCGCAGCGACTGCGGTCCCCGCCGCTTGGCGTTGTCAACAGTCTCGGCGTCCACGCCGCCGATGGACGGCCGGACGTTCTCGACCTGACCGACATACGGGATGGTCGTGCGCAGGGAGTTGATGGTGCCGGCACCTACGTTGCCCAACGCGCCTCCGCCATAGCGGTAGCTCGACACGCGGACCCGGAACCCCTCGCGCGGAACGGCACCGTGTTGGCGCATCGAGCCGTCGGGGTAGCGGATCAGCGGACCGAAGTGGACCTCCCCGGTTGTCGGGTCCCACACGAAGTGGAGATCGTCTGGACCGGAACCGCAGAAGTCCGGCACCTCGGTCCACTCGACAGCCCCGCCGTCGTCCTCAACCACCACCGTCTCACCCTCGAGCCGGGGCAGGACCGGGTTGTGCCGCACGACGAACACCTGATCAGCCTTGCCGGTGCTCGTGCCGAGCCTCTCGGACCCGGCGATGTCGCTGTGCTCGACGGTGACAGTCCCGCCGACGCTGACCACCCGCAGTGTGCGGATCTGCGGCGATGCGCGGTAGGAGGGTTGGCCGGGCTCCGGGGCCAACAGGCGCACCCTCACCCAGTACGCCCGCTCGCCCCCAAGCGTGAGTGGTTCGTGGACATTCGGGAGCAGGAG
>JBKJJS010000116.1:0-3429 GCA_046597895.1 Ilumatobacteraceae bacterium
CTTCTTCGTGCTGTCGGGGTTCCTGATCACGTCACTGTTGCTGCGCGAACTCGCCGGGAAAGGCACCATCTCGCTGGCCCGGTTCTGGTCCCGACGCGTGCGGCGACTCCTGGCGGCGTCGTGCCTCGTGATCGTGGTCACGCTCATTGCGTCCCGTTGGATGCTCGACCCCCTTCGACAGAAGGATCTCGCCAAGGACTCCGTCGCGGCATCGTTCTTCGTCGTCAACATCGTGTTCGGATCCCGAGGGAGCGACTACCTCGCCCGAGACCTGGCCCCCTCGCCGCTGCTCCACTTCTGGTCGCTGGCCCTCGAGGAACAGTTCTACCTCGTGTGGCCGGGGCTGCTGCTGCTCGTCGCACGCGGCCGGAACATGCTGCGCTCAGCCGCTACCACCATCGCGGTCTTGGGCGTCGCGTCATTCATCGCCTGCCTCTGGTTCACTGACCGCTCGCCCGTGTGGGCGTTCTATCTTTTGCCGACACGCGCCTGGGAACTGCTCGTCGGGGCCGGATTGGCCGTCGTCGGCACGAGGGTGCTCCGTGTGTCTCCCACCGTGCGCGCTGCGGTGGGCTGGGCCGGACTGGCGGCAATCATCGTCTCGGTGTTCGTCATCGACGAGCGCACGCGCTTTCCCGGCTACGCCGCTCTGCTGCCGGTGCTCGGCACGGCCGCGTTGGTCGGGGCCGGTCACGTCGGCGCTCACCGGAGCCCCACGCAGTTGCTCAGCATCCGTCCGATGCAATGGATCGGCAAGCACTCCTACGCCATCTACCTGTGGCACTGGCCAGCCCTGATCCTCATGGACGCCAAGTACGGCCCACTCGACATTTGGCAACTCACGCTCGTCGTGGCCTTCTCCGTCGGCTTGGCCGCCATCTCGTACCACTTCGTGGAGGATCCGGTCCGCCGGTCCACGTCGCTCGCCGCTCCGGCCCGCCGCGGCCTCGTGCTGGGGGCGGTGCTCATCGCCACGGGCGCCGCCGCCGCCGCACTCACGCTCGCCTTCCCCCCATCGCTGTCAGGTGGGGGCACCGCCACCGCCCCGACGCTTCCCGTTCCGACCAACGTCACCACCAGCCTGACAACCGGCGAGACGACTCCCGGCGAGACGACACCGGGCGACACGGGCCCTCCCGGAACCGACCCGACCACGTCAGATGGCACCGTGGCTGGCACTACCCCACCGCCCATTGCATCGCTCGGCGACCTCGAATCATCGGCGGGACCGGCGCTCGAAGAGGCAGCCCTGGCGACGCTCGTGCCGGACAACTTGAGACCGAGCCTCGGCAAGGCGCGCGGCGACCTTCCCGGCATCTACGACGACGGCTGCCTGCTCCCGGAGTCCGGCCGCATCACCGCCGATGAGTGCGTGTACGGCGATCCGAACTCCGACGTCACCGTCGTCCTCGCCGGTGACTCTCACGCTGCGCAGTGGTTCCCTGCCGTCGAAGAGGCCGCCTCCCGCCGGGGCTGGCGACTCGTCGTGCTGACCAAGCGGGGCTGCCCCGCGGCCACCTTTCCCACCTACGGGGCTGGCAACCGCGAACGCACCGAGTGCACACCATGGCGGGCCAAGGTCGCCGAACGACTCACGACCGAACAGCCCGACCTGCTGATCGTGGCGTCATACCGGTACCGACTGACGAGCACCACGGCGCCCGCTGACTCCGATGAGGTCTGGCAGGCCGCACTCGACGAGACGCTCGGCGCCTGGCGCCCGCTGACTTCGAAGATGCTCGTGCTCAGCGACACTCCGAACCCCACCGACGACATCCCATCCTGCCTCTCCGCCAACCTTCGCTCGGCCACCGACTGCGTGCGTGCTCGTGACGAGGCCGACCGGTCGAGCCTGGTCGCCGCGGAGCGCCAAGCCGCCGCGTCGAACGACGCCGCATTCGCGACCACGAGCAACTGGCTCTGCGGTGACACCACCTGCCCCGTGATCCTCGGCGATCTCCTGCTGTACCGGGACGACAACCACATCACGGCGACGGCGTCGGTCTACCTCACGCCCTTCCTCGAGGCGGCCGTCGCTCCCCTGCTTCCATGAGCGGCAAAATCGTGGCGCCGCGTGTGTCACGTCCTGGCGTCCGGCGAGACTGATCACTGATGAGCAACGAGACCGACCTCTCTGCGGAGACCGATCCCGCGGCTCCGCGAGACCTGGCGGTGGCAGCGGTCGCGTCACCACCGCGGCGACTGGGCGCGTTGGCCGGACTTGTCGCTGGCGCCGCAGCAGTAGGCGTCGGTCTCCTCACCGCGCAGGTGCTCGACACCGTGTCACCGACCGACGCTGTCGGCAGCGAGTTCATCGACCGGACACCGATGTGGCTCAGAGAGTTGGCCATCTCCTGGTTCGATACGAACGACAAGCGCGCCCTTCGAATCGGGATGTTCATCGTGATGGGGGTCATCGCGGCCTACTTCGGCATTCGGTCCCTGAAGGACCGCTGGGTCGGCGTCGTCGGCTTCGGCATCTTCGGTCTCATCGGCGCCGCAGCGGCGATCCGCCGCCCCAATGAGCCCAACTCTGCCGCGTTGGCCGCACTGGTGGGTGCGGCGGCCGGGGCCTGGTGCCTCACGCTGTTGATCGGCACGTTGGTCGGACGGTGGCGGGCCGACCGCTCGCCATCACGCTCCCGCGTCCCGCTCGGGTACGACCGTCGCCGCTTCCTCGCCACCGGTGGAGCCGTCGCGGTGGTGGCCGTCGCCAGCACGGGCACCGCGGTGGCCCTGGAACGTCGTCGTATCGACCGACTGGATGCATCCGCTCCAGACACGCTGCCCAGCACACAGCCAACGACGGCCCCGACGTCGACGTCCGCGAGTGTGGCGACGAGCACCGACGGCGGGACCACTCCGGGCGTCGCCGTCGAGGAGGTCAACACGGTCACCCCCTTCATTACCCCCAATGGCGACTTCTACCGCATCGACACTGCGCTCTCGTTCCCCCGGATCAACGTCGACTCGTGGAGCTTGCGTCTCCACGGCATGGTCGACCGCGAGCTCACGATCTCCTACGCCGACCTCCTCGCCCGCCCTCAGGTCGAACGCATGGTGACGCTGTGCTGCGTGTCGAACGAAGTCGGCGGCGATCTCATCGGCAACGCCGTCTGGCAAGGCGTACTCCTCGCCGACCTCCTGAACGAGGCCGGGGTCCAGGCCGGGGCGGAGCAGGTGTTCAGTACGAGTGCCGACGGCTGGACGTCGGGGTTCCCCGTCTCCATCGCGCTCGACGGCCGCGACGCGCTCGTGGCGATCGGCATGAACGGTGAACCGTTGCCGCTCGAGCATGGGTTCCCCGTGCGCCTCGTGATCCCTGGCCTCTACGGCTACGTGTCGGCAACGAAGTGGCTCTCCAAGATCGAGATCACCACATGGGACGACGCCGAGGGGTACTGGATTCCGCGGGGGTGGTCACGTGAT
>JBKJJS010000448.1:0-2622 GCA_046597895.1 Ilumatobacteraceae bacterium
CCGCCTGACCGGCGCGCAGCAGAGCGGGGTCGAGCGGCAACTGATCGCTGCCCATCCCAATCGACGTCGCGTTGACCACGAGGTCGGCCGCGGTGATGTCCGCCATCGTGCCGACCCGTCCGCTCGAACCGGCGAGCGCTGCTGCATCCTGTGCCCGCGACACCGTGCGGTTGACGACCACCACCTCAGCCGCGTTCGCCCGCGCCAGTGCCTCCACCACCGATCGGGCGGCACCACCGGCCCCGATCACCACCACCCGAAGACCGACGGGATCAAGCAACGCATCATGGCGCAGCGAGTCCACGAAGCCGTCGCCGTCCGTGTTGTGACCGATCAGGTGGACTTCGTCGTCCAACTGCACGCAGTTCACGGCCCGCAAGGCTCGGGCGGCCACGCTCACGTCGTCGACCGCGGCGAATGCGGCATCCTTGTGGGGTGTCGTGACGGACAGGCCGGCGATTCCCAGCGCGCGCATCCCGTCGAGTGCCACCGGGACTTCCCCCGGCGCGACCTCCATGGCCACGTACACCCAGTCCAGCCCGCACGCGGCGTACGCCGCGTTGTGCAACGCCGGCGACAGGCTGTGCCGCACCGGGTACCCGATCACCCCTGCCAGTCGCGTGCTGCCCGAGACCGGCATCACAGCAACCCGGCTTCGCGGGCGAGACGGATGTTCTCATCGTGCTGTTCGAGGGTGGCGGCGAAGGCGTGGTGACCCGCAGCGTCGCTCACGACGTAGAACAGGTAGTGGCAGGGTTCGAGCGCCGGAAGTCCCTTGCAGATCGGATCGCCAGGCGAGGGGTCGACTGCCGGGTTCAGGGCCGCATAGATCGAAGCTCGGCCCGGGTTGGCAATGGGAGTGGGTGGTAGCCCGGTGTGCAGGTACGTGTTGTATGGCGTGTCTTTGGCCTTCAGCACCCGAAACGGTGTCTTCGGGTCCTGGCCATACAGGAGCGTCGCATCGATCTGCAACGGCATGCCGAGTTCGATCCGGTTGAAGATGACGCGTGCGATCTTCGCCCGGTCCGAGTCGAACTTCGCTTCCCGCTCGATCATTGAGGCGATGATGAGCACCTCATGCTCCGAAAGCCCCCGCCGCTTGAGTTCATCGTCGAGGCCCTCTTGGCGGCCGACCCGCTCCATCAAACGGACCATGCGGTCCACTACTTGACGTTCCGTCTCCCCGTTCGACACCTGGTACGTATCCGGGAAGAGCAAGCCCTCGAGTGACCGGATGCCGGGTGGTTGATACACGGACCTGACCTCGCCGTCACCGGTGGCACCGACGAACTCCGTCGGGCTGAGCCGCGACACCTTCTCGCTCAACCGCTTGGACATCTGGACCACGGTGAATCCCTCGGGGAACGTCACAGAGGTGAATGTCTCGTTCGGCGGCGTACGCAGCGCAGCAACGAGATCGCCCATCGTGTCGCGCTGCTCGATCGTGTAGTAGCCCGGCTCGAACTCGAGGCCGCCCTGACGTTTGACGTACCACTCGAACACCCCGGCGTGAGTGATGAAACCCTGCGCCTTCAGCCGGGCCGCGATCGAGATGAGATCGTCATCCTCGGTGACCACGAACGTCAGCGGAGCGCCCGCGTCGCCTGGCGGATTGACCTGGCGTATCACCCACATGCCGATCGCCCCGGCCACGAGCGCGGCGACGACGACAAGCGAGCAGACCACGAGTAGGACCCACTTCAGGACCTTGCTGCGACGTCGTCGGGGCGCCGTCTGGGAGATCTTCAGATCCTCGGGATCGTCCCACGCGTCGTTGTTCCAGGGGCCGCGCGGCCCGGCCCCGACGAGCGGATCTCTGAGGTCGGTCGTCACGGGCCCGCCTCCCGGGCCTTGCGAGCATCGAGCCACGATTGGAGCATCACGGCGGCGGCCACTTTGTCCACGATCCGTCGCCGGTCCTCGGCCCGCATGCGGAACTCCATCATGGCCGCATCGGCCGTCACCGTCGTGAAGCGTTCGTCGTACATCTCGACCGGCACGACGAGAACGGTAGCGAGTACGCCGGCCTCGGCAATCGCCGCCTTCGCCGCTGGACCGACGTCACCACTGAGGCTGAGCGGCAGGCCGACGACGACTATCTCGGCTTCCTCCTCTGCGACGAGTGCCGCAATGGCCCGGTGGTCGTCGGACGGCCGGCGACCCCGCTGAAGGACGAGGAACGGCGTGGCGATCGTGGCGCTGGCATCCGACAATGCCACCCCGATGCGCTTCGAACCCAGATCCAGCCCGAGAACTCGCATGACCCTGCCCATCGTACGACTCAAGGAGTCACGAGAGAGGGAAGTGGCAGGCCACCGAGTGGCTACTCCCACCGTCGGTGAGCAGAGGCTCGACCTCCGCACACACATCTTGCGCCTGCCAGCACCGCGTTCGGAACCGGCACCCTGACGGCGGGTTCACGGCGGTTGGGGGATCGCCGAGGAGAACGATCCGTTCGCGTGTGCGTTCCACGAGCGGGTCGGGTATCGGTGCCGCCGAGAGCAGCGCCTTCGTGTAGGGGTGACGCGGATTGTCGAACAGCTCGGCTGCCGGTGCGGTCTCGACGATCTTGCCGAGATACATCACGGCTACCCGATCGCTGAGGTGGCGCACCACCGACAA
>JBKJJS010000459.1:0-12775 GCA_046597895.1 Ilumatobacteraceae bacterium
TTCGTCGGACGGCGCGGTCCTGGCGTTCAACTACCGCACCATGCGTACCGAGCCGTGGGACGACGCCGCGCTGAAGGCGGCGCACCGCTACGCGACGTTGTACCCCAACGCCGAGCACGGCGGCCTGACGATCGACCTCATGGCGCTTTGACGTACCGGTTGAGCGCGTCGAAGATCGCCTGCGGGGTGACCGGCGTGAACAAGAACTCGACTCCGAACGGTCGCAGCGCGTCGTCGATGGCGTTCACGACGGCGGCCGGTGGGCCGATGACGCCGGCCTCACCGATGCCCTTCATCCCGCCGGGGATGACGGGTGACGGCGTCGTCATGTGCCCGAGCCGGAAGTTGGGAAGTTCGACAGCACTCGGCATCAGGAAGGTCATGAGGTTGGCGTTGAGCGGTTGGCCGTCCTCGTCGTAACGCAACTCCTCGAAGAGCGCGGCGGCGATTCCTTGCGCCACCCCACCGTGTAGTTGCCCTTCCACGATCATCGGGTTCAGCATCGTTCCGCAGTCATGGAACACGCTGAAGTCGAGCACCGCAACCGAGCACGTCTCGATATCGATCTCGACGACCGCCACGTTCAAGCCGTACGGCCATGCGCACGATGTGGGGTCGAATGTCTCGGTGACCTCGAGCCCCGGATCGATGCCGGGAGGGAGGTCGATGGCCCGTAGATACGCCGCCCGGCCGACGCTGGCCATCGTGATGGACCGACTCGGGGTTCCCACCACGTTGATGGTCCCATCCTCGAAGCGCAGGTCGTCCTCGGCGCACTCCAACATGTGGGCGGCGATGGTGCGGACCCGCGCCTGCAACGCGAGGGAAGCCTTGCGTACCGCCGCACCGCCGACCGAGGCCGAGCGGCTCGCGCCGGTGCCGTGGCCGGTGTACGGGCAGGCATCAGTGTCGCCGGTGACCACTGTGACGTGATCGATGTGCACTCCGAGCGTGTCGGCGCACATCTGGGCCAGGCCATTCGTGAACCCCTGGCCCATTTCGCACAACCCGGTGTACATCGTGACCTCGCCGTTGGGCTCGAGGCGGATCTTGGAGATGTCGTAGCCACCCTGTTCGAGGCCGCCCATGTTCATCTGTCGAGACGGGCCGAGTGCGGTGTTCTCCACGAAGAAGGAGAGCCCGATGCCGAGATGCCGGCCCTCGGCCCTCGCCACGACCTGGCGTTCGCGCCATCCGTCATAATTCGCCAGCGTCAATCCGGCGTCGAGCGCCGTCGCGTAGTACCCGCTGTCAAACGTGTGGAACAACGAGGTGTACGGCATCTTGTCCGGTGGGACGAGGTTGCGGCGACGGACGTCGGCCGGGTCCATACCGAGTTCGGTCGCCACGATGTCCATCATGCGTTCGACCACGAAGTTCGCCTCCGGCTGGCCCCAACCGCGGTACGAGCCGGTTGGTGTCTTGTTCGTGACGACCGAACGCATCGTCGCCCTGGCATTCGGAATCTCGTACGCGTTCGTCATCATCACGGCGGTGAGCCAGGCCGGGCCATGGCTGACCATGTGCAGGTAGGCGCCCTGATCCGCCGTGATGTCGGCGGTGATGCCGACGACGGTCCCGTCGCGTCGCACTGCAATAGCGGCGTCCACCACCATCTCGCGGGCGTGAACCGTGGCGACAAACGACTCGCTGCGCCCTTCGCTCCAGACGACCGGGCGGCCAACTCGCATGGCGATCAGGGCCATGGCGGACTCTTCGGCGTAGAAGTGGAACTTCGCACCGAACGCCCCACCTACCTGCGGCACCCGCACCTTGATCCGCTGGGTAGGAACCGCCGTGATCTCGGCGAGGAAGTCGCGCACAATGTGCGGGCTCTGGGTGGACGTCCATACCTCGAGTTGGCGCCGGTACGGGTCCCACTCGGCGAGCACTCCCCGGCCTTCCATCGAGGCGCCGGTCTGTCGTTGCACATTCAACTGTCGCCGGATTACCACGACATCCGCGTCGGCGAACGCGGCGTCGACGTCACCGATCGACGCCTCGAATGTGCCGGCGATGTTGTCGGGCCACCCATCGAAGATCACTGCGCTCGCGGGCTCTACTGCGCTCATCGTGTCGACGACGACCGTTCGTGGTGAGTAGTCGATCTCGACGAGACCGACGGCGTCGGCGAGCGCAGCCGGGCTCTCGGCCACGACTGCGACCACGGCTTCACCGACGTAGCGCACCCGGTCGCGGGCGAGCGCGTAGTACGGCGTGGGGCGGGTGCCGAGGCGGTGGGTGCTCGGTTGCTCAGCGATGTCGGGCCCGAGGTCTGCGTAGGTGAGCACGGCGACGACGCCAGGTGCTCGGGCGGCCGCGTTCGTGCGAATGGCGAGCACATCGGCGTGGGCTTCGGTGCTCCGCACAAAGCCGACGTGGGTGAGGCCAGGCCGGTGCATGTCGGCGAGGAACTTCGCCCATCCGGTGAGGAGCGCCGGGTCCTCGCGGCGCGAGAGCGGACGGCCCACCCACCGAGGCGCCACCTCATGATCGAACGCGTGACCAGACATCGCCAGTGAGCTTGCCACGGTCGGAGTCTGGGAAGCTGACGCCATGCTCGACTCAGGTGTTCTGCTCACACCGGTGCAACCGACGCCATCGACGGTGGCGCTCGGCCGGCTCGCCGAGGACCTCGGCTACGGGCAGGTCTGGGTGGCGGACGAGGGTCTGGCGACCCGGGACGTGTTCGTCACGATGACTGCCATTGCCGCCGCCACGACCACCCTGCGCATCGGTACCGGCATCGTCAACCCGTTCAACCGGCATCCTGCCCTCATCGCCGCGGCGATTGCCTCGATCGACGAACTGTCGGGTGGTCGTGCCTTTCTGGCCTTCGGGGCTGGCGGCAGCCTCGCGCTCGGTCCACTTGGGATCAACCGTGAACACCCACTTGCCCGTGTCCGTGAGGCCGTGGCGGTCTGTCGGCGGTTGTTCGACGGGGAGCCGGTCACGTTTGACGGGGAGACGGTGACACTGCGCAACGCCCGGATCGAATACACCCGGCCAGGGATCGAGATCTGGTTCGCAGGGCGCAGCCCCAAACTGCTCGCCCATGCCGGTGCCGCCGTGGACGGGGTCCTCCTCGAGTTCCTCCACAAGCCGAGCCTCGGCACGTATCTGGCCCAAGTCCGCGCCGGTGCGTCGGCGGCCGGTCGCCCGGCTCCCCGCCTGTGCTACTCGACGTGCGTCGTCACCGATCGGGGACGACTCGATGACATCCGCCCGCATATGACGTACCGACTCGTGGACTCGCCGCCGGCCGTGAAGGAGCGACTCGGAATCACGGAGCGACATGTCGCGGAGATCCGCGAGGCCATGGCCGATGGCCTGCACGCCGCCGCCCACCTCATACCCGACAGCTGGATCGAGCCATTCGTGCTGCTCGGATCGCCGGACGAGTGCGCCGCCGAACTCGGCGCGCTGCGCGACCGTCACGGCTTCGACGGTTTCGTGCTCGTCCTGGCCGACGAGGACAGGCCGGGCGAGGAGATGGCCGCCGGTGCTGAAGTGCTCGCCCGGGTCCGCTGACGCTCCACCCTGGCGAGAGATTTGGCAGGATGGGTGAATCCAGGGCCGACCGAACGTCCTCTTCATCACGTTGGACCAGTTCCGAGCCGACTCGCTGTCGTGCGCCGGACACCCCGTCGTGCGGACGCCGAATCTCGACGCGCTCGCTGCCAACGGAGTGCGGTTCGCCCGTCACTACTCCCAGGCCGCCCCGTGTGCCCCAGGCCGCGCCGCGCTCCATACCGGCACGTACCAGATGAACAATCGCGTCGTGGCGAACGGTACGCCGCTTGACGCCCGTTTCGACAACGTCGCTCACATGGCCCGGCGCGCCGGCTACGTACCGGCGTTGTTCGGGTACACCGACACGGGTGTCGATCCTCGTACCGTCGCGGATCGGTCAGATCCCCGGCTCTCGACGTACGAGGGGATCCTCCCCGGCTTCGACGTGGTGATGAACCTCGACTCATCCCACGGACGGTGGATTGCATGGCTGAGAACGCGCGGGTACGACGGGCCGGACGGCGAGGAGGCGTTGGCGACCGAACACGAGCGGCCGGAGGATCTGTCCGAGTCCACGTTCCTCACCGACTCGTATCTGGCCTGGTTGGATCGCAGGGACGGGCCTTGGTTTGCTCACCTGTCGTATCTGCGACCTCATCCGCCGTACTCGGCGGCCGGCCGATTCGCCACGATGTACGACCCGGACGACTGTCCGGACCCAGTCCCGTCGGCCCCACGCCGACACCCGCTGCACGACTCGTTCCTGGCGCAGGGTCGGGCGAAGGCGCCGAGTGACCTCGGCGCCGTACGGGCCATCCGGGCGCAGTACTACGGCATGATCAGCGAGGTCGACGCCCAACTCGGGCGGATCTGGGACGACCTCCGCCGCCGCGGGATGTGGGAGGACACCGTGGTGGTGGTCACGGCTGACCATGGCGAGCAGCTCGGCGACCAGGGGCTCCTCGGGAAGCTCGGGTTTTTTGAGGCGAGCTACCACGTGCCGGCGATCGTTCGAGATCCGCGATCTCCGGCCGCGCATGGATCAGTGGTCGAGCAGTTCACGGAGAACGTCGACATCCTTCCCACACTCTGCGAGGCGCTTGGCCAACCGGTGCCGCTGCAGTGCGATGGCCGACCGCTGACCCCGTTCGTACAGGGTCAGGTACCCGCTCACTGGCGGGACGCGGCGTTCTACGAGTGGGATTGGCGCGACGAGTTCATCGAGCGGCGTCCTCACGAGTGGCCGCACGACCGCCGCTTGGAGCGACGAAATTTGGCGGTGCGGCGCAGCGCCGAACGCGCCTACGTCCAGTTCGGGGATGGCTCGTGGCGGTGCTTCGACCTCGTCGCAGATGCCGGGTGGTGGATTGAGATCACTGACCCGACCACGGTGCTCGCCGATGCCCAGGCGATGCTCGTGTGGCGTTCCCGCCACGCCGATCGCACACTTACCGGCATGCTGTTGGAGGACGGTGGCATCGGTCGGTGGCCCGACTGACTGCGTGGTACGTTCCGCCCACCGAGTACCACTCGGTGCTGGAACGAGTCACCAAGGGGAGATCCGTGACCTTCGCTTTCACTGCTCGTCGCGTCGGCGCTGCCACCGTCGTGTGCGGACTACTGGTCGCCGGATGCAGCCGCTCGGACGACACTGATTCCTCGGCCACGACGACCGCCGGGCCCGCGGCGACCGCGCCACCCGAGACGACTGCGGCGCCCGCGACGACTGCGGCGTCCGCCACGACCGCGGGACCCGCCACGACTGCGGCGTCGGCCACCCCGGCAGCACCTACGACGGCTGCCGAGACCACCATTCCTGGCCCGGTCCCTGGATCCGTCGATTTCGGTGATCTCGAAGGAGTCTGTGGGCCCGGCGACGCGTCGGGCGCGACCGATCAGGGCGTGACGGATACCGAGATCAAGGTCGGCACGATGTCCGATCCCGGCAACGGATTCGTGCCGGGCCTGAACCAGGAGATCTTCGACGGCGCCGATGCCTTCGTCGGCTGGTGCAACGAGGCTGGTGGCATCCTCGGGCGCACGATCGTGCTGAAGAAGCGCGACGCCGCGCTGTTCGCCGCCGCCCCGCAGATGGTGTCGGCATGCCAATCGGACTTCATGGAAGTCGGTATCGGGATCGCCTACGACGACACCGCGGTGCAGCCCCGCCTTGATTGTGGCCTTACGCAGATCGCCGCGTTTACCGTGTCGAAGGAGGCTGGCCGGGCTGCCGGTTCCATCGAGGCGCTGCCGAACTCGGACTACATGAGCCATCTCACGGGTATCTACCGGTTCATCGTGGAGAACGATCCGGACGTACTGCCGTTCTACGGGATGCTGAACCAACAGGTGCCGTCGGTGAACCCGACCGGTCAACGCAGTCGTGCCTCGGCCAAAGCGCTCGGCTTCGGGGAGGCGTACTACGAGGAGTTTCCCGCCACCGTCGACAACTGGCGACCCTACGCCGAGAACATCAAGGCGAACGGCGTCCAGGTGTTGTCCATGCCTGGCACTCCGGAGACCGCGGCCGCCCTGCTCCGGTCGATGAGCGACGTCGGCTACTTCCCGAAGTACTTCGTGACGGACGGCAACTTGTACAACCCCGATCTCATCTCACTGGCTGGCGACGCGATCGCGAAGACAACCTTCCTGATCAACGAGTCCATCATCCCGTTCGAGTTGGCCGCCGAGTACCCCGCGACACAGCTCTTTGTGGATCTGATCGAGCAGTACGCCGAGGCCGTACCCAAGGCGCTCGGGGTAAATGCGTTCTCGGCGTGGCTGCTGTGGGCCACGGCAGTGAAGGCGTGTGGCTCCGACCTGACCAGGGCATGCGTGATGGAGCATGCATCGGCGACGAAGGGATGGACGGCCGGGGGTCTTCACGTCCCGACGAACCCGTCGAACTCCGCCGGCGCGAACAGCGAGTGTTTCTTTGCGCTGCAGGCGACGCTCGATGGCTTCATCATCAACGACGATTTCACGAAGCCGAACACCGGGTTGTTCAACTGCGATCCGGCCAATGCCGTTGCAGTCCCCGGCTTCGACCCGTGACCGGCGTCGCCGGGAATCCCGGCGTGTAAGGATCTTCCGGGGGTCCCAGTGCAGCAGTTCTTCAGCTTTACGGTGAGCGGGCTGACCACAGCGGCGATCTACGCCATCGCGGCGACCGGACTCGTCCTCACCTACACGACGACCGGCATCTTCAACTTCGCCCACGGGGCGATGAGCATGCTCGGTGCCTTCGCGTATTGGGAGATGCGCTTTGGGTGGCATTGGCCGGCGCCGGTCGCGCTCGTCGTGTGTGTGGGGGTGCTGGCGCCGTTGTTCGGGGTGGGGCTCGAATTGGCAATCATGCGACGGTTGGACGGCACCTCGGTGACGACGAAACTCGTCGTCACCATCAGTCTGATGCTCGGGCTGCTGGGCCTGGCGATCTGGATCTGGAATCCCGCATCACCCCGACCGATTCGTAAGTTCTGGGACGGCAGTGTGATCTCCCTGTTCGACGTGCGGATTCCGTATCACGACGCCACCGCGCTCGTCATGGCGGGCCTCGTGGCACTCGGCCTTCGCACGCTCCTCACCCACACGCGGCTCGGCGTGGCAATGCGGGCCTGCGTCGACGATCGCTCGCTCGCTGCCCTCAACGGCGCCCGCCAGAGCCGTATCGGAATGTCGTCGTGGGTCATTGGCTCCGTGCTCGCCGCGCTCGCCGGCGTGCTCGTCGCCCCAACGGTCAACCTGTCGGCTCCTGCGTTGACGTTGCTCGTCGTCAATGCTTCAGCGGCCGCCATGATCGGGCGCCTTCGTAACCTGCCGATGACGATCGTCGGGGCCCTAATCCTCGGGCTCGCCTCAGGCTATGGGAGTGGGTACGCCCACATGGTCGCGATCGAGGCCAAGTACCTCTCCGGATTCCTGGCGTCGATCCCCATCATCATCTTGTTCGTCGTGCTACTCGTGCTGCCCCAATCCCGCCTGCGGGGCAGCGCGCCAGCGCGCACGAGGGAGACCGTTCAGACGCCCACGTGGAATGGCACGGTGGCCTTCGTCGCCGTCGTCATCGTGGGATCCGTGCTGCTGTCGTTCGTCGTGCCGAAGGCGGACATGTTCAGCCTCAACAGGATGTGGGGGCTCGGGATCGTCGCCCTCTCGATCATCCCGGTTGTCGGGTACGCCGGGCAGATCTCCTTGTGCCAGTTGAGCTTCGCCGGTATCGGCATGATCGTCATGCAGCACGTCGGCCAGGATGGCAACCCCATGGCGTTGGTGCTGGCGGCCCTCGTGGCCGCGCTCGTCGGTCTCCTCGTCGCCCTTCCCTCATTTCGGCTCTCCGGCATCTATCTCGCGCTGTCGACGGCGGCGTTCGCGGTGCTGATGGACCGCTGGATCTTCCTGTTCCCGAAGTTCAGGATGTTCGGGCACGACTGGGACATCTTCAATGGGGGAAGTCTCAACATCCGCCGGACCCGGCTCTTCGGCCTGAGCCTGGCGGGGCACCGGGCGTTCTACATCTTCGGGGCGGTGACCTTCGCGCTCGTGACGGTGTTGGTGGTGGCGGTCCGGCGCAGTGCGTATGGCCAACGACTCATCGCGCTGAAGGACAGCCCGGCGGCCTGCGCCACGTTGTGCATGAACCCGAACCGGGCCAAGCTCGGCGTGTTCGGTGTGTCCGCGGCGATGGCAGGCCTTGGTGGGGCCCTCTATGGCCAGGCGCTCCAGGCGGTGAACTCGGAGTCGCTTCAGCTGCTGAACAGCGCCAGCGTGCTGATGGTGATGGTCATCGCCGGTGTCACCTCGCCCGGTGCCGCGCTGTTCACCGGGCTTTTCCTCGGGTTCCAGATCAATGCCGTGGTGTTCGGGAAGCTCGCTGACCTCATGCCGAGCGGTATGGGAGGGCTCGAGACGTTCTTCGACAAGCTGGCATCGAACACGTTCGTGTTGGTCGGCCTCGCCGGGATCGGCCTCGGCAGGAATCCCAACGGTTTCATCTCGAGCCGGATTCGCAAGGAGTGGGACATTTTCCTGCAGCACCGTCGGGCTCTCGCCGTCGTGGTGGGGACGCTGGGTGTCGTGTATGTGCTCCGCGTCGCCCATGTGATCGAGAACTGGCCCTACGCCCTGATCTCGTTGGGGATCCTCGCAGTGGCGCCGATGGTCTGTCGGGTGTTCGTAGTCCCGAAGGCCGCCCCGGCGCTGTCGGGGCCGCTCGAGTGGCTCGGGTTGGCCCGTCCGATGCAGACGGCGGATCTCGACGAGATCGACCGGGTCCTGCACCTCGCTTCGGTGAAGGGAGTGGTGGCCCATGCGAACCCTGGAGATCGCTGAGGTCTCGGTCCGCTTCGGTGGCCTCATGGCTCTTGATCGGGCGTCGCTCCACGTGGAGGCTGGACGGATCACGGGCCTCATTGGGCCGAACGGGGCGGGCAAGACCACGATGTTCAACGTGGTAACCGGGCTCCAGCCGCCCCTGGCCGGCTCTGTAGTCCTGCAGGGTCGCGACCTCGAAGGCCTCGCGCCGCACCGGCGGGCGCGGCTCGGCATGGCACGCACGTTTCAGCGTCTTGAGCTGTTCCGAGCCCTCACGGTTCGGGAGAACGTGGAGTGCGCGGCGAGCATGGCGGCGCGATTTCGGCCGGGTCGGCCCGCACCGAAGGTGATTGCCGGCGCGTTGGTGGACCGGGTCGGTTTGGTCGACGTCGCCGACGTGCTCGCCGGCTCGCTGCCGACGGGCCAGGGGCGGTTGGTGGAGTTGGCCAGGGCGCTGGCGACGGACCCGAAGGTGCTGCTGCTCGACGAACCGGCGAGCGGTCAGACCGACGTCGAGACGGATCACTTCTCCGCTCTGCTGCGGGAACTGGCGCAGGAGGGCATCGCCATTCTGCTCGTCGAGCACGACATGGCCCTCGTGATGGCCGTGTGCGACGAGATCTTCGTGCTGGACGCCGGCCGGATCCTGGCATCCGGATCTCCCGAGGATGTCCGCACGAATCCTGCGGTGCTCGCCGCCTATCTGGGGAGCGAGTACCAGAGGTGAGCTCCGAACGCGGGCCGCTCCTCGAACTGCGAGGAGTCCACTCGGCATACGACGCCATCGAAGTGCTTCATGGCGTCGACCTCGCGGTGGAGGCGGGGATGGTCTTCGGTGTCCTCGGGCCGAACGGCGCCGGGAAGACCACGATGCTCGGGGTGATCGCCGGCCTTCGCCCCGCGTCACGAGGGGACGTCCTGCTCGCCGGCCGTCGCGTGAACGGCGTGTCGCCCGATCAGTTGGCGCGCCGAGGGCTGTGCCTCATCCCCGAAGGGCGGGGCGTGTTCCCCAACCTGACGGTGCGGGAGAACCTGTGGATGCACACGTTCCGGGGAGTGTCCCGTGCCGATGTCGAGGACGCGACGTATGCCCGCTTCCCGCTCCTGAGCGAACGCCGAGACCAGGCGGCCGGGACGCTTTCGGGCGGGGAGCAGCAGATGTTGGCGCTGGCTCGGGCCATCTCCACCCGACCGAAAGTCCTGTTGCTCGACGAGCTTTCGATGGGGTTGGCGCCCCAACTCGTCGAGTCGCTCTACACCGCCGTGGCGCAGATCGCCGCCGAGGGCGTGACCATCGTCGTCGTCGAACAGTTCGCCAAGACCGTCCTTGGCGTGGCGGACCGGGTCGGCATCATGGTGGCCGGTCGAATCGTGAAGGTGGGAACGCCGGCCGAGATCGAGCGCGGCCTCTCCGGCGCCTACCTCGGAGCGGATCGCTCATGACGCGCTGTACTTCCCTTGCCCTTCTGACCAGGAGCCGACGATGACCGACACGAACGACGCCAACGACGCCAACGACCCACTCGAGGAGTTCAGGGCCGACCTCGCCCAGATGAAGGTGAAGGAACCGTCTACCGTTGCCTCGAACCGTGACCCGCTCATGGCTCGGATCGGCGCCGTGACGATGAGTGTCGGTGTTCTGCTCGCCGTCGTGTCCTACTTCCTCTCCCACGGGACGAAGGACGTGCTGGAACAGAACGACTATCAGATCCTCGCCGTGATCGGCCTCACGCTCGGGGTGGTGGGTTCCGCCGTGTACGTGCGGGCGTCAATGGCGCAGTTCCTGCGGTTCTGGTTGGCCCGCATGATCCACGAACAGAGAACCGACCGAGACGGCTAGGCCTCTCGGGACGCGTTGTCCGCGGTCGGTTCGGAATTCCACATGGTGGTGGCGTAGCCCGCTTCGAGCGCAGCGGCGGTGGCGGTGCCGTCGGGATCCTCGGTGATCCCGGCGTGGGTGGCGAGCATGCAGGCGATGGTCGGCATGTCCGTGGTGGTCGGCCAGCCGTCGGGGCTCCAGAGCGACGCTCGACGGATCGCCTTGGCGCAATGGATGAACGCCTCGCGCACCTCCACACCGAGGGCGATCTTGGGAAGCCGTCCGTCGAGACCACACTCCTCTAGAACCTTTGGCGAAGTGACGACGTGACCAGTCCCGTTCACCCGCAGGCACTCATCGACGCCGGGGAGGAGGAAGAGGAGCCCGACTGCGGAGGTGTGCAGGATGTTCGTGTAGCAGTCGAGTCGATTGTTGCCGGGCAGTTCACCGAACGCGAGCCGGTGGTCGTCGAGGACACGGACGAACCCCGGCGGCCCACCCTTCGGCGAGACATCGCCCGTCCCGTTCGTGTTCGTCGTACCGACCAGCACGAACGGGCTGCGTGCGATGAAGGCGCGGCAGTGATCGTCGAGGTGGTCGATCTCCTTGGCGACGGCTCCCCGGCTGGGAGGGCGGAAGATCTCCCTGAGCTCGGACTCAGCGGTGATGGTGGAACCGAACGGACTCATGGGCGCCAACCTTACGGAGTGGCGGGTACGGTTCGACCATGGCGATGGACTTCCTCGAACCCGAAGAAAGCCGGTTGCTGCGCGACGCCGTAGGCGGAATCGCTCGCAGCTACGGACACGAGTACTACGTCCGCCAGTCCCGGTCGGGCGGCACGTCAGCCGAATTGTGGAGTGAACTGGCGGCGGGTGGGTTCATGGGCGTCAACATCCCTGAGGCCTACGAGGGCGGCGGTATGGGGATGTCCGAACTGGCGATCGTGTGTGAGGAAGTGGCGGCGGCCGGATGCCCGTTGTTACTGATGCTCGTCTCCCCGGCCATCTGCGGATCCATCCTCACAAAGTTCGGCACCGACGAGCAGCGGCGCCGGTGGTTGCCCGGTCTCGGCCGCGGCGACGAGAAGATGGTGTTCGCCATCACCGAGCCCGATGCCGGTTCGAACAGCCATCGCATCAACACGGTCGCCAGCCGCCACGGTGACGGGTACCGGATCAACGGCCAGAAGTACTACATCTCCGGTGTCGACGAAGCGGGGGCCATGCTCGTGGTGACGCGGACGTCCGTGGACGAGCGCACGGGCCGGGGCCGGCTCAGCCTCTTCGTAGTGGACACGGATGCTCCTGGGCTCACCCGGGAGAAGATCGAGATGGAGATCCTGGAGCCCGAGACGCAGTACACGCTGTTTTTCGACGACGTCGAGGTCGGGCCGGACCGTCTCATCGGGGTGGAAGGGGAGGGTCTGCGGCCGTTGTTCGCCGGGTTGAACCCCGAGCGCATCCTTACGGCGGCCATCGCCAACGGCATCGGCCGCTATGCGCTCGACAAGGCGGCGGCCTACGCCACTGAGCGATCGGTCTGGGGCGTACCGATCGGGACGCATCAGGGCATCGCCCACCCGCTCGCCAAGGCAAAGATCGACCTGGAACTCGCCCGGCTCATGACGCAGAAGGCGTGCTGGTTGTACGACAACGACCACGACGCCGCCGAAGCGTCCAACATGGCGAAACTGGCGGCCACCGATGCGGCGGGGTTGGCGCTCGACCAGTCCATCCAGACCCACGGCGGCAACGGCATGGCCACCGAGTACGGCCTCGCCACGCTGTGGGGGATGACGCGGCTCTTGCGCATCGCTCCCGTGAGTCGCGAGATGATCCTGAACTTCGTGACCCAGCACTCGCTTGGCCTGCCGCGCTCGTACTGATCGGCGAACCAGCCGGCCGGCGCGGCCGGCGCGGCCGGGCCTCGGGGTGGTCGCGGCTCGACCCCTGCTGGCGCCCGCGGCGGTTCTGGGCGGCAATCCACAGGTGCTGCCCTGTGGATTGCGCGCCAGAACGGCGGACCCCGTCGCCCCGCGAGTGGTTGGGGGTCGGGCGGGGGGCGTCGTGGGATGATGGCGTGGTGGAGGAGGGCTGGCCGTCAGGAACCGTGACGTTCCTGTTCACC
>JBKJJS010000484.1:0-3216 GCA_046597895.1 Ilumatobacteraceae bacterium
GTCGCGCCCGATCTCCGCGCAGCACTGCTCGATCCGCTCCGACAGCCGCCGGAACTCGGAGAGTGGATCGTCGGCGTTGCCCGGGAAGTTCCAGTGCTGCGCGTACTTCGCCACGAGCGGCATAGTGCGCTTCTCGCCTCGTCCGCCGATCGTGATCGGTGGATGCGGGGTCTGGGCCGCCTTTGGGTTGCAGTAGGCACCCTTCAGCGTGAAGTACCGACCCGCGTAGTCCGTCACCTCTTGCGTGAGGAGGCGCTGCATCACTTCGAGGCCCTCGGCAAATCGATCGAACCGCTCCGACATGGAGCCCAGCTCGATGCCGTACGCGTCACATTCATCCGTGTTCCAGCCCGCTCCCACACCGAGTTCGAGCCGACCGCCACTCGTGAGGTCCAGCGTGGCGGCCATCTTGGCGAGCACCGCCGGATGCCGGTACACCATGCCGGTGACCAGCACCCCGCCACGCAGTCGTCGGGTCGCCGCCAGCAGCGCGGTGAGCGTGATCCACCCTTCCAGGCACGGGTCGGCCCGGTTGCCAGTGAAGATGGCCTCGAAGTGGTCGAACGTCCACCCGCTCTCGAACACGTCCACCTGGTCGGCAGCGAGCCAGATCGGCAGCACCTCGTCCCAGGTGCACAACTGCGGGGCGGTCGAGAAGGCGAAGCGCATGGACCCGACCGTATAGCGGCGCGTCTGGTACACAAGGGTCCATGTCTGCACGGGTCATCAACGGAGCCGACGAGCTGAAGTCGCTCGTGGGCGAACACCTCGGTTACAGCCCATACCTGGCGATCACGCAGGACCGCGTGAACCTCTTCGCGGAGGCCACCGGGGACTACCAATGGATCCACGTGGACGTCGAGCGGGCCAAGGCGGGGCCGTTCGGCGGTCCAATCGCCCACGGCTACCTCACGTTGTCCCTCGGGCCGGTCTTCTATCCGCAGGTCGTGCGTATCGAGGGCTTCTCGATGGGCGTCAACTACGGCGCGAACAAGGTCCGCTTCCCCTCACCGGTCCCGGTGGGCGCCAACCTGCGCATGGGTGTGAAGCTCCTCGCCGTCGAGGACATCGCCGGCGGCATCCAGTCGACGATGGAGTTCACGTTCGAATGCGAAGGCGCCCCGAAGCCGAGCTGCGTCGCCGAGATCATCTTCCGCTCGTACGTGTGAGCGGCGATCCACTCCGGGGTCAGCGGAAGTTCGGCATCACCTTCGTCGCGAAGAGTTCCAAGCTGCTCGTGTCCGGATAGTCCGAGCACCATGGCACGAAGCCGGTGCAGCCGAGATCGATGTAGGTCTGGAGCTTCTCAGCGACCTGCTCGGGGGTGCCGACAAGATTGCCATCCCTCCAACTCTCGAAGGGCTCGTCCCACGCGTTCTTGCCCTGAGCGAGGTCTGCCTCGTCCTCGCGGATGAATACCTGGGGGGACCACGTCTTGCGGATGGTGTCGTAGTCCCGGCCGACCGCGGCGCAATGGCCCTTCAGGATCTCGCACTTGTGAGCGAACTCATCGGGCTTGCCGCCGAAGTTCGAACAGTCCGCGTGGTGAGCGACTACCCGCAGTGTGAGTTGCTCACCGCCTCCACCGATCCAGATCGGAGGGTGAGGTTGCTGCAGCGGCTTCGGATCGCAGTTCGCTCGGACCAGTTGGTAGTACTCGCCGTCGTACGTCGTGTCGGCATCGGTCCACATGGACTTCACGATCTCGACGCACTCGCGCAGCATGCCGATGCGATCCTTCGGCTTGGGGAACGTGAAGCCGTACCCCCTGTATTCGTTCTCGTACCAGCCCGCCCCGATGCCCCAGTCGAGCCGGCCGCCGGAGATGACGTCGATGGTGCTCGTGATCTTGGCGAGCACACTGGGCTGCCGATAGCTGTTGCAGCCCACCATCTGGCCGAGACGGACCCGCGATGTCACCTGGCTGATTGCCGCCAGCGTCGTCCAGCACTCGAACACCGCCTCGTGGGCGGGACGCGGCACGTTATGGAAGTGGTCGTAGACCCAGATCGAGTCGTAGCCAAGTTGTTCGGCAAGCCGAGCGACCTCGACCGCCTTCGCCCACTTCGCCTGGGCGCCGTCGATACCGGCGAGTTCCATCTTCCAGCCCTGGGGGATGAACGCCCCGAAAATCACGTCAGCAGCCATCCCGCCGAGCCTATGCCCCCATTTGCGCAACTCTCGCGGGATCGGTGCGTCGACTCCGTGGCGGCACAATCCCGCAACTCCCGCGGGATTGGTGCACACGGGCATCACAATCCCGCAACTCTCGCGGGATTGGTGCGTCGACTCCGTGACGGGCAGGCCCGTCGCGCTACGGTCGTCGCTGGTCTAAGGGGGCTCCATGGAAACGTTGTCAGGTCGGGTCGGCGTCGTCACGGGTGCGGCGAGTGGCATCGGCAAGGCGGTCGCCACCGCGCTGTGCGCCGAAGGTATGAAGGTGGCGCTCGCCGACATCGAGCAGGGCGCGCTCGATGCCGCCGTGGCCGAACTGACTGACGCGGGCCATGACGTCGTCGGCATCAGGACCGACGTAAGCCAGCGCGAACAGATCGAGGCATTGGCCGCCACCGTGGTGGATCGCTGGGGTGCCGTCCACGTCGTCCACAACAACGCCGGTGTCGTCCGGGGTGGGGCACTCACCGAGATTCCTCGCGCCACGTGGGAATGGGTGCTCGGAGTCGATCTCTGGAGCGTCATCTGGGGCACCGAGATCTTCCTTCCCCTTCTGAGGGCCGCGGGAGAGGGCCACATCGTCAACACCGCGTCGACGGCCGGTTTACAGGCCGCCAACACCATCGCCCCGTACAGCGTGGCCAAGTTCGGAGTGGTCGCGCTCACCGAGACGCTGCGGATGGAACTCGACGCCGGCCACGAGCCAATCGGCGCCAGCGTGCTGTGCCCGGGTGCCGTGAACACCAAGATCGTGTTCAGCGACCGCAACCAACCAGAGGCGGTCGCCCGTCACGCGCTGAGCGACACCGAGAAGACCTTCCAGTCGCGTGCGGGTGGAATGCTCGCCAACCAGGGTAAGGATCCGGCCGATATCGCGGCGATGGTGGTCGACGCCATCACCCACAACAAGTTTTGGATCATCACCCACGCCGACTGGTTCGATGTGATGGAGGCTAGGGTGCGCGGCATGCGCACAGGGCAACTCGTTCAAGGTTTCGGCGGATAGGCAACCAGGAGGCACCCCCATGAGCATCACCGATC
>JBKJJS010000017.1:0-11462 GCA_046597895.1 Ilumatobacteraceae bacterium
GAACCGGTCCACAGTGTGGAACACAGGTGTCCGGTCCCTCCGCCACCGAAATTCGGTTGGTCAGGCGAGCCAGGCGTCGACGACGGCGGCGTTGGCGGCCACCCACGTCTTGGCGGCCTCGTCGGCGGCCATCCCATCGCCGTCGACCATGGCGGCGATCTCGTTCTGCTGCGCCGTCGTGAGCTGGAACTTCGACAGGAAGGCGAACGCGGCCGGGTTCTTGGACTGCAATTTGGCCGAGGCGGCCTTGTACAGCGGGTCGACTGGGTAGTCGCAGGCGAACTTGCCGTCGCCGGCGGCCGCCGACGCCAGGCAGGCATCCGTCACCTCGGGCAACTTCACCTCGGTGAGCTTCACCTTCGAGTGCAGCCAATGGGGCTGCCAGAACTGGAGCAGGAGCGGTTTCTTGTCGGCCTCGGCCTGCTTGATCGCTGTGATGAGGGCGGCCTCGGTGCCCGCCACGATGAACTTCAACGGCAGGCCCAGGTTCGTGATGATCTGATCGTCGTAGCTGACGTAGCTCGGGTCGCCCATGAGGAACTGACCATCGCTGCCGGACTCGGCAGTAGCGAACAACTTCGCCAGTTTCGGATCCTTGAAGCCTTCCCAGGTGGCGAGTTCGGGGTACTGGTCGATGACGAATGCCGGGACGTACCAGCCGATCTTGGCGGTGGGCCCGAGCAGGCCAAGGTCAACTACCGACTTCTTGCCGGTGATGTAGGTGTCGTAGTCCTTCGCGTGGCCGCTCGGCCACACCTCGAGCACGGCGTCGATCTGGCCGGAGTCGAGGCCGGGCCACGTGGCGTTCTCGTCGATGTCGACGATGGTGACGGTCGTACCGAGTCGGGACTCGAGGACGACCTTGGCCACTTGGGCGTTGACGTTGGAACCGGTCCACGGGTTGGCGGCCAACGAGATGGGGGCGCCGGTCGCGGGCACGGTGGGGGCAGGCGCCACGGTGGGGGCAGGCGCCACGGTGGTACCGCTCGCCACGGTGGTGGCTGGGGCGGTCGTGGCCGGTGCCGTCGTGGCCGGTGCCGTCGTGGCCTTGTCGCCGCTGCTGTCGTCGCCGCACGCCGCGGCGCCGATGAGCAGCGCTCCCACCGTCGCTATCCCTGCGATACGACCGAGCCGGTTCTTCATGGTTTCCCCCTGGTGGTGCGCCCGGTGCTGTTGCCCCAAGCCTGCGTGAGTCGATCGAGCACGATCGCCAGCAGCACGATAGCCATGCCCCCGGCCACCCCCCGACCAACCTCTTTCTTGGTGAGCCCATAGATGGTCTCGAGGCCGAGGGCGCCGGCACCGATCAGCGCGGCCACGATCACCATCGACAACACCATCAGGATGGTCTGGTTGATGCCGAGCATGATCGCCTTCGTCGCCGCCGGTAGTTGCACTTTCAACAGTTCCTGACGGGGTGTGGCGCCGAAGCTGATGGCCGCCTCCCGCATGGGCATCGGCACCTGACGTAGTCCGAGGCTGGTGAGGCGGATGCTCGGCGGAATGGCGTAGATCACCGAGGCGATCACACCCGGAACCCGGCCCACGTTGAAGAGGAAGGCCACGGGAACGAGATAGACGAACTGGGGCATCACCTGGAACGCATCCAGGAACGGTCGCAGGATGCGCTCGACGCGGTCCGACCGGCCGGCCCAGATGCCGATCGGAAGGGCGATGGCGATCGACAACACGACGGCGACGAGTACCTGGCTGAGCGTGTCCATCGCGAGATCCCACACCTGCAGCGAGGCGATGCCGACCATGCAGGCTCCACACAATGCACCGAGCCGCGGGCCGGCGCTGGCCCACCCCGCGCCCACGGCGACCACCACGATGAGCCACCACGGGGCACTCTGCAGCATGTCGCGCAATGGGGTCAGCACGTGGATGACGAGGAAGTCGCTGAAGGATCCTGTGCCGCCGATGATCGGCACGCCGTTGCGGAAGTTGCGGTTCACCCAGTCCACCGCGTCGGTGACCGAGCCCGCGATGTCGATCGTCAGCGCCGAGGGGAACTGATTGGCGCCGAGCAACTTGGCGAGGCCGCCGACTAGGACGACGCCTGCCGCACCCAGCAGGACCCGGCCAGCCGAGCGGTCCGAGCGACGATTGACCTCGCGTTCACCGGTCGTGATCCGGTCGAGTGCCATGGCACAGAGCACGAGGGCCAGACCCGGCACGAACGCCTTGCCGACATCGACCTTTTGCAGGCCGGCCAACACGTCGTTGCCCAGACCTCCGGTGCCGACGAGGGCGGAGATGACCACGACGCCGAAGGCCATCATGATCACCTGGTTGAGCCCCAGCAGGATGGCCCGGCGGGCCACCGGGAGCTGAACCTTCATGAGTAGCTGCGTTCTTGTACACCCGAACGACTCGCCGACCTCGTTGGCCACGACGGGCACGCTGCGAATGCCATGGCTCGTCAGCCTCACCGCCGGCGCCACCGCAAAAATGGCCGTGGCCACGATGGCGGGTGGGCCGCCGATGCCGAACAGCACCACGACCGGGAGCAGGTACACATAGGCCGGCATGACCTGAGCGGCGTCGAGGAACGTCTTGAGGTATCGCTCGGTCCGGTCGGAGAGCCCGGCCCAGATGCCGAGCGGGATGCCGACGGCCAGCGACACGGCCACTGCCACGATCATGAGCGACAGCGTGATCATCGTGTGAGCCCACAACCCGAGCACGCCACAGCCGGCGAGCGCCGCCGCCCCGGTCGCGCCGGCCCGCCAACCCCCGGTACGCCAACCGATGGCCGCCGCCGCCGCCAGTACGCCGGGCCACCGCAGCGACTCGAGTATCCAACCGACGAAGTCGTTGGCCGACCCGAGCGTGTGGGCGATGGGCTGGAAGAAGCGAGTGAACAGCCAGTGGCTGTCGTTGTTGAGCACCACCCAGTCGTAGAGGTCGTCGACACGGGGGCGGACGGTGGCGTCCAGCCAGTCCGGTACCTCCCTGCCGATCAACAGGCCGACGACGCCCAATCCGACCAGGACCGTGGCGGGGACGATGAGCCGCGACCATCGGCCGCTCGCGACGCGTCTGGCGGAGACCGCGGTCGGGAACGTGGTGGTCGCCATCGGGATCAGCCGGAGCCCGGGTCCTCGCCGGCGACGACCTCGAGCGCGACGGCGCGATCGATCGAGCCGAGCACGACGCCGTGGCGGTCGACCACGGCCACTGGTCGGTCGCTGTTGACGAGGTGGTGGATGGCGGCGCGCACCTTTGTGCCGCTGGTGACCCTGGCGGCGTAGGGGCCCGGTGCCGCCGGGCTCATGATCGAGTCCACCGTGAGCACGTGCGAGCGGGGTACGTCGCGCACGAAGTTGCGCACGTAGTCGTCGGCCGGCGCGCCGACAACCTCCTCGGGCGTGCCGACCTGTACGAACCGGCCGTCGCGCATGATGGCGATGCGGTCCCCGAGTCGGAGGGCCTCGGACAGGTCGTGAGTGATGAACACCATGGTCTTGCGTACGTCGCGTCGTAGGCGGATCACCTCGTCCTGCATTTCCCGCCGGATGAGCGGATCGAGCGCGGAGAACGGCTCGTCGAACAGCATGATGTCGGGGTCGGTCGCCAGGGCCCGGGCGAGGCCGACTCGTTGCTGCTGGCCGCCGGAGAGCTGATCGGGCCGGGACGATCCCATTCCGACGAGGCCGACAAGCTCGAGCACTTCTTCCGCGATCGCCCGCCGCCTGGCCTTGTCGACACCGCGCACCTCGAGACCGAAGGCCACGTTGTCGATGAGCGAGCGATGGGGGAGCAGGCCGAAGTGCTGGAACACCATGCTCACTCGGTTCCGGCGCAGGTCGAGCAGTTCGTCCTTGCCGGCCGCTGTCACGTCGGTATCGCCGATCATGACGGTGCCGGCCGTCGGCTCGATGAGTCGTGTGAGGCAGCGCACCAGCGTGGATTTGCCGCTGCCGGACAGGCCCATCACCACGAACACCTCGCCGTCGGCGACCTCGAGGTCGATCTCGCGCATGGCGACGACGTTGCCGGTCTTCGCTTCCAATTCTGCCCGCGGCAGGTCGGCGTCTGGCGAGTCGACGATGCGCTCGGGCTTCGGCCCGTACACCTTCCACAACCCGCGCACTGAGATCGCCGGATTCCCCACGACGCCGGAGTGTAAGGGACGGCCGATGTAGCTTGCCGATTGTGCCTGACCGAGCGCGAGTGGTGATCGTCGGCGGAGGGATCCTTGGCTGCAGCATCGCCTATCACCTCACCGCCATGGGCGAGACGGATGTCCTGCTGCTCGAACAGCACCACCTGACCGATGGGGCGACGTGGCACGCCGCCGGGCTCGTGGGTCAACTGCGCTCGTCACCCAATGTGACCCGCATGCTCCGCCAGTCCGTCGAGTTGTACGGGCGACTGGAGGCGGAGACCGGTCAGGCGGTGGACTGGCACCAGGTCGGCAGCCTGCGCCTCGCCTGTTCGCCCGAACGGTTGCTGGAACTGAAGCGGCTGGCGACGATGGCCAAGGGCTTCGGCCTGCCGATGGACGTGATCTCTCCGGGCGCCGCCCAGGATCTGTTCCCCCTCATGTCGACGGACGGCGTGCTGGCGGCGGCGTTCCTCCCGACGGATGGGTACATCGACCCGGCCAGCGTGACTCAGGCGCTGGCGAGAGGTGCCCGGATGCGAGGAGCGCGGATCAGCGAGCAGACAGAGGTGGTGTCGGTGCGCGTCGATGGCCGCCGGGCCACCGAGGTCCACACCGCCGACGGGCGGGTGATCGAATGCGAACTCCTCGTGAACGCCGCCGGGATGTGGGGTCTGGAACTCGGGCGGATGGCCGGTGTCCGGATCCCGGCGGTCGCCGTCGAGCACCAATACGTGTTGACGGGTCCGATCGACGGGATGCCGAGGGGCATGCCGACGCTGCGCGACCCCGACCTGCTCGTGTACTACAAACCAGATGGCGCCGGATTGCTGATCGGCGGCTACGAGCCGGCCACCGAGCCGTTCGGCCACGACGGCATCCCGAGTCCATTCCAGCATCAACTCCTGGACCCGAATCACGATCGCTTTGCCCCGTTGGCCGAACTGGCGGCGCGGCGCACGCCCGCCATCGAACAGGCTGGCATCCGCACGCTGATCAATGGCCCTATCCCGTATTCGGCCGACGCCGACTTCGTGATGGGCCGGGTGCCGGAGCTCGACAACTACTACGTCGCTACCGGGTTCCTGTACGGCATCGCAGCCGGGGGCGGCGCTGGTCGGATGATGGCGGAGTGGATGCTGGAAGGCCGGCCCTCGCTCGACCTGTGGCCGCTCGACGTGCGCCGCTTCTCGTTCCACCACACGACGCGGCACTTCATGGGCCCGCGCATGGTGGAGTTGTACGCCCACCACTACAAGTTGGCGGCGCCGGGAAGCGAACACCTGTCGGCGAGGGGCATACGGCGCAGCCCGTTGCACGCGACCTTGCGGGAGCGAGGCGCGGTGTTCGGCACGCGAGGGGGATGGGAGCGGCCAAATTGGTTCGCTCCGCCTGGTGTCGAAAGGGTCGACCGGCCGTCGTTCACGAGGGCGAACTGGTTCGACCACGTCGCAGCCGAGCACGGCGCTGTCCGCGAACGCGTGGCGCTCGTGGACCAGTCGTCGTTCGCCAAGTTCGAGGTGTCAGGCCCTGGCGCGCTGGCGTTGGTGCAGCGGCTGTCAGTGGCGGAGATGGATACCCCGGTGGGCACCGTCATCTACACGCAACTCTGCAACGAGCGCGGCGGCATCGAGTGTGACCTCACCCTGACCCGCACCGCGCCCGACTCGTGGTACGTGGTGACCGGGGCGGCGTTCGGACCGCACGACATGGGGTGGTTCCGCCAGCACGCGCCCGCTGACGGCTCGGTGTCGATTCGTGACGTCACATCGGCCAGGGCCGTGATCAACGTCTGCGGTCCGCTGGCCCGTGACGTGCTGCAGGCGGTGTGTGAGGAGGACGTGTCCAACGCGGCGTTTCCCCGTAGCCAGGCACGCGAGCTCACCGTCGGGTCGGCCCCGGTGCTGGCCCTTCGGGTCGGGTACGTCGGCGAATTGGGGTGGGAATTGCATCTGCCGACGGAGTACGCCGGCCACGTGTACGACGTGTTGCGGGTGGCGGGCGAACCGCACGGCATCGCCGACGTCGGTTACCGAGCCATCGACACGTTGCGGATGGAGAAGGGCTACCTCTACTGGTCGAGCGACATCACTCCGGACGTCACGCCATGGGAGGCCGGCTTGAGTTGGCGTGTCGATCTCGACAAGGGAGACTTTCTCGGGCGCGAGGCGTTGGTGGCGCAGCGGGCGGCCGGCCTCACGCGGCGCCTCGCCACGTTCACCATCGAGACTCTGGCCTACCCGGTGGGCGGCGAAGCGATCCTCGCGAACGGTGAGGTCGTGGGCTTCACCACGAGCGCCAACTTCGGCCACACGGTGGGCAAGCCCATCTGCTACGGCTACGTCCCCGCCGGCCTGGCCGCCGACACCGTGTTCGAGATCGAGGTGTACGGCGAAGCCCATCCGGCGACGCGTCACGTCCGGCCGTTGTACGACCCCACGAACTTGCGGCTGACATCGTGATCGAGTCCGTGCTCTACCGCATCCCGTTTCTGGCCGACGCCGACCCGGCCACGGCCACACGGTTGGGCGGACTCACGAATCTGAACTACCTCGTGCCCGCCGACGGTGAACGGTTCGTCGTGCGCGTGCCCGGCGAGGGGACGGACGAGTACATCGATCGGCGGGCCGAAGCCACCGCCGCCCGGGTGGCCTCGGAGGCAGGCGTCAACGCCGAACTGCTGTATTTCGACGAGACCGACGGTCTCATGGTCACCCGGTTCGTCGACGGCGCGGTCACGATGGATGCCGCTCGGTTCGGCGCGTTCGACGCCGTGGCCCGGGCGGCCGACGTACTCCGGCGGCTGCATCGCGGTGGGCAGCGGTTCGCGACTGACTTTCGGCTGTTCCCGATTCTCGACGAGTACAAGGGCCTGCTCGCCGCCAAGGAGGCCGCGCTGCCCGACGGATTCGACGATGTCCTGGCGGCCGCCGAGACGGCACGGGTAGCCCTCGTGACCCACCCGGTCGAACTCGTCGCCTGCCACTGCGACCCCCTGTGTGAGAACTTCCTCGATACAGGGAAGCGGATGTTTCTCATCGACTACGAGTACGCCGGCAACAACGACCCGATGTGGGATCTCGGTGATCTGTCGATCGAGGGTGGCTTCTCCGCCGACCAGGACGCCGCGCTTCTCCGGGCCTACTTCGGCGCTGAGCCGACGGACGATGCCGTCGCCCGTATGGTCGTGTACAAGGCCATGGCCGACCTGCTGTGGTCGCTGTGGGGCGTGATCCAACATGTCAACGCCAACCCGGTCGACGACTTCTGGGCCTACGCCGTCGGCCGCTTCGAGCGCGGCCGGGCGCTGATCGAATCGCCGTCGTGGTCGAAGTTCGTGGCGGCGATTCGCTGATCTGGCCCAACCGCCGGAGCGGGTATGCTGACGGCATGTCCACACAACTCGCCGTCAAGTTCACCGATGCCGAGTTGGCGGCGCTCGATGAGCTCGTCGCAAGTGACCTCGGCCCGACCCGCTCAGCGGTCCTACATCTCGCGCTGGCCCGCCTCGCCGACGACGAACGTCGTCGATGCCGTCGAGAGGCCGACCTCGCCGGCTACGCCGAGTTTCCCGACACTGGCGAGGACGATGGGGCCGACTGGACCGAGCTCATCAGTCGCCGCCGGTGACTGCCCCGATCGACATACTCCAGGGGGATGTGTGGTTGCTGGAGCTGCCAGACGAGAAGCCTCGTCCGGCTCTCGTCGTCACCCGGTCCGCCGGCTTGGGCGTCCTGCGGGGGGTCACGGTTGCTCGAGTCACCACGACGATGCGGAGCGGCCCTACCCAGCTCCGGCTCGGTGCCGCTGAAGGCCTCGATCGTGAGTGTGTCGCTAACTTCGACGATCTGGTGGTGGTACCGCGCTCGGCGCTCACGCTGTGGATCGGTCATCTCGGCACGCGTCGATACGACTTGTGTGCCGCACTCGGTGCGCTCGGTGACTGCTGACCTCTAGTTGCCTGTGGGCCCAGCCGGGGCCTGCGCCACACTGGGGGCGATGGATCTCACCGCCCCCCTCGGCCAGTACGTGCACGGTCGGTTCACCGACGGCTCGTCGACCGAGACGTTCACCACGCTGAACCCGGCGACCGGCCAGCCGCTCGCCACGGTGCGTCAGGCTTCGCCGGCCGACGTCACGGCGGCCATCGAGTCGGCGCAACGGGGCTTCGAGACATGGTCGGCCATGCCGGGGGCCCAGCGGGGTCGCATTCTCCACGCTGCCGTGCGACTCCTCCGCGAACGCAACGACGAACTGGCGGCGCTCGAGGTGGCGGACAACGGCAAGCCCATCAGCGAGGCCAGCGTGGTGGACGTGGCGACCGGCGCCGACTGCCTCGAGTTCTATGCAGGGCTGGCGGCCTCGTTGCACGGCAGCCATGTCGACTTCGGGTCGTCGTGGGGCTACACGCGACGCGAACCGCTCGGTGTGTGCGTGGGCATCGGGGCCTGGAACTATCCGATCCAGATCGCACTCTGGAAGTCCGCGCCGGCCCTGGCGTGCGGCAACGCCATGGTGTTCAAGCCAGCCGAGCTCACGCCCCTCACCGCCGCCGCCCTCGCCGAGGTGTACACGGAGGCAGGCCTGCCCGACGGCGTGTTCAACGTGATCCAGGGCGACGCCCGCGTGGGGCAGGCGCTCACGTCGCACCCCGGCATCGCCAAGGTCTCGCTCACCGGCGAGGTAGGCACTGGCAAGCTCGTGATGGCTCAGGCCGCCTCGGTGCTCGCCAACGTCACGCTCGAGCTCGGCGGCAAGAGTCCACTGATCGTGTTCGCCGACGCCGATCTCGACAACGCCGTCACGGGCGCCCTCTGGGCCAACTTCTTCACGCAGGGCGAGGTCTGTTCAAACGGCACCCGTGTGTACGTGCACGAGGACATCCACGACGAATTCCTGCGACGGCTCACCGAACGCACGAAGGCGATGCGGATCGGTGATCCGACCGACCCGGCCACGCACGTCGGGGCGCTGATCTCGGCCGAGCACTGCGAGAAGGTGCTCGGCTACATCCAGCGCGGCATCGCCGAGGGCGCCCGGCTCGTGTGCGGGGGCGGGCGACCGGTGGGCCTGGACCCGAAGCTGGCCGGCGGATGGTTCGTCGAGCCGACGATCTTCGCTGGGTGCCGGGACGACATGACCATCGTGCGTGACGAGATCTTCGGGCCGGTGATGGCGGTGCTCCCGTTCCGTGACGAGGCCGAGGTGTTGGCCCGGGCGAACGACACCGAGTACGGCCTGGCCGCTGGGGTGTTCACGCGCGACCTGGCGAGGGGTCACCGGATGGCGGCCCGCCTACAGGCGGGGATCGTGTGGCTCAACACCTACAACGTCACGCCGCCCGAGCTGCCATTCGGTGGGTACAAGCAGTCGGGCATCGGCCGGGAGAACGGCCTGGCCGTGATCGAGCACTACACGCAGTTGAAGACGGTCTACGTCGAGATGGGCGACATGGACGCGTCCTACTGAGCGAACCCGTCGTACACTCCGGCCGGGTGAGCGGCGCCGACAACTACGACTACGTCATCGTCGGCGGTGGCTCAGCGGGGTGCGTGCTGGCCAATCGACTGAGCGCCGACCCGTCGACGAGAGTGCTCGTGTTGGAGGCTGGCCGGCCGGACTACCGGTGGGACGTGTTCATCCACATGCCGGCCGCTCTCACGTTCCCGATCGGGTCGAAGTTCTACGACTGGAAGTACGAATCAGAACCCGAGCCGTTCATGAACGGTCGGCGGGTCTACCACGCTCGCGGCAAGGTGCTCGGCGGGTCCAGCAGCATCAACGGGATGATCTTCCAGCGGGGCAACCCCCTCGACTACGAGCGTTGGGCCGCCGACCCGGGTATGGGTACGTGGGACTACGCCCATTGCCTCCCGTACTTCAAGCGCCTCGAGAACTGCCTCGCCGCGTCGGACGATGATCCATACCGGGGTGACAACGGCCCGCTGGTGTTGGAGCGGGGGCCGGCGACGACACCTCTGTTCGTGGCCTTCTTCGCAGCGGTGCAGCAGGCTGGTCATCAGCTCACGGACGACGTGAACGGCTACCGCCAGGAGGGCTTCGCCAAGTTCGACCGCAACATCCACCGGGGACGCCGCCTCAGCGCCGCCGGCGCGTATCTGCACCCCGTGATGAAGCGCAAGAACCTCACCGTCCAGTGCCGGGCGCTCGTGACCCGCCTGCGCACCAAGGGCACCCGGGTGGTGGGGGTCGACTACGAACACCGCGGCCGGGCCAGGTCCGTGTCGGCCGGTGAAGTGATCCTGTGCGGCGGGTCGATCAACTCGCCACAACTGCTGCAGGTGTCGGGCATCGGCAACGCCGTCGAACTGCGGGCGCTCGGTATCGATGTCGTGGCGGATCTCCCGGCTGTCGGCGAGCACCTTCAGGACCATCTCGAGGTGTACCTCCAGCACGCCTGCACGCAGCCCGTGTCGATGCAGCCGTACATGGCGAAGTGGCGACGCCCGTTCATCGGGTTGCAGTGGCTGTTCCGTCGCGGTCCGGCGGCGACGAACCACTTCGAGGCTGGCGGCTTCGCCCGGTCGAACGACGACGTCGCATACCCGAACCTGATGTTCCACTTCCTGCCCATCGCCGTGCGCTACGACGGCTCGGCGCCGGCGGGTGGTCACGGCTACCAGGTACACATCGGCCCGATGTACTCCGACGCACAGGGCTCGGTGAAGATCGTCTCGCCCGACGTGAAAGTGAAGCCGCAGTTGCGGTTCAACTACCTGTCCACCGAGCAGGACCGCCGCGAGTGGGTCGAGGCCATCCGCGCGGCGCGGCACATCCTCGAGCAGCCGGCATTCACCCCCTACGAGGGCGGCGAGGTGTCGCCCGGTCCGTCGGTGCAGACGGACGAGGAGATCCTGGCCTGGGTGGCCAAGGACGCCGAGACGGCGTTGCACCCGTCGTGCACGTGCCGTATGGGGGCTGACACGGACTCGGTCGTCGATCCGCTGACCATGCGCGTGCACGGTGTGACCGGGCTGCGCGCGGTTGACGCGTCGGTCATGCGCTACGTCACGAACGGCAACATCTATGCCCCGGTGATGATGATTGCCGAGAAGGCCGCCGACCTCATCCTCGGCAACACCCCCCTGCCACCGGAGCGCGTGGACTACTACCGCGCGTGACGTTGCAGGTGGCCCTGAATTTTTCGAAAAGTTGTGGGCGGTTGAGGTTGGTCGTACGTATGTTCGGGTATGATTGGTGGGGTGGGAGACGTCCTCGACGATCTGAGATCAGCGATCGATGCGCTGCTACGCGTTGATCCGGCCGAGCTGGCCGATGGTGATCTCCACTCGTTGGTGGTGGGGTTGCAGTGTCAACGGGCCCGTCTCGG
>JBKJJS010000155.1:0-3452 GCA_046597895.1 Ilumatobacteraceae bacterium
GCCGTGCGCTGCCTGCAGGCGGTGCTCCCCGGAATGCGTTCGCGGGGGTCGGGCTGCATCGTCAACATCACGTCGATCACGGGCCGGCTAGCGGCCCTGGCCCAGTCTCCGTACGTGGCGTCGAAGCACGCGCTCGAAGGGCTGTCGGATGGCCTCGCCCAGGAGTTGGCCCCGTTCGGGATCCGGGTCGTGATCGTGGAGCCCGGCGTCACGAAGTCCGCCATCTTCGCCAAGAACGTCGACGCGCCGAACCAAACCGGCGCCTACGACGCCCACTACCGGAGGCTGTTCCAGTTCTACGCCGCCGGCATGGCGAGCGCCACCGATCCGTTCGAGGTGGCGTCGGTGATCTACGACGCGTACACGACCGACACGCCGCAGTTGCGCTACGTCACGTCGTGGGGTGGCCGGGAGTGCATCGATGGTCGGGCGGCGATGAGCGATGCGGACTGGATCGGGCTCGGGGCCATCGAGGACGACGCCGAGTACTACCGCCGCTTCAAGGAGTTGCTGGGTCTGGACATCGCGCCGCGTTAACCCTGCGCACTACTGAGGTCGACGTGGCGCGGTAGCTGTGCTCTGACGAGATCGGCAATGCCCCGACCCTGGTGCCAACGATCGATCAGGAGGATGCGCAGCACTGGCGCCGGATGGGCCGCGGTCACGTCGCTCATCAGCACGAAGCCGACGATCTCGCCGTCGGCCTCCACCGCCCGGTACCACGGCGCGATCGGCGCCCCGTCCATCACCGGCGGGACGACCGCCTCGATGAAGGCGGTCGGGAGGGGGGTGACGGTGCACTCCTGCGAGCGGGGGATGGTCACCCGCAGGACGGCGGCGATATTGTCCGGAGTGATCTCGATGAGCCAGACCTGTTCGGGGGACTGGCGAGGCCGCACCTTCCAGGCTTCCCAGTCCGAGCGGAGAAGGCCGTAGAACGGGTCGTCGCTCGGGTTGTCGTGCGTCCCGTACCCGAGGCGCTTGGTGCCCTCGTAGAGAAAGCCGAGCCGTTCGAGGAGGCGGGCGGACGGGAGGTTGGCCGGGTCGAGGCTGGCCTCCAGCCGGCGCAGCCCGTAGCGATCGAAGAGCCAGTCGACGAGGGCGGTCGCGGCTTCGGTGGCCAGGCCCCTGCCTTGCCAGGCTGCGGCGAAGGAGTACCCGATCTCGGCGGTCGGGAACGACTCGTGGACGAGGACCGGGAGGTCGCCGATGAGCATGCCCGTTGCCCGGTCGCACACCGCGAGTTGGTACCACTCGCCGGCCGTTGGCCCACCGAGGGCGACGAAGGACGCGATGTGCTCCTCCGCCTTGGTCAGGGCGAACGGCAACGACCACGCCTGATACCGGGCGACCTCGGGATCGTTGCGGATCGCCGTGAAGACGACCGCGTCCTCCGGTTGGTAGGGGCGGATGACCAGCCGCTCGGTGAGGAGGGGGAGGCCGGTGGGCTCTGACATGTCCACAGTCTGGCGTGCGCTTCGGCCGCACTGGGGTCGATGCGACGACGGCTGAAAGGGTCTGTGGGGAGTTGCCGTGGTGACGGCGTTGATGACGATGGCCGCCTGCTCCGGGTCGTCGGATGACCGCGGGTCGCCCGGTCCGGTGACGACCACACCGGCGACGGGGACCGCATCGGTCGCGACCACGGAGCCCGCGCCGCCGTCAGAACCGGTGGCGGTCGAGGATCTCGCGGACCTCGCGGACCTCGAGGACCTCGAGCGGGCCCACGACTCGATGACCGCCGATGACGGGTCGTGGGACCTCGACGCGGTGCTGGCCGTGTTCGCGGCCCGGTTCGGTGCCGTCCCGGGCATCACAGCGGCGCCGGCCGACCTCGCCGCCGCCGTCGAGGATCGGGAGTTGGCCGACGTCCTGGCGAAGCGGCTCGACGAGTTGACACCCGAGCAACGGGCCGTGGTGCAGGCGTGGCTGGAGCCGGGCCCGGCCACCGAGTCCCACCGGTTCGTGTTCGACGGAGACTCCATCGTGGAGATCGTGGACGGCCAGGCCGTGCCGTACGCCCCGCCGTCGTCCGCGGCGCCCCCGACCGGGGCGTCGACGTTGCCCACCCTCGCCCCCGACCCGACCGCGGGGGCACCGCGCACGCCATCACAGGTCAGTGATGCGGCCACGTACACGGCCAGGGCCATCGGGTACATCCGTGACTTCGCCCGCCTGAGTGGGGTCACGCTCGACGGCTTCGAAGTCGTCGTGGCCGTCGCCCCGCTCCCCGCGCGCATCGGCGGCACGGCCCTCCCCGTTGAGAACGGCTGCAAGATGCGGCTGGCGGCCTCCGGGATCTGCGGGGCTGACACTCTGGCCCATGAGGCGTACCACTGCTTCCAGTTCGCGGTCCGCGTGCCGCTCGGGCTGCACCCGTACAACGAGCCACGGTGGGCGATGGAGGGCACCGCGGCCTATGCCGGGCAGGCGCTGGCACCGGACCCCACCTGGGCCAACGAGCAGCTGCGCCTCTGGCTGGCGCGGCCGGCCAAGTCGCTGGCCCGCCGGGACTACGACGCGCTCGGGCTGTACGAAACGATCGAGGACGTCGGCGGGACGAACCTGTTCCCCTTGATGGCGGAGCTGCTCAGCACGGACACGCCGGCGGTGCCGCTGAACGCGGCGCTGACCACGCTCATGTACGGCCACTGGGGAGCGCAGTACCACGACAACGCCGCGTACGGGCCGGCGTTCGTTCTCGGCGCGTTGAACGGCCTCGGTCCCCAGGTGCGCAACCTCACGCTGCGGGCCGATGGTCCGGCCCAGCAGGTCGACGTCCCGGCCCTCGCGGCCGCCGCCGCCGCCGTTGGCGGTCTCGGAGGGGACAACGTGCTCGTGCTGGAGAGCACCGCCAGCGGCCTCATCAGGTTCGGCGACGAGAGCCCACGGGGCTTCGCGCCAGGCGACGTGAAGAGGGCGTGCTTCAGCGACACTGGCTGTGCCCCGTGCCCCAGCGGGTCAACGCCGCGACTCACCCGGACCACCGGCACCAAGGCCTTCCTCGGCGCCGCTTCGGTGGTCGGCGGCCGGGTCACCGTGCGGCTGGAGTCCCCCGACCGGGTGTGCGGCATCGAACCGGCGCCCACCACGATCGCCGGGGCGTGTCAGGTAGGACGCTGGGTGTCGACGGAGCTGCTCGGGCCGGCGATCCCGAACCTCATCACCCGGGCCGGGGCCGACGGGGTGGTGCTCGTGTTCGGTCTCGACGGACGCATGTCGATCGACTTCGACGACATGAACCGTACGTGGTCGAGTTCGAAGGCCCGGACCACGGCGAGGCGATCCGCAACGAGCTGGTGTTCATCGGCTCGGGTTCCGCGCCGTACCGGGTGATCGACGCCAAGGTGTCGGGAGCGGCGTTCGATACGTCGCTGATCCGCATGCGGTCGACGGTGCAGGTGCCGGGTGGGCCGCCGATTGTCGCCATCGACAAGACGCTGGCGGAGCTG
>JBKJJS010000160.1:0-9339 GCA_046597895.1 Ilumatobacteraceae bacterium
CTTGTAGGGCTCGGGCTTGCGGATGCTGCGGATGTTGGCAGCCACCTGACCGACGGTCTCCTTGTCGATTCCGAGCACGGCCACGCGGGTCGGCACCGGGACTTCGAAGGTGATGCCGGGCGGCGCCTCGACAATGACGGGGTGACTGAACCCAAGCGACAGCTTCAGGGTCGATGGCCCCTGAGCCTCAGCGCGATAGCCGACGCCCACGATCTCGAGTTCCTTACGGAACCCCGCCGTCACCCCGAGCACCATGTTGTTCACGAGCGTTCGGCTGAGGCCGTGGAGGCTCCGATTCTCGCGCTCGTCGTTCGGGCGCTCCACGAGCAGCGTCGGGCCTTCCTGGCGGATCGTGATGGCACCGGGCAGGTCGCGCGAGAGCGTTCCCTTCGGGCCTTTCACGGTGACGGACTGGTTGGCGAGCGTGACGTCGACCCCGCCGGGGACTTCAATTGGTGCTTTACCGATACGGGACATGACGCGTCACCACACGTAGCAGAGGATCTCGCCACCCACGTTGCGCTTTCGCGCTTCGCGGTCGGTCATCAGACCCTGGCTGGTGGATAGGACAGCGACACCAAGACCCCCGAGAACCCGGGGCACGCTGGTGGCCTTGCGATACACGCGGAGTCCTGGCTTGGACACACGGCGCAAGCCAGTGATGGTCCGATGCCGCTCCGGCGTGTACTTGAGGCTGATCGACAACACATCGCCGGGCCCCTTGGTGGACGGCGCGGTGGTGAAGTCGTGGATGTAGCCCTCTTGCTTCAAGATGATGGCGAGTGCCACCTTCTGCTTCGAGGCAGGCATCTTCACCTCGTCGTGCATCGCCGTATTGGCATTGCGCAGACGGGTGAGCATGTCAGCGATGGGATCAGTCAGCATGTCTCCTCCTCACCAGCTCGCCTTGGTCACGCCAGGAACCTCGCCGGCATGTACGAGCTCACGCAGGCACAGACGGCAGAGGCCGAACTTGCGGTATACGGAGCGAGCGCGTCCGCACCGGCGGCACCGCGTATAACCGCGGACCTTGTACTTCGGCTTTGCTGCCGCTTTATTGATGAGAGCCTTCTTGGCCATTCCTCTTCAGCCCTTCCCCATCACTTCTTCTTGGCGCTCTTGGTAGGCGCCGAGACCTTGGCGCCCTTGGCGCCTTTTCCACCGCGAACGGGTCCGCTGCGGCGCTTCTTTACGGGTACGGGCCCGGCATCGGCACCGCGCTTGAACGGGAAGGCGTATGCCTCCAGCAAGGCTCGTCCGCCGGCGTCGTCCGCGGCCGTCGTGACGATGGTGATGTCCATGCCACGGGTGGTGTCGATGCGGTCGTACTCGATCTCCGGGAAGATCGTCTGCTCACTGACACCGAAGGTGTAGTTGCCACGGCCGTCCCACGAATGGGCCGGGAGTCCGCGGAAGTCGCGGATGCGAGGGATGGCGACCGACAGGAGGCGGTCGAAGAATTCCCACATCCGGTCGCCACGAAGCGTCACCTTGCAACCGATGTTCTGACCTTCGCGTAGCTTGAACGCGGCGATCGACTTCGTCGCCTTCGTGACCATCGGCTTCTGACCGGTGATGGCAGTCATGTCGGTGACGGCGGCTTCGAGGAGTGACGGCTGCTGGGTGGCGCGTCCGACTCCCATGTTCACCACGATCTTTTCGAAGCGCGGTACCTGCATGACGTTGCTGAGCCCAAGACGCTCCTTCAACGCGCCTCGGATCTCATCGTTGTACTTCGTCTTCAGTCGCGGCGTCGTTGACGCGGCCACGACATCTATGGCGGTCGTGAGCGTCATGAGATGACCTCCCCGGTGCTCTTGGCGAAGCGCTGCTTGGAGCCGTCGTCCGCCACCTTGTAACCGAGCCGGGTGGGCTTGCCCTTGTGGACGTACATCACGTTCGAAGCGTCCATAGGCATGTCCTTGTCGATGATGCCAGCCTTGTCGCGCTGGTTACGGGCCTTCGCATGGCGCTTGGAGATGTTGACACCGGCCACGATGACCTTGTTCTGCTTGGGCATGGCACGGATGATTTCTCCCTCCGCCCCTTTGTCTTTGCCGGTGATCACCACGACGGTGTCGCCCTTTTTCAGTTTCATCACAGCACCTCCGGTGCCAGCGAGATGATGCGCATGAAGCGCTTGTCACGCAGTTCACGTCCGACTGGCCCGAAGATCCGGGTCCCGCGGGGGGTGAAATCGTCCTTGATAATGACGGCGGCGTTGTCGTCGAAGCGGATGTAGCTGCCGTCGGGACGGCGCTTTTCCTTCTTCGTGCGCACGACGACGCACTTGACCACGTCACCCTTCTTTACTGCGGCGCCCGGGATGGCGTCCTTCACGGTCCCGACGAAGATGTCGCCGATCGAGGCGTAGCGACGGCGAGTGCCACCCAGCACCTTGATGACGAGCACCTCGCGGGCGCCACTGTTGTCAGCCACGCGGAGGCGACTTTCCTGCTGGATCACTTGGCACGCTCCAGGACTTCCACGATGCGCCAACGCTTGAGCTTGCTCATCGGCCGGGTCTCGGCGACGCGGACCTTGTCACCCACGTTGACGTCATTCGTTTCGTCGTGGCAGTAGAGCTTCTTGGTCCGGTTGACGAACTTCGCGTACTTCGGGTGGCGGACGCGCTCCACGATGGCCACCACTGCGGTGTGCTCCATCTTGTTAGACACCACAACGCCGTCGCGGGTCTTGCGCACCCGCCGGGCAACGGCCGGCGCGGGTACTACGGTTTCTTCGTCGGCCATCACTTGCTCCCGGCCTCGGCCGCCGCGATCTCTCGCTGACGGATCAGTGTGTTGATGCGGGCGATGTGACGCCGCACCCTCTTGATCTCCGAAGAGTTGTCGAGTTGGCCCGTGGCGTTACGGAAGCGAAGGTTGAGAGCCTCATGCTTCGTGGCTCTCAGTTCCTCCACGAGGGCCGCCAAGTCCAGTTCGTTCAGTTCACCGGTAGTGCGGGCCATCTCAGATCACCTCGTCCGAACGGGCGATGACACGCGCCTTGATCGGCAACTTTTGGACGGCGAGCTCAAGTGCTTCGCGTGCCGTCTCTTCGGATGGATACGACAGTTCGAACAGGATGCGTCCGGGCTTCACGACAGCGACCCAGAACTCCGGAGACCCCTTGCCGGAACCCATGCGGGTCTCGGCGGGCTTCTTCGTCACGGGCTTGTCCGGAAACACGGTGATCCAAACCTTGCCGCCACGCTTGATACGGCGGGTCATGGCAATACGGGCGGCTTCGATCTGACGGGCAGTGAGCCAGCCAGGCTCGAGGGCCTGAATACCAAAATCGCCGAATGAAAGCTCGGTGCCACCCTTCGACGGGCCACCGGTACGGCCGCGGTGTTGCTTGCGGTGCTTGACCTTGCGAGGCATCAACATGGCTCAGTCATCCCCTCGGAAGTGGGGGGCTTCGTGCCCTTCATGGGTGCGACGGGCGATGTCCTCTTCTTCGTCGAGCAACTTCTCGAGCTCAGGATCGGCTTCTTTCAGCAGCGGCGCGGCCTCAACTTCGTCCTCGGGACCTGGCTTGCGACGTCCGGCCGAGGACACGACCTTGCGGCCGGTACCCGGGGCTCCGGCGGTCTCACCGACGGCCATGGCGGCTTCGCGGCTGATCTTGTCGTCGGACTGCGCCTTGTAGGGCAGGATGTCGCCCTTGTAGATCCACACCTTCACGCCGACGCGACCGCTCGTGGTCCGTGCTTCGCGGAAGCCGTAGTCGATGTCGGCCCGCAGGGTGTGCAGCGGCACGCGACCTTCGCGGTACCACTCGGTGCGACTCATCTCGGCACCGCCGAGCCGGCCGGAGCACTGCACGCGAATTCCGAGCGCTCCCGACTTCTGGGCGTTCTGAACCGCCCGCTTCATGGCCCGACGGAACGCGATCCGGCTCGTGAGTTGGTCGGCGACACCTTGCGCAATCAGCGCGGCGTCGAGTTCTGGAGACTTGATTTCGACGATATTGAGCTGCACCTTCGGGTTGCCGGTGATCTTGGCGAGACCCGCACGCAGTTCGTCGGCCTTGGCCCCGCGGCGCCCGATGACGATGCCGGGCCGGGCGGTGTGCACGTCGATACGCAGCTTGTCGCGGGTGCGCTCGATTTCGATGCGGCTGATGGCGGCATCGGGCAGCAACTCCATGATGTACGCGCGGATCTTCCAGTCCTCGGTGAGGTACTCCTTGTACTGGCGCTCGCTGAACCAGCGGCTCTTCCACTCGGTGGTGATACCGAGCCGGAAACCGTAGGGATTGACCTTCTGACCCATGGTTACTTCTCTCCCTCGTCGGCAGGCTCGTCGTCATCATGTGAGCCGGGCTTCGCAAAGCCGGCTGCCTCCGCGGCTTCCTCGGTGTCGAACCACACCTCGGCCTTGGTCGCGTTGTAGTAACGGCTTCCGGGTACGTGGTAGAGCATCGAATCGGCGTTGCCCTTGATGTCGAAGCCTTCCTGCTTGGCAGGCTCACCGTTCGTGCCGCCGGTGACGGTGGGCTCGTCGCTGGCGGGTGCCTCGGCAACAGCGAGCGTTTCGTCGGGCGCAGTGGTGACTTCGGTATCCGCGTCCTTGTCGGCAGCGCGCTGCTGGCGGCTGCGCTCGACTCGGGCACGGCGGGCGGCGGCGGCAGGCGAGGCCCCACGGGCCACGCGGCGACCGCCGGTGGTGGCGGTGCCTTCCTTGATCTGCATGACTGCGAGCTCGCGGTCCGTCATCCGGCCGACGATGACCGTGATGTGGCACGAGCGCTTACGGATACGCATGGCCCGGCCACGTGCTCTCGGCCTGAACCGTCGCATCGTCGGCCCCTCGTCGGCGAAACACGCGATGACCTTCAGCTCGTCAGGATCCTGCATGTCGTTGTGCGCTGCGTTGGCGACCGCGGACGCCAACGCCTTGCGGATCGTCCGAGCGACCTCTCGATCGGTGAACTGCAACACCTGGTCCGCTCGGCGGACCTCGACGCCCCGAATGAGGTCGAGCACCTGGCGCGCCTTGCTCGCCGGTGTCCCGACGTAGCGCACGATGCAACGGGTGCCGGGACGATCGCCGGTCTTCGTCGCACCTTCGTTTCTCTTCGGCCCAGTCATCAGCGGCGGCCCTTCGTGTTCTTTTCCTGGCCGGCGTGATACCGGAAGGTCCGCGTGGGCGCGAACTCACCGAGCTTGTGGCCGACCATGGATTCGGTGACGTACACCGGGATGTGTTTGCGGCCATCATGGACAGCGATGGTGTGACCCACCATGTCCGGGATGATCGTGCTGCGGCGCGACCAGGTCTTGATGACCTTGCGCTCGCTGGCTGCGTTCAGGACGTCCACCTTCTTGAGGAGGTGGTCATCGACGAACGGACCCTTCTTTAGGCTGCGGCTCATTTCTCGATCCTCCTACCGGCGACCCTTGCCGCTACGGCGGCGCCGCACGATCAACGTCGACGATGCCTTCTTCTTCTTACGAGTACGGCCCTCCGGCTTGCCCCACGGCGACACGGGATGGCGACCACCTGAGGTCCGGCCTTCTCCGCCACCGAGCGGGTGATCCACGGGGTTCATCACGACGCCACGACTCTGTGGACGCACGCCCTTCCAGCGGGCGCGACCAGCCTTGCCGATCTTGATGAGCTCGTGTTCGCTGTTGCCGACCTCACCGATGGTGGCACGGCAGTCGATGAGCACGCGGCGCATTTCGGTGCTCGGGAGCCGCAGGGTGGCGTAGTCGCCTTCCTTGGCAACCAACTGCACCGCCATGCCGGCCGACCGGGCCATCTGCCCTCCGCCGCCGGGGCGGAGTTCGACGTTGTGGATCGTGGTCCCGACTGGGATGAAGCGCAGCGGGAGGGCGTTGCCGACCTTGATATCGGCTCCTTGGCCACTCGAGACGCGGTCGCCGACCTTCAAACCCTTCGGAGCCAGAATGTATGCCTTCGCGCCATCCGCGTAGTGGAGCAGCGCGATGCGGCACGTCCGGTTGGGGTCGTACTCGATGGCGGCCACCTTGGCGGCGTATGTGTCACTGACCCGCTTGAAGTCGATGATGCGGTACTGGCGCTTGTGTCGACCACCGATGTGACGCGACGTGATGCGCCCGTGGGCATTGCGACCAGCAGAAACTGGGAGTGGACCGAGGAGAGTTCTCTCGGGCTCAACCTTGGTGATCTCGGCAAAGTCCGAGACCGTCTGGAAGCGACGTCCGTCGCTCGTCGGCTTGCGTGAACGAATACCCATGGCTCTGACCTACCTCAGTTCTCGAACAACGGGATTTCGTGGCCCGCTGCCAGAGTGACGATGGCCCGCTTCGAGCCGGGACGCTGGCCCATACGGTTCGTACCGCGGGCGCGCTTCACCTTGCCCTTGCGGTTGAGGGTGTTGACCTTCAGGACCTTGACGCCCCAGATCGACTCGATGGCGTCGTGGATCTCGGGCTTGCTGGCCCGGGGGTCGACCTTGAAGGTGTAGACGCCGGATTCGATGAGTCCGTAGCTCTTCTCGGACACGACCGGGGACCAGATGATGTCTCGGGGATCCTTCATCACTCAGCTCCGTCGTTGTCGGCAGTGGACTCGTCGGCAGTGGACTCGTCGGCAGTGGCCTCGTCGGCAGTGGACTCGTCAGCGGCACCAGGCCGTGAGTAGCCGGCTGCCTGGGCGGCCTCTTCCGTCTCGAACCACGCCTCGGCCTTGGTAACCGTGTAGTAGCGACTGCCAGGTACGTGGTAGAGCATCGACTGGGCGTTGCCCTTGATCTCGAAGCCCTCCGGCTTGGTGACCTCGTCGCCAAGCGCATTGGTCTCGGCGCCGGCGGCGCTGGACTGAGCGAGGCGCGCCTTGTGCTTCGCTGCGGCAGCCTTCAGTTTGTCGCTCGGGACGGGCAACGTCGCCTTGGAGAACACGAGGTATCTGTTGCAGAGGATGTCGTACGCGTTGAGCTCGCTCGCCAAGATGAGCTGCACATCGGGCAGGTTGCGGAAGCTCTTGGCGACCGACTGCTCCTCGTGGTTCACCACCACCAGGACCGTGCCCTCGATACCGAGCGCATTCAGTGCGGACACGGCGTTCTTCGTCTTGGGGGTGTCGAAGCCCCACTCGTCGATCACGATGACTCTGCCTTCGTTGGCGCGGTCCGACAGCGCTGAGGCGAGGGCCAAGCGAACGACCTTCTTGTTGACCTTCTGACTGTAGCTACGGGGCTTGGGCCCAAGGGCCACACCTCCCCCGCTGAACTGCGGAGCCCGCGTGGAACCCGCACGGGCGCTCCCGGTGCCCTTCTGCTTGAACGGCTTCCTGCCACCACCTCGCACCTCGGCGCGAGTCTTAGTGCTCTGCGTGCCGGCGCGCCGATGGGCGAGCTGGGCGGTGACGACCTGGTGCATGACCGGAACATTCGGCTGGACCCCGAAGAACTCCGGCGCCAACTCGACCGTCCCGGCGTCCTCGCCGGTAACCGTCTTGACGGAAACGCTGCCCACTACTTCTTCCCCTTGACCGCGTTGCGGACGATGACCACACCGCCGTTGGGACCGGGCACCGAACCTCTGACCATCACGAGGTTGCGTTCCGGATCGGCCTCGACAACCTCGAGGTTCAGCGTGGTGACTTGCAGATGGCCCATGTGGCCAGCCATCCGAAGCCCCTTGAAGACCCGACCGGGAAATGAGCAAGACCCCACCGAACCGGGCGACCGGTGCATCTTGTGGTTGCCGTGGCTGGCGCCCTGGCCCTTGAAGTTGTGACGCTTCATGGCGCCGGCGAAGCCCTTGCCCCGGCTGACGGCCATGACATCCACCTTCATGCCCTTCACGAGAGTGTCCGCCTTCAACTCCTGACCAACGACGTAGCCATCGACAGAGTCGAGGCGCAACTCCACGAGTCGGCGACCCGCCTGCACCCCTGCCTTCGCGAAGTGCCCGGCCTCGGGCTTGGTGAGCTTCTTGGGATCCTTCTGGCCGAACGTGACCTGGAGCGCGGTGTACCCATCACGCTCATTGGTCTTGATCTGGACCACTCGGGCGGTCTCGACGCGCAGCACCGTGACCGGGATGACCCTGTTGTCATCAGCCCAGACCTGTGTCATACCGAGTTTTTCGCCGACGATTGCCTTCGTCGCCATAGCGGCTGCCTTCTGCTCGTACGGCTCCGTTGCGTGTTGCCCGGAGCTGGTGCCTTCACACGGATGCCCCGCATGGCTCGATCACACGTGAACGGACTAGCGGAGCACCGGATTCGGTTGTCGCCGTGCGGTCCCCCCTGATTAGGAGGCGCACACGGACATCGATTTCGTGCGGACCGGACCACTGGCCCGACGCACGAAGAGGAGATGCTACCGCCCACCAAAGGAATCGCCAAGCGCGACATCCTCATGTTTCGCGGATCACTCGCGCACTCGGCAGACTACCGTCACCCGGCGTGTCACGCCGAGGTTTCCCCCTACTGGTGGCGCTCGCGGTTCTCGCAGGCTGTGGCGTGCCGAATGCGGATACCCAGCGGGCAACGATCCTTTCGAAAACCTGCTTGTCCACCGTCGTCCGCAATGGTTTACCGACGCCCGCACCGGCCCAAATCGACCCTCAACGCTTCGTCGAGGAGCGCCGCCGCCTGCTGGCCAGCGGGAAACGCTTCAACACCGTCTCGCCGTACCGCAACGTCTGCAACGAGGTCCGTAAGGAGTTGCGGGCCACCATCACGGCAGTCACTTCCGACGCCGACGCCGACGCCGATACGGGGACCGACACCGACACCGGGGAGGAATCGGGTTCGTGACCGATCTCGTCGACACCGCGCCGGCCCCTTGCGACACCGCGGCGCCGGCACCCCTTCCGGCCCCGCCCAACATCCCGCCGGCGCTGGACCGGCGCCTTCCACTCCCGGCACGTCTGCTCGCCGCCGGGGCGGGTCTCGCCACCTTCGCTACCCGCCTGCCGGGGCTCGACCGGCCGCGAGTGCTCGTGTTCGACGAGGTCTACTACGCCAGCCAAGGTCTGGAGATCGCCACGAGCGGCGTCGAGCAGGGCCGAACGGTTCACCCACCGCTCGCCAAATGGCTGATCGGTGCCGGGATACGGGTCTTCGGCTTCGATTCGTTCGGGTGGCGAATCGTGCCCCTCCTTGCCGGCGTGATCGTGGTGATGGCCACCGTCGTTGCGGCGTACCGCCTCTTCGACCGACTGTGGCTCGCCGGGCTCGCAGGCCTCATCGTGATGACCGACGGCATCGCGTTCACCACGGGGCGGCTCGCACTGTTGGATGGGATTCTGGCGGCGTTCACGACGCTGGCGCTCGCCGTGCTCGCGACCGCAATCAGTCGCCCACTCGACGTGCCGCTGCGCCGGCGGGCGAC
>JBKJJS010000178.1:0-2688 GCA_046597895.1 Ilumatobacteraceae bacterium
GAGGTGCCCGAGAACGAGCGCGAGAAGAGCTCCGATGAGGGGGATGTAGACGACCATGTTCGACAGCAGCGAGAGCGTCGGCTTGAGCGTGAACGGGTTCGGCGGCGCTGGCTTTCCTGTCGAGGCAAGGAACTTGACCGCTTCGTCGTAGACCCGGACGATGGTGTGGTGGCTCGACCCGCCGAGCACCCCGGCGAGCGCCGTCATCACGAGCAGCGTGCCGAGGAGTGCACGGAACACGCGTTGGCGCCGGAGCGAGAGCATCTGGTGTGACGCGATGGTGGCGATCACGTGGAAGCGCCTTCCATCCGGACGTAGATGTCCTCGAGCGATGTCTCGTTGGGGAACCGGCGGGTGGTCTCCTCGATGGACTCCTTGTAGATCAGCTCGCCGTGGTTCAGCACGCCGATGGTTGTACAGACCTTCGCCACTTCGCTGAGCAAGTGGGTGTTCATGAACACCGTCATGCCGAGGTCGCTGTTCAGGCGCAGGATGGTCTCGCGCAGCTGGCGGACCCCGAGAGGGTCGAGCCCGGAGGTGGGTTCATCGAGGAACAGAACCTTCGGGCGATGCACGATGGCCTGGGCGATGCCGATCCGCTGCCGCATCCCGGAGGAGAACGAGCCGACTCGCCGATCGGCGAGGTCCGCACACTCGAGATAGTCGAGGGTCTCGGCGACGGCCCTGCGGGGCTCGGCGACGCCGGAGAGCTTGGCAAAGAACTCGAGGTTCTCCGCGGCGGTCATGTGGCCGTACATGCGAACCTCGGCCGGCAGGTAGCCGATGCCGCGGGTGACGTCTCGGCGCTCGGTCACCACGTCGAACCCGCAGACCTGCGCCGTCCCCGAGGTCGGCTCGATCAGGGTGGTGAGGATGTTGATCGCCGTCGTCTTGCCGGCGCCGTTGTGGCCGAGGAACCCGAAGATCTCCCCGTGTTCGATGGTGAGATCGATGTCTCGCAACACGGGCTCGGTGTCGTAGCGATGGCTCAGTCCGCGGAGCTCGATGGCTGGATTGTGCATGAGCTCAACGTACGAAAGGCCCCACCAGCGCGCGGGTAGCAGCCGGCCAGAAGACGGCCAGAACTGATCTGGCTAGCGGTGTGGCGGCGAGGCTCGCTGGAGAACGATGTCGACCTGCGGGTTGGCGCCTGGCCTGGTGATCGCCAGCCGGCCCGGCATGGCCTCGACGAGGCGCCTCGCAAGCGGCAGACCGAGCCCATGGACCGGAGCGCCCGCCGACGGCTCGCTTGGATCGGTCGAGCCGGAACTGGCATCGAACCCGGGTCCTTCATCGGTGACCGAGATCGTCACGGCATCGTCCGAGACGACATGACCGACATGGACGCGGCCGGCTCCGTGACGCAACGCGTTGTCGAGCAGAACGTCGAGCGCGTGCCGCAGCGTCGCCGCGTTGCCCCGGACGGCTGGTGCATAGCGCGCCGGTGCAACGGTGAACGTGCGGCCGGCTCCGGCGAAGCGGGGCTGCCACACCGGCTCGATCTCCGTGAACACGTCGGCGAGCACGACAGGAGCGCCGTCCAGGCTCGAAGTGCGAGCGATCATGAGAAGATCCGTGATGGTCCGCTCCAACCGATCGATGTCGCTGACCGCTTCGTAGAGGACCTCGGTCGGATCCTGTCTGGGGAACTCGAGTTCGGTCTCGATCGCGGCCCGGAGCCCTGCCAACGGAGTACGGAGTTGATGGGACGCATCAGCGCTGAACGAGCGTTCTCGCGTGACGAGGTCGTTGATCCGCTGCGCGGTGGCCGTCATCGCCAGCGCGGCTTGATCGAGCTCGGGGATGCTGCTGCGTGGGATGTCCAACGTGAAGTCACCCTCACCGAGCTGGACGGCGGCATCACGCAACCGACGGACGGGCCGGGCCAGGCGCCCGGCGAGCACGAAGCCGATGGACGCCCCGATCGCCAGGACTGCAACGGCGAGCACGCCCAAGAGAGCAAGGATCCGGCGTGAACGGCTGTCGCTGCTTGCGGTGGACTGCTCGGCCCGGATGACGCCGACCACCCGTTCGTCAGCTGCGACGGGCACGGCGACGACCCGCGTGCCGGATACCTCGGTGTCGATCACTTCGTTCTGTAACGCCCGAAGCGTCGGCGAGTCGGCAGCCGGCGGCCCGGAGCCCGCGACGAGCGAGCCTCGGAGGTCATACAGCCCGAGCGCTATTCCGTCGCTGTTCTCGGGAAGTTCAACCGGATCGTTGCTCGTCACGAAGTCCCCTGGCACCTCGCGAGAGGCAAGCACGGCAGTCCGCTCGACCCGTAGCGCGGCATCGTCATCGACGAACCGCTCCACGACGATCGCGAGTGGCACACCGAACAGCACGATCGACACTGCCGTCACCGAGAGCACCACGGTGAGTATCCGCCGCCTCATGGCAGCTCGAACCGGTAGCCAATCCCCCGCAGCGTGGTGATGCGGCTCTCCGAATCAGTGCCATCGATCTTGCGTCGGAGGGCGGCGACATGAAAGTCGAGCGTCTTGGTCGACCCGAACCAATGCTCATCCCACACGTCGCTCATCAGCGTCTCTCGGGAGACCGCCGAGCCGGCATCGGCGACGAGCCGGGCGAGAAGGTCGAACTCCTTCGCCCGGAGCTGGAGCTCGTCGCCGCGGAGCCACGCGCGACGGGCCGCAGCATCGACAAGGAGATCGCCCACTGTCGATC
>JBKJJS010000250.1:0-3493 GCA_046597895.1 Ilumatobacteraceae bacterium
CCTCAACGTCCTCGGCGGCTGCTGCGGCACGGACCACCCACACATCGAGGCCATCAGCCGCCACTGCCACCTCGACACCGATTGACCGCCTCACCGAGCTCAGAGTCGCCTAGTATCACGTTAGGAAGTTCTTCGACCGCGATATCGTATAAAAGTGATGACTACTAGACAATCTCTTGTAGCGGCAGCAGTGTCGGTCGCTGCCCTCACGATGTCGCACTCGAGTGCACACGCAGAGACGTCGTCTTTCGATTTCGAGAGTTACGTCGCAGGGTCCATCGATCTCCAGGATGGCTGGACCAGCTCCGGTGACGCCAGGTCCGGGTGCGCGGCCTACGACCACCAGGTGGTGGTGAATACCGGTGCACCGGCGTCCTTCGGCCGACAAAGCCTCCGCATTCCCAACAGCGACAGACGCGGCTGTTTCGGTGCGCGGACGTTCTCGAAGTCTCTCACCGACGAAGCGGGCGAGGCGACTGCGACCAACGGCGGCATGTCCGGTGGTAGCCGTCAGAGCACCTTCGAGGCACAGTGGGACTTCGCATCGACCCTCCCCGGCGCCGAGCAGCCCGGCCTCTTGGTCGTCGCCAGCCCAGATCGCGGTGACGGCTCCCCCATGAGTTGGATCCAGATGACCGACACGCCGGGTGGCCTTGCGGTCACCGTCAACAGCTACACCGATGTCGCGCCATTTGGCGATGTCGGAAGCGCGTCGAATGGCTGTGGCGATGGTGACAACTTCAACTTCACGACGGTTATCACAGGCTTGGACCGGAGCATTCCCCACACGGTCAAGATCGCCATGGACCTCATCGTCGGTCCCAGGAACGATGTCGTAAGCGTGTACGTGGATGGCGTGCTGATGCACACAGATACTTCCTGGGAGGACTACTTCCGTTGGTGTGAGGCGTCCGGTGTCAGCCGAACGGTCGACTCCGTGTTGTTCCGGACAGGCGGAACAGTGAGGCCGCTAACGGTGGACAACGGCTTCCTCATCGACAACCTCACGACCACCTCGGGCCCCATCGCCATCGGCGCCCGGGTGGCCAAGCAGCTTGTCCTGGCTCAACTGCAGGCCCAGCCACCGGTCGACCACTACACCGACAAGAAGATCGGCGAAGCGATCAAGCATCTCCAAAAGAGCCTCGACAACGCCGCCTGGGTGGACGACAACCATCTCGACGGCAAGAGGGCCGAGAAGGTGTTCGACGAGGAGCGCGAGACCGTCAAGAAGCTCGGTGATATCAAGAACCCGTCGCCCAGCCTTGCCGCCAGCATCGCCGGCTGGATCGACTCCCTCGTCGCTGCTGATCGGATTCTCGCCACTACCGCCATCTCCGAGGGCGGCAGCGTTGCTGACCTCGCCAAGGCGAACAGCGAACTGGCCGAGGGCGACGCCTCCGAGGCCACTGGTGACTTCCGAAAGGCCATCGACCACTACAAGCACGCCTGGAGGGCGCTCGACAACTGATCCGGAAACGGCTCAGCACATTCAACGGCGTACGCCGGACTCTTGTCGTTGTGAGCAGTGATCTCCCCCAGCTCTGGCTGGGAGATCACTGCTCGAGTCAGTCAGTTGACGAGCCCAGGTCTGACGATCTCGCGTCGGCGCACCAGCTTCTCGGCCGGTTGCTCGTCGAGTGCCAGGCCTCGACGGCGCAGCACGGACCGCTCGATCCGCCCGAACACCAGCGTGTCGACGAGCACGCCAATCACGAGAATCACGATCATGGTGGCGATCAGTCCCGGAGCATCCGAAAGCTCACGGGCGAACTGGAGCCTGGTGCCGAGCGATTGTGTCCCAGGGATGATGACGAGCAACTCCCCCGCCATCAGGCTGCGCCACGAGAACGCCCACCCTTGCTTCAAGCCACTGATGGCAGACGGCAGGGCCGCTGGGATCACGAAGTCCCGGTACATCGCCACCTGACCGGCACCCATCGTGACGCCGACCCTGCGCAAAATGGGCGGCACACTGTCGATACCGGAGATGATGCCATTGGCAATCGAAGGAGCGGCTCCGAGGACGACCACGAACAGGATCGCTTGCTCGCTCAGTTGGAACAACAGGATGGCCAGCGGAAACCAGGCGATGGAGGGCATGGTCTGAAGTCCCGTGAGCATCGACCCGATGGCGACACGCAGGACACGCAGCCGCGTGACAAGGATGCCGACGACCACCCCGATGATCAACGAGAGCAGGAAGCCGATCACGGCGCGGCGCAGCGTGAACCCGACGGCCCTCCAGAGTTCAGCCGTCGCAAGGTCCTCCCACAACCGCGCTCCCACCGTCGCCGGCGACGGCAGCACGTAGCGCTTCCGCCACTCCTGCCACACCAAGAACTGCCAGATGGCCAGGACGAGTCCGACGGCGACCAGCTTCGGCCAGGAGGCCGACCACAGGCGCCGGCCGAGCGGGCGAGCGGCGGTCTCGTGCAGTTCGAGGTGATCGAGCCCTGAGAGTTCCTGATCGAGGATGTCGTCACCCGGCATGGCGCCGCACCTCCTCACGCAGGCGGACCGTGACCTCAGCGGCGATGGCGGCCACATCGGGAGCCTCGATACGGCGGGGGCGCTCGACCGCTACCGGGAACTCGGCCACTACGCGGCCCGGCCGGCTGGACAACAGCACGATGCGATCGCCAAGACGGGCCGCTTCGCGGACGTTGTGCGTGACGAACAGCACGGTCAGTCGGCGCTCGGCGGCCACCCGCTCGATCTCGTCGTGCAGCACGTCACGAGTGATGGCGTCGAGCGCCCCGAACGGTTCGTCCATGAGCAGGATGTCGGCGTCCTGCGCCAGCGCCCTGGCCAGCGCGACGCGTTGACGCATCCCACCGGAGAGTTCGTGCGGTCGCTTGTCGGCGAACTCGGCGAGGCGGACGAGGTCCAACAGATCGAGGGCCCTCGGGCGGCGCTCCCGGCGAGCAACGCCGCGGAGCTTCAGCGCCAACTCGACATTCTCGACGGCCGTGCGCCACGGGAGCAGCGCCGCTTCCTGGAACATGAGCGCGGTCCGCCCGTCCACCGCGACCGAGCCCGCACTCGGTCGGTCGAGTCCGGCCACAAGGTTGAGCAACGTCGACTTGCCGCATCCCGAGGCGCCGACAAGGCACACGAACTCGCCACGATCCACGGTGAGCGAGATCCGGTCGAGCGCGACGACGCCCCGCTCGCCAGTGCCGTAGCGCTTCGACACCATTGCGATCTCGACGGCCGACGTCAACGCCGATCGCCCGTTGGCGTTCAACGTCACGCCGAGCGTCGGGGTGTTCATCTCGGTGATCGTCATAGCCCACGTACCTCCGATTGGCCTCTGGTCCTCAGGATCTCGTTCAACAGCGTCAGGTCGTAGATGCCGTCGAGGTCGACGGGGCCGAGCAGACCGACGGCCTTCGCGTCGGCGGCCGAGCCGGAGAGCGAGGCGGCGATGGGGTCGAGCGTGAACGTCAGGTTGGCGAAGCTCTTGGCAATCACATCGGCGTTCGGCGCC
>JBKJJS010000299.1:0-2640 GCA_046597895.1 Ilumatobacteraceae bacterium
CTCGCTTGCGTTTCTTGGCGATCACCGCGTCGTCAAGGTGGCGTTCGGCGAGGCGTTGTCGGGTGACGTCGGAGTCGTAGCCGCGATCGAGCCAGATCGTCTCGACGTCAGCGAGCAGTCCGCGTCCGGCGGCGTCGTCGAGCGTCGGTGCGAGCAGGATCGAGTCGTTGCGGTTCGCGCCGTCCACGGTCCATCCGATCGGGATCCCGTTGCGGTCGGTGAGCACCGACCACTTCCAGCCGAGCTTGCCTCGATCGGTCGGGTTCGGTCCGGTTCCTTGCCCTCCACAAGGGGCTTTGTGTAACGACCCGTCGAGCGCGACATCGCACAGATCGAGCCCGACGATGCGATCAAAGGCGGTGATGGCCTCCTGGGCGATGGCGTCGAACACCCCAGCTGCGGCCCATTCGTCGCGTCGTTGGCGCACTGTCGTGTCGGACACTGTGTTGGCACACAACCGTTCGGCGTCCTGCCATGAACAGCCCGTCGAGAGCCGCACGATGATCACCTTGAAGCAGTCCCTGTCCGCGGCGCGGGGTCGGTGACACCCGAGTGGGTGGGCATCGACATGGGTCGGCAGGAGCGGCTCGATTGCCGCCCAGACAGCATCGAACACTTCGGGGTCGAGCGCGCGCATAATGGATCGGAACCTCCACTGGTCGTCGGGGTGGTTTGCACCCGACATCACAGTCGAGACAGCTCGACGACCGGTGGATGGTCCACTTCCGCGCGAATGACCAGGTCAGAACCCCTTTTACCTAACCGCGCGGCCTATAAGTATCTCGTCAAGCCAGCGAGATGTGGGGTGGGACGGCCTGACCTCGATCTCGGGGTGAAGCCGCACGACGAGGTGACGGCTACCGAGTCGGAAGGGATGTTTGGTTTTGAAAACGCGATCGAGGATCACGAATTTCTGTAGAGCCGCGGTTCGGTCACACCACGTGTGATACAACTTGCCGCCCGCCATGCCCCCGAATCATCGTTTCTCTCTTGCCGCGCGCGGCTCTGCAGGCCGGCCGCCGGCCCTCGTGATCCTCCTCGCCACCGTCACGTTCGCTGCCTGCAGCTCCGGCGGTTCGGGCACGGCCGGCACGAGCACTGCGGCGGCAACAACCGCGTCGGGCGGAGCCGCCTCGACGGCGTCGACCACCAGCCCGACCGACGGCGATGGTTCGCCGGTAGTCACCGCGGCCGCCGGCGACGCATCGGCACTCGACGAGCCCGCAGCGACGGCGATCATCACCGCTGCCGACCCCGCGGACCCGGCAGCACTCGGCGCGCTCGATGCGGTGATAGCTGATCCGGCGACGCTCGCCGCGGCGACGGCGATCCTCAACAGCGACCCGCTCCCGGCGGGGGGCACGCTGTGGGGCGCCACCTACGTCTACTCGCTCTTCGGTCGCGATCCGGCGCCACTGGCGCGGTTGCTCACCGACGAGACGCCGGGTGTGAGCCTGATGGCCGCCGCCGGTCTGGTCAGCACCGGCGATGCATCGGGCTTTCCCGTTCTCGTCGAAGCACTCACGCACGAGGGGCACATGCCGGGTTGGGACACCCCGTTGACCAAGTGGCAATACGCGGCGTCCGTGTTGGTGGGGAGCACCGCCAACAGCGATCTCGGCCCTCCGAAGGACGCCGAGAGCACTCGCCTGGCCACCGCGCAGCAGAAGTGGCGTGAGTGGCTCACCACGACGCTGCCGACGCTGCACTTCGACGAAGGGAACCAGCTATGGGTCGCCGCATGAGGCTCTGGTGCCACCCCGGGTGGGCCGTGGTGCTCACCGCCGTGGCGGGCACGATCGTCGCCCCGTTGCCAGGGACGGTGCACCCCGCGTCGGCCAACGGCACCAACCGCTTCGTGAAGATCGAGACCGACAAGGCGAACCACACGTTCCGCATCAGCGCCAAGCTCGTGCTCGTCGCCTCCCCCGACATGGGCGAGGCGGCCACGAACAAGTTGGCCGAAGAGGTCAAGACCCAGATCGAACAGACCTGGAGCTTCACGAAGTACAAGTGCTGGGACGTGGTCACGACCGTTGACGTCTCGGTGCGAGTCAGCGATCGCACCGAGTCAACACCGGCCGACCCCACCGCGGTGGAGATCCAAGTGCAGACCGCGCCGAACAAAGCCGTCCCGGGGCGAAGCTCGATCTGGCGCGGTGACGGCGTCAAGGGCGTCAACCCGCGCAGCGACTCGCCCGCCGACATGCACCCCGCCGAGGCGCAAGGCGCGGTGTTCATCGTCAACGACAGCGGTTGGGCGCTGCCCTGGGCGCACGAGTTCGGTCACATCCTCGGCCTCGACGACTCCTACGACGAGTTGCCGAACGGGAAGTTCGTGGCGAAGGACGGCATGGAGGACGACGTGATGGCGACCCAGATTGATGGGACGGCATCACCGCAGACGATCACTCGTGTCCTGCGTCGCAACGGCGTCGACCTGTCCGTGGTGAAGTGCGCGATGACCGTGGACACCGAGGTCGGCACGGTCTACGCGCTGGGCTTCGGCGATGGCTCGTTCGTCATCCATGCGTGGACCTGTGACTACCCCGCAGCGAGCTCGGACCCGACGAAGACGCCGATCGTCAGCTTCAAGGGGACGATGAGCATCAAGGGCTCCGTGTCGGGCGATCAGGCCGC
>JBKJJS010000137.1:0-10987 GCA_046597895.1 Ilumatobacteraceae bacterium
CAGTCGAACACCTTCCCGCTCCCGGGCTGGGCCGAGTCGACCAAGACGATGTCGCCCGGATACTCCTTGGCTCGCCGTACGAGTGACGACCCGGCAGCGAATGCCTTGAACACCCGCCGCACGGAGCGGGCGATCTCGTTCGCCTGTTCGGGGGTTTCGCGCCCGTGGAGCTGAACGGCCTTGACGCCCGCCCGGTTGGCGAGCTCGATCACTCGGCTCGGCGCTTCATCGCGAAATACCCCGACCGTCAGGATCTCGGGCGGCAGTCGGCGGGTGATGTCGAAGACCACCTGCGCCGTGACTTGGCGGGGCGATGGGGCGAACAGGAACCCCACGGCGTCGGCCCCCATCGCGACGGCGAGCAGGGCGTCGTCCTCGGTGGTGATCCCGCAGATCTTCACGAACATGGCGAACGGTCACGGTAGCGGTTCGCCACCACTTCAACTCGCAGAGAATTCGGCTTCTACCGGTCCGACGAGCGTCGCCGCCCGATCCTCGCCCGTCGCCAGCGACGGCATCGTCACTCTGGCCCACGCCAGCGCCGCCACGATGACGCTCAGCCCGATCACGATGAACGACCACTCGACCCCGGCGACAGCCAGGAGTGGGCCGGCCAGGAGCAGGCCGACGGGCCGCAGCCCCTGCGTGACGGACCCGAGGATCCCGAACACCCTGCCCTGCACCTCGGGCGCCACCGCATCCTGCAATGTCGTGATCAGCACCGTGTTGGCGACCCCCAACGCGAACCCGCACACCACCAACACCGCCATCGCTACCACGAGCGGCGTGACGCCGGTGAGGGCAATCGCACCGCCGACCCCGAGCAATGACACCATGAGCGCCGACCGGCGGCCGGCGAACTTGGCCGCCAGCACCGCACCGACGAGGACACCGGCGGGAATCGTCATCTCGAGCACCCCGAACAGGCCCGGCCCGACGTGATGTCGGTCGACGGCGAGCGCCACGATCAGGACGGCCATCGGAGCGGCGATGAGGTTGAGTACCGACGCCAAACCGGCGAGTCGTCGCACACCGCGGTCGGCGAGTGCCGAACGCACGCCGACCGGCCGCTCGTCACCGGGCGATGGGTTCGCCGAGCGCGCTGGAGAGGCGATGGCGGCCATGGCGACGAGGGCGGCCGACCAGACAAACGAGACGGCGTCGATGGTGAGCACCCATTCAGGGCCGACGACCACCAGCAACGCGCCGCCCGCCAGTGGGCCGAGGAGCCCTCCCGCCGCGGAGTTCGCCATACTGAGCCCATTGGCGCCCGCCCGTTCATCGGCGGGAACCAGCGTCGGAAGTGTGGCCGCGTACGTCGGCTCGAACACGGCGGTGCCGAACGCCGCCAACGCCACGAGCATGCACAGCCACACCGTGCTCAGATGCCCGGTGAAGAGCATCGCCGCGATCACTGCGCTCATCGCCGCACGGTGGAGGTCGGCACCCACCATGAGTCGACGACGGTCGAAGCGGTCCGCCGCCCAGCCCCCGAGGGGCGATGCCAGAACCACGGGGATGGCGGCGGACGCGGCGACGGCGACGACAACGGCATTTGATCCGGACTGGGTCTTGGCCAGCCAGAGCAACGCCATCGTCCGCATGCCATCGCCGATGACCGAGATGATCTGACCGGTCCAGACGAGCCGGAAGTTGCGATGCGCGAGAACAGACATGAGAGCAGCGTGCACTTATGCTCTTACGAATGGAAGATCACTTTTCGCAAGAGGTATCGGACCTGCCTGAGTGGCCGGCGGAGCACGTGGTGCGGGGGCTGCGGGCCGTCGACACGTTGCTCGACCTCAAGTCCATTCGTTGCCTCGGACCATTCCTACGCGGTCCGCGCACGCTGTCGCAGGCGGCCGTCGAGTTGGATATGAGTACCAGCACGTTGGCGTACCGGATCAAGAAGTTGGAGGACGCCGGCCTGATCACGCGGGTGAGTCCTCGCGAGCGCGCCGGCATGGCAATGCCGCGCTATCGCGCCTCGGGCCAACTGCTCTTCCTCCCGTTCTCGGAGGTCCCCGCCGGTATGACGTCGGACGTGCTCGATGGTGGCCGCAAGCGCCTACTCGATCGCTTTCTCGACGGGCTCGATGAGGTGCTGCAGCATGCCGGGCACTCCGGCCTCCAGTTCACCGCATCCGGAGAGAGCGGCGTCGAGGTCGATCTGCGGGAACCCGCCGACATCCGCACGCTTCCACCGTGGACGGACTTCTGGGGCTCGATTCATATGACGAAGGAGCAGGCCTACGAGTTTGCCGAGGAACTGAAGCAGTTGGTCGAGCGTTACCGGGACCTTCCGGCGACGAGGGGCGAGTACATCGTGCACATCGGGCTCGCCCCCAGCCCGAAGCGGCGCACGCGGTCAGCCTGAGACGCAGAGCTCTCGCACCGCGGCGGCAGGATCGTGGGCCGTCACGAGTGTCTCGCCCACCAGGATGGCGTCGTATCCGGCCGATCTCAGTGCCAGGGCATCGTTGACTCCTCGGACCCCGCTTTCGGCCACCTTCACCACACCCGCGGGAATCGCACCGGCCATTCGTGCCGCCCGCTCGTGGTCCACCTGGAACGTCACGAGGTCTCGCTGGTTGACCCCGATGAGCGTGGCGTCGGCGGCCAACGCGTGTTCCAGTTCGGCCTCATCGTGGACCTCGACCAGCACATCGAGCCCGAGATCGACCGCCAACGCGTGCAGCTCCGCGAGTTCCCGGGGTGAAAGTGCCGCGGCGATGAGCAACACGCAGTCCGCCCCCATGAGACGGGCGTCGCACACATCGCGCGGCGACACCGTGAAGTCCTTGCGAAGCACTGGGAGCGGGCATGCGCTCCAGGCCGCTTGAAGGTCACCCACGGAACCGCCGAAGTGGATCTCGTCGGTGAGCACGCTGAGGCCGCTCGCGCCGCCCGAGTGATACTGCCGGGCCATGTCGGCCGGGTCGAGACCCTCGTTGAGCGCTCCCTTGGACGGTGAGCGCCGCTTGATCTCGCTGATGACCTTCAGCCGCTCGCCGCCGACGAGCGCCGCCCGGAACCCACGCGTCGGGGGCCGGCCGAGCGCCGCCTCGACGAGTTCCAAGAAGTCGCGCTCATCCGCTGCGGCGCGGGCGCGATGCCACTCGAGGATGCGATCGAGGTAGGTAGCCATTCCACTCGATGACCGTAGCGGCTACCGCTCGACGGCGATGTCGGCGTACTCGCCACCGGTGATGGCCACGAGGTCATCCGGCGCCAGTGACACGTCGAGACCACGCCGCCCGGCCGACACGAACACCGTCTCGAAGAGGATTGCGCTCTCGTCGACGAACGTGCGCAGCGGCTTCTTCTGGCCGAGTGGACTGATGCCCCCGACCACGTAGCCCGTCAGCCGCTCGGCGAGCGCCGGTGGAGCCATGTCCGCCCGTTTGCCGCCCGCCACCTCAGCGATTGCCTTCAGCGAGAGTTGTCCGCTCGACGGCACAACGGCCACCACCGCCTCGTCGTCCACCAGCGCCACGAGGGTCTTGAACACCCGGGCTTCCTCGACGCCCAAGGCCAGGGCCGCGGCCCGCGCGTAGCCGAGATCGCCCGGCACGGCGGGAATCTCGTGGACGGCGTGGGCGACACCGCTCGTCTGCAGCACGCGCAGCGCTTGGGTCCCTGCCACCAGCGTGAGGGTACTCGCGTGCGACGATGGCGAACCGTGGCGACCGAGCAGACCATCGTGGTGGTGGAAGACGACCCGAACATCGCCGATCTCGTGGACCAGTATCTGCGATCGGCGGGCTTCCGCGTTCTGCAAGCGGCCACCGGCGAGCGAGGGTTGGAACTCGTCGAACAGCACTCGCCGGCGTTCGTGCTGCTCGACGTCGGCCTTCCCGGCATCGACGGGTTCGAGGTGTGTCGTCGCATTCGCACCACGAGCGACGTCCCCGTCCTGTTCCTTACCGCCCGCGACGACGAACTCGACCGCGTGCTCGGCCTTGAACTCGGCGCCGACGACTACGTGACGAAACCGTTCTCACCTCGCGAACTCGTGGCAAGGGTGAAGGCGATCCTGCGCCGGGGCCAACCCCGAGCGAACGCGTCAGCCGTTGTCGAGGTGGCCGAGGGCATCGAGGTGGACACCGCCCGGCGCGAGGCGCGCCTGAACGGGGAGCCAGTGGCACTCGCCACGAAGGAGTTCGATCTACTGGCATTCCTCGCCAGCAACCTCGGGATCGCGTTGTCCCGCCAACAGTTGCTCGACGGCGTGTGGGGAACCGACTGGTACGGCGACGAGCGCACCATCGACGTCCACGTGCGCCAATTGCGCCGCAAGCTCGGCGACGACCTCCCCCTCGCCACCGTCTGGGGTGTCGGCTACCGACTCGGCTGACGCTTGGAACCCCACGTCGAGAGTGCCTTGGAGCAGGCCATCTCCGACGCCGAGTGTTGCAGTGGGCTAAAGTTGACTTGTGTCCGCCAGAATCATGTCTGTGTGATATGATTTCGACATGATCGAGGGTTCGACGTCGGCACGGCTCTTGGAAGTAGCCGTTGGACAGCATGGCTTCATCACGCCCGGCACGGCCTCCGCTGTCGGGGTGGACCCTGCACGCCTACCAGTCATGCTGGCGCGTGGTCAGCTCGAACGGTGCGGCAGAGGGCTCTATCGCATTCCTCAGTTGCCCATCGGCAAGTACGACTATCTTGCCGCAGCCGTCATGCGTGTCGGCCACGGTGCCGTCGTGTCGCACGCATCATCGGACCACCTTCATGGCTTGATCGATACATCGCCTGAGACGATCCACGTCAGCGTCCCCACGTCAGCGCGGGTTCGACGCGCTGGTCTCGACGGGATCACCATCTGGCGGGAGGATCTCGCGACCAGCGACCTCACCACGGTGGAGGGGATCCCGACTACCACCGTCGAGTTCGCAACCCGCGCCACTCGCGAGGCCAGCGATGGACTTCGAGCGACAACCTCACCCAGCACAGCTGCGCCCACCCGCGACTATGGGCCGATGGAACGACCGCGAGTGGAACTGATGAACGGCAAGGTGCTGTACGACGGTCGATCGCTCGTGGCTTGGGCTTCACGAGTCGCCGACCGGATCGTCGAGCGTTGCGATGCCAGTCGCGTCATTCTCTACGGCTCGGTTGCGCGCGGCGATGACGGTCCCGATTCAGACATCGATTTGCTCGTCGTCATGCCGATCGTCGGTCGTCGTCACGACACCTCCGTCCGCGTACTTAACGAGCTTCGCGACCTCCCTGTTCCGGTCGACATCACGGTGGTCGACCCGGCGCACCTCGACGACGAAGCAAGCGTTCCCGGTGTCGTTCGCGCTGCACTGCGCGAAGGGAGGACCCTTGTCGTCGCCTGATCGCACCGACATCGCTCGGCGTTGGCTGCGTTGGGCGCGGGAGGACCTTGCGCTCGCAGAGCACACCGCTGCCGACCCCGACGTAGTGGCCCGCGGTGCATGCGTTTGGGCGCACCAAGCTGCGGAGAAGGCGCTCAAAGCTCTGCTGATCCTTCGTGACATCGATCCACCGATCGCTGTCGCGCGAGAGGTTCTCGATGTGGTTCGTCTCCGAGTGGGCAACGAAGGGCCTCGTCGATGACCGGTCACGACAGCGGGAACACGACTCGGGCCATCAAGAGCAGGCTGTACCGTGACTGAGCGACTTCCCGAGAGGGGGACCGCCTGCGAATCGATGGAGAGCTGGTCACCGGCGAGGTTCCCCTGTTCCCCTCGCACCAGAACTGGACGAAGGCAACCTCGGACCAGCAACTCATCGCCATCACACGGGCGCTGCTGCCAGACCTACATTGTGAGGCCCCGCAGTATTGACAGACTGAACCGACAGCAGGCCCGCTGACGGGCTTGTGGTGCTCACGGTTTCATCACATTGGCCTGGCAACCTTGCCGCACCATGACTCGGCGCATCGCTCTCGCCATCCTTGGCACGGTCATCGCCGCGCTCGTACTCGCCGGGCTCGGCACACTCCTCATCGCCAGTGTGCGCTCCGAGGCATCGACCACTTCGGAGCTCAGACGCCAGGCCCAGGAGTTGGCCGCAGGACTTGAAGTGACCCAGTCGGGCGTCGACACCACGCCCGACACAGCCGCCGAGCGACGCCAACTACAGAACCAACTACGCGTCATCAACGCCGCCCGCAGTGTCATCAATGTCGATGGCATCGACATCCTCGTCTACCGCAATTCCGTCACCGAACAGGCACCGCCCGAAGGGATCGACCTCGCCTCGCTCAACCTGGAAGCACTCACCGCAGGTGCAGTACAGAGCGGATCGAACGGCGGCACCATCTACGCCGCCGCCGCCACCACACCCGCCCAGCCAGGACGATTCCTCCTCGTCGTACTCACACGCGAAGCCGACCTCGAACTCGGCGACACGTTCCAATGGTTTCTCGCCGCGAGTGCCGTGGTCATCGCCGTCGGCGCCATCGTCGCCTGGCTCGTCGGACGAGGATTGACCAAGCCGGTGCGGGCCGCGAGCGCCGCCGCCCACCGGATCTCCGGCGGTGACCTCGCGGTCCGGCTACCCGAAACCGACACCCGCCGACCCGACGAACTCGGCGAACTCTCACACTCGATCAACACGATGGCCGAAGAACTCCAACGCTCACGCGACTTGGAACAGCACTTCCTGCTGTCCGTCTCCCACGACCTGCGCACCCCCCTCACCTCGATCCGGGGATACGCCGACGCCATCGCCGACGGTGTCGGCGACCCAGCCAAGTCCGCCGCCGTCATCAAGACCGAAGCGGAGCGACTCCAACGCCTCGTCGACGACCTTCTCGACCTGTCCAAATTGCAATCGAACGGGTTCTCGTTGCGGATGCAGCGGGTGGACCTCGCGGCCCTCGTCGGCGCGACCGTGGAAGGGTTTCTCATTGACGCATCCGAACGCAACATCCGACTCACCACCGACCTACACGGGGCCTTACCAGTTGACGCCGATCGTGACCGCATGGCCCAAGTGGTAGCGAACCTCGTCCAGAATGCCCTCAAGTTTGCTGCTACCACGATCGTGGTCGGCACCACCGCCGAAGGCACCGATGCCGTCCTCTGGGTCGATGACGACGGCCCCGGGATCGCCGTGCAGGACCTACCCCACGTGTTCGAACGGCTCTACGTCTCAGCACACCGACCCGCCCGCAAAGAATCCTCAAGCGGCCTCGGCCTCGCCATCACCAAAGAACTCGTCGAAGCCATGGGCGGCACGGTCGTGGCCGCAACAGCACCCAACGGCGGCGCCCGCCTCACAGTTCGCCTACCGCTGCGGTAACTGCGCCGGATCGGTACCGCGCTTGACGAAGCCGATCGCATCCGTACCGGAGATCGACGTGAGCGACCCGACCTCGGTTCCGTCAACCACGATGGCGTCGCCCGGCTGCGAGTCAGCAGCCACTCGCAGGCACACGAGACGGCGCGGGGCTTGTGCCGCTCGGCTGTCCATCCGCTCCACCAACTCCTGGCCGGGGTAGCAGCCCTTCGTGAAGCTCACGGCGACCGCGACGACGTCGGGCACTTCGCCTGGGATGGTCGCTTCGGTGATCTCGGTCCCCATGGCGGGCCACCCTGCCAACACCCGTTCGGCGTGGTAGGCCGCAGCATCGCCCACTGAGCCCGGCATCGGCTCCACCGTCGCCTTCACCCGGATCTTGAAGCGGTTGAGGCGGTCGACGAGGTGCTCGCCCCACCCGGCGTCGACCCTCAACTCGAACTCCTCATCACCTCGTCGAACGATCTCCGTCAACGCGTCGACCCGACCGTTCGGCTGCAGCAGGAACGACCACGTCTTGGCCCCGACCGCCAACTCCTTGATGTCCTGCGACAGTTGGGATTGGAGGTACGAGGCGGCGTCCGGTCCACTCACCCGCACGGCGTCGTACGGCCAGTGCTCGTTCATGCTGGGGTTCCCTCCTCGGCCCGCTTGAGCGTCATCCGCCGGGCGGCGGGCACCGCAGCCAACAGCGCCGCCGCCTTGTTGCGGCACTCCAGATCCTCATCGTCCGGGATGGAGTCTGCCACGATGCCGGCACCGGCCTGCAGCGACGCACCCTTCGGACCGACGAACATCGTGCGGATGGCGATCGCCGTGTCCAGGTTCCCGGAAAAGTCCACGTAGCCCACGACGCCGGCGTACGGACCGCGCTTCACCGGCTCGAGTTCGTCGATGATCTCCATGGCCCGCACTTTGGGTGCCCCGCTGACCGTGCCGGCGGGCAGGGTGGCCCTGAGCACATCGATGGGCCCCTTACCGTCGACGAGGTCTCCGCTGACCTGCGACGTGAGATGCATCACGTGGCTGTACTTCTCCAACGTCATCAGCTCATCGACGTGGACGGTGCCGAATTTGGCCACACGACCGACATCGTTCCGTGCGAGGTCCACGAGCATGATGTGCTCGGCCACCTCCTTCGGGTTCTCCTTCAGCTCCCCAGCCATACGACGGTCGTGGTCGTCATCACGGCCGCGCCTGCGAGTACCGGCGATAGGCCGGGAGATCACCTTGCCCTGGAGGAGTTGCACCATCGGCTCGGGCGACGACCCCACGATGGTCACCTCGGGGTGGCGCAGGAAATACATGTAGGGGCTGGGGTTCACCTGGCGCAACACGCGGTAGACGTCGAACGGATCGGCGTCGAGTTCGATGTCGTAGCGCTGGGCCAACACCACCTGGAAGATGTCGCCGGCGCGGATGTACTCCTTCGCCACTTCGACAGCCTGCTGGTACATCCCGTTCGGCATCGACGACGTCAGCGACGGCAGCGGATCAGCGGGGTCGGGAGGCGACACCGGCGCGTAGCCGAGCGGGCGGGCGAGGTCGCTGCTCGCCTGTTCCACCCGGACGACGGCGCTGTCATACGCGGCATCCAGCGCCGCTCCGCTCAACCCGAGAACCGGAACGCTCTCGATGAGGTATACCCGCTGGCGCCAGTGGTCGAAGGCGGCGAGGGAGCCGATCACGCTCATGATCGCGTCGGGCAGGCCACGGTCATCGTGCGGGACGTTCGGGAGCCGCTCGATCTCGCGCACCACGTCGTAGCCGAGATACCCCATCACCCCACCCTGGAGAGGAGGAAGGTCAGCCAGCAGCGGCGCCCGGTAGATGTCGAGCAGCGCCTCGATCGCCGCCAGCATCCCGCGGTCGAGCGGGACGGATGCCGGCACGACACCATCGACCGTGATCAGCCCGTCACGGAGCACCATCGTGGCCTGGGGCCGCCGCCCGACGAACGAGAATCGGCTCCACCGTTCGCCGTGTTCGACGGACTCGAGCAGGAACCCCGTCCCGTCGCCGACGAGCTTCACGTATGCCGCGACCGGGGTCTCCAAGTCCGCCAGGAGTTCGGCCCAGACGGGCACGATCGTGTGATCGGCGGCGAGTGCGCGGAACTCTTCCCGTGATGGGCGGATGGGCAACGAACTCACAACGCCTCATGCTAGGAGCGGTCGGCACACGCGGGCGAGGGGATTCGACTGAGAGTCGCTGGGCTATAGATAGAGCCCGGTGGAGGCCTCGATGCGGCTGGCGGCGACAGCATGGATATCGCGCTCGCGCAACATGATGTAGTCGTGGCCCCCGACCTCGACCTCGTAGCGGTCCTCTGGCGAGAACAGGACGCGGTCACCGACCTCAGCCGCCCGCACGTTCTGCCCGATGGCCACCACCTCGGCCCAGGTCAGCCGCTTGGCGATCTGGGCAGTAGCGGGAATGACAATGCCACCCGTTGAACGCCGCTCGCCCTCTTTGTCCGGGATGCGCACGAGCAACCGGTCGTTGAGCATCTTGATCGGCAGCTTCTCGATCGGAAGCTTGTCGAGCGGGTGCTTCTCGTCGCCGTTGACCACAGCCCCTGACGGTACCGTTCCACCCGTGCCGATCGAAACGCTCCTCCTCGACACCATGGACGGGCTACGACTCGAAGCCGACCTCGCGTTGCCCGAACGCATCGCCGGCGCGGTTGCGATCTGCCACCCCCACCCGCAGTTCGGGGGCGATCGCTTCAACGTCGTGGTCGATGCATTGTTCGGCGCCTTCCCCGCCGCGGGGTACGCCACTGTCCGGTTCGACTTCCGCGGGGTCAACGCCAGTGAGGGACGCCACGGCGGCGGCGTGGACGAACGCATGGACGCCCTTGCCGCCCTCGAACTGATCGAGCCGTTCGCCGGAAGGGGTCCGCTCGTGTTGGTCGGCTACTCGTTCGGAGCGCTCGTCGCGCTCGATGTCGCCCACCCCCGCCTCGACGCCTGGCTGGCGATCGCTCCCCCGCTCGGGATGACGGGCGCCGCGCTGGTGGCCGCCAGGGACCCTCGACCCAAACTTCTGCTCGTACCCGCCAACGATCAGTTCTCCCCACCGACGGTAACTGCGACGCAGGCCGCCGACTGGCTGAATGTCACTCAGGAGACCATCGACATGGCGGACCACTTCCTCGCCGGCCGTACCGCCGCAGTCGCCGCTCGGGCCGTGGCCTTCGTCAGCGCGCTGGTCGAACGATGATCCCGGCGGCTTGAAGGGCGGCCTTCGCCTCGGCAATGGTGAACTCGCCGAAGTGGAAGATCGAGGCCGCCAACACGGCGTCCGCCTTCGCCTCGGTAATGCCCTCCACGAGGTGTTGCAGCGTCCCAACCCCTCCGCTCGCCACCACAGGGACGTCGACCGCTTCGCTGATCGCCCGGGTCAACGGGATGTCGAAACCGTCCTTCGTGCCGTCGCGGTCCATCGACGTCAGCAGAATCTCCCCCGCGCCGAGCCCCGCAGCGGCTGCGGCCCATACCACGGCGTCGATCCCTGTCGCCGTGCGACCACCGTGCAGGAACACCTCCCACGTGCCGTCGCCACGACCGCGGGCATCGACGGCGCACACCACGCATTGCGAGCCGAACTCTCGGGCGATCTCGGTGATGAGTTCCGGACGCTGCACGGCTGACGTGTTGACACTCACCTTGTCCGCCCCTGCGCGCAGCATCCGCCGTGCGTCTTC
>JBKJJS010000271.1:0-4811 GCA_046597895.1 Ilumatobacteraceae bacterium
CAAGCAGCGGGCGATCCGCCTCCTCGACACGCGAGGGGCCTTCACGCTGAGGCGGTCGGTCGAGGATGTGGCCGACGCCATGGGCGTGTCTCGCATCACCGTGTACAACTACCTGAACGCCATCCACCGATGACCGCCGAGAGGTGCATCGGCGGGCGCATCAAGGTGCTGGGTCTCGACGCCGACGACACGTTGTGGCACTCGGAGGACGGGTTTCATCGGGTAGAGCGGCGATTTGTCGAACTTGTCACCGAACATGCCCCTGCGCACACGGATGTCGCCGCCCACCTGACGGTCGTGGAGCGCCGCAACATGGCGCGGTACGGCTACGGCGCCAAGGCGTTCACGCTCTCGATGATCGAGGCCGCGATCGAACTCACCGAAGGAACGGTTCCTGCCGGCACGCTGCAGTCCCTGATCGAGGAAGGTCGGGCCCTGCTCGACCGTCCGGTCGAACTGTTGGACGGTGTCCACGAGACGATCGGAGTGCTACGAGCAGCGGGATACCGCATCGTCGTCATCACAAAGGGCGACCTGTTGCACCAACACCAGAAGGTGGTGGCGAGCGGGCTGGACGAACTGCTTGACGCGGTTGAGGTCGTGAATGAGAAAGACGAGCGGACGTACTCCGGCGTGCTGCGACGCGTCGGTGTCGAGGTGGACCGGTTCGCCATGGTGGGGAACTCGGTGAAGAGCGACGTGCTTCCGGTCCTCGGCATCGGTGGCCGGGCGGCCCATGTGCCCTACCACCTGCTCTGGTCGGCCGAGCATGTCGAACACGACATCGATATCGACGTGCTCGGCTCCATCCGCGACGTACCGGCCTGGCTCGACGCCCTCGCCTGAACCGAGTTACAGCTTTCGCAGGTCCACCTGGGTCACGCGGTGATCGACGCCCTTGGTAACGATGAGTGAGGCTCGATCCCGCGTCGGCAGGATATTCTCCTTGAGGTTGCGCCCGTTGATCTCGCGCCAGATGCCGTGAGCGGTGGCCATCGCCTCCTCCTGGGTGAGATGGGCGAAGTGGCGGAAGAAGCTCTGCGGGTCCTGGAACACGGTCTCGCGAAGTGTGAGGAAACGGTTCACGTACCACTGCTCGATGTGAGGTTCGTGGGCGTGGATGTAGATGGAGAAGTCGAAGTAGTCGGAGACGAACTCAGGGGCGCTCCCCGGCGGGCCGACCTGCAGCACGTTGAGCCCTTCGATGATGAGGATGTCGGGGTGACGCACCGTCGCCTCGTCACCGTCGACGATGTCGTACACGACATGGCTGTAGACGGGGGCCGATGCCTCCTCGGCGCCGCCCTTCACCTCGCGGAGGAACTGCAGGAGGCGGCGGGTGTCGTAGCTCTCGGGGAAGCCCTTGCGGTTCATGATGCCCCGTTCCTCGAGGACCCGGTTCGGGTGGAGGAACCCGTCCGTGGTGACGAGGTCCACCTTCGGGTGATCCGGCCAGCGCGACAGCAGGGCTTGCAGGATGCGGGCGAACGTGCTCTTGCCGACCGCGACGCTGCCGGCGACGCCAATGACGTACGGGACCTTCGGGGCGATGGTGCCGAGGAACGTCGCCGTCACCTTGTGGAGGTTCTGCGTGGCCGAGACGTAGAGGTTGAGGAGCCTTGTGAGCGGAAGGTAGATGGCCTCGACCTCGTTCAGGTCGATGCGCTCATTGATGCCGCGGAGGGCTTCGAGGTCCTTCTCCCGAATCGTCAGCGGGGTGGCGGCACGCAACGCGGCCCACTCGCCCCGATCGAAGCGGAGGTAGCGATCGGGCACGGTCATCCCCGTCGTCGCACTCGGGGCGGTGTCCACGGGGGGGACGCTAGGCGTCCGATCCCATCAGGTGCTAGATGAGGGATGTGCCGATCGAGATGGTGCCATCCGCCAGGAAGCGGCTCGGCGCGTACTACACGCCCGCGTCGATGGTGGACTTCCTCATCACCCAGGTCGTGATTCCCTCGTTCGATGGACTGGTCGCTCCTCCGACGATCATCGATCCCGCGTGCGGCGACGGACGATTGCTGGAGGCGGCGGGTGTCGCGCTGGCCACCCGGTTTGGTGTCGACCCTCGCCCGTACCTGGTCGGCGCCGAGATCGATCCTGTTGCCGCGCGGGAAACGGCCGCTCGGCTCGGGGTACGAGTGGTGGAGGGGGACGCCCGCTCGATCGACCTTGGGGGTCCGTTCGATGTCGTGATCGGCAATCCGCCGTACCTCTCGCAGTTGGCCTCGGCCACCGCCCGCGGCGGCCGGTCAGCGCTTGGCGGTGGGCTCTATGCGGACGTGGCGGCAGAGTTCCTCGCCCTTTCGCTGCGGTTGGCCCGCAGGGAAGGGGGTCGAATCGGGTTAGTCCTGCCGGTGTCGATCCTGGCCACGCGCGATGTCGGTCCGGTGCGCGTCGCCGTGGAGCAGGCGGCGGCACTCGACGTGTTCTGGTGGGCCGACGAATCGATGTTCGACGCAGAGGTACGCACGTGCATCGTCGGCCTCGTGATGGGAGTTGGGCGACGGCGGCCAGTGCGCCGGTGCTTCGGCCGGGGGTTCGAGGCGGTGACCACGGTGTCGATACCGTCCGCCGATGGTGCCCGGTCGGGGACGGACACGTGGAGCTGGCTCGTGGCGGACGTGGCCGGGGTGCCGTCGCTGGACGAGATGGTCGTGGCCGATCGGCTGGGTGATCTGGCCGTGGTGACAGCCGACTTCCGCGATCAGTACTACGGGCTCGTCGGCGCCGTGAGCGATGAGGGCGATGGGCCGTGGCTCGTGACGAGCGGGCTCATCGATGCCGGCCGTTGTCGCTGGGGCGAACGGCCGGTGCGGTTCGCCAAGCAGCGATTCGGCGCGCCGAGGGTGGATGTGGACGCGCTGACGCCGAAGCTGCAGGCGTGGGCGGCCAGACGGCTCGTGCCGAAGGTGCTCGTGGCATCACAGACGAAGGTGATCGAGGCCGTAGTGGACGAGCAGGGCGAGTGGCTCCCGTCGGTGCCGGTGATCTCCGTCATGCCGCACGTGGTCGATGACCTGTGGCGGAGTGCCGCCGTGCTCACCTCGCCGGTGGCGTCGGCATGGCTGGCCCACCGTCGTCTGGGCTCGGGGCTCTCGGCGTCAGCCGTGCGGGTGTCGGCCGCGGACCTGGCCCAGGTACCGCTTCCGACGGACGACGACGCGTGGGAGCGGGCAACGGCCGCGCTGCGCGACGGTGACGTCGTCGGGTGTGGCCGGGCGATGGTAGAGGCGTACGGGCTCGCCGATCGGGTCGACCTGTGCGAGTGGTGGGAGTCGCTCCTCGGCCCAGGCATCTCGGCGCGGACCTACCCGGAAACCGGGTAGCAGCGCGCCGAGAAGCGAGCGGCCCGTACTGAACGGGTCAGCGAGTCCAGGGGGCCGAGGGGCTCACGGCGCCGGGGCCGGCGGTGAGGGCGTCGTAGCCCGTCTCGGTGACGAGAAGCGTGTGTTCGAACTGGGCGGTGCGCGTGCCGTCGGCCGTGACAGCCGTCCAGTTGTCCGGCCAGAGCTTGTGTTGCCACGACCCGAGCGTGATCATCGGCTCGATCGTGAACGTCATGCCCGGGCGTATGATCATCGTGGACTCTGGCGAGTAGTAGTGCAGCACCTGGATGTCCGAGTGGAACTGTTCGCCGATGCCGTGACCGACGAAGGCCCGCACCACGCCGAGTCGATGGGCCTTGGCGTGGTTCTCGATAGCCCGACCGACGTCGCTGATGGGGCGACCGGGTACAACGGCCTCGATGCCCTTCCACATGCACTCGTCGGTGACCCGGATGAGCCGAGCACTCTCGGCGTCGATCTCGCCGACACCGAACGTGGCATTGCAATCGCCGTGGACGCCTCCGACGTAACACGTGACATCCAGGTTGACGATGTCACCCTCGACGAGCACTCGCGAGTCCGGAATGCCGTGGCAGATCACCTCGTTGACGGACGTGCACACACTCTTCGGGTAGCCGTTGTAGTTGAGCGGGCTCGGGTAGGCGTCACGCTCGATGGTGAGGTCGTGGACATAGATGTCGATCTCGTCGGTGGTGATGCCTGGCCTTACGGCACCACCGGCCAAGCGCAGGATGTCGGCGGCCATGGAACAGGCGACCCGCATGCGCTCAATGATCTCGGGCGACTTGATCCGCGGCTCGTCCCAACGAACGGAGCGACCGCTCAGCGCGTAGGGCGGTCGCCCGATGTGCTCGGGCACGGACCGCATCGGGCTCACGGCCCCTGCGACGACGCGCCCCTCGGTCCCTCGATGGCAACGTTTGTACTTGCGACCGCTCCCGCACCAGCACGGGTCGTTCGCCTGCATCGGCAGGGTCGAGGCGCTGGTGGTCGTCATGGGGAACAGGTTAGAGCGTGTCGTACGGGGTCGCTCGCCGTCACTGGCCGCTCCTCTATCGTGGAGCGTTGGAGGCGTCAGCGCTGACTTCACCGATCGCGTCATGGCTGTCACACCCCCTGCGTATGTTCGAGCCACTTCCCTCATGGACCCACCGATCCAGGAGAACATGGCGATGCGACCACCCCGGAGCACCAGGCAGATGAGAATGTTCGAGATCAAGCCCGTTGTCACCCCACATGAGGGCGTCGGGAAACCTACGATCACGACCGTCGACCTCTTCGCTGGCGCTGGCGGACTGCGGACGCTCCGGCCAAAGGTGTTCGTGAAGGAGTATGTGCCCGAGTTCCAGCGTTCGACGCAGTTCGAGGAACTGCGCGATCTGCTCGAGATCGATACGGAACTCGGCGCTTGCTGTGCCGCCGACGGGGTGCTCAACGCTGCGAATTACGGGGTGCCGCAGA
>JBKJJS010000289.1:0-11221 GCA_046597895.1 Ilumatobacteraceae bacterium
AAGAACACGTTCCTCTACAACACCGGCCAGGTCACTACCCTCGATGACGCTGATCTGAACGTGATGCAGACCTACACGGTGACCGAGGTCGACTCGAGCGGCCCGTGGACGAAGCGCAAGGTCCTGGCGGCCAACGTGCCGGTCGCTCCCGCCAACGTCGGCGAGCGCTCGACGCCGTCGTACGAAACGAACCTCGGCGAAACGGCGATCACCCCACTCACCGGTGGTGGTCAGGTCTTCGCCGGTCCCCGCGATGACCCGTTCTTCGTGGACCTCGGGAAGATCTTCGACCTCGGCAGCCTCGGCCCGTTCCTCGGTGCTCACCTCATTCCGTCAGCCGCTGAGCCCGGCGAGGACTACGTCGCCGAGACGAACGTGCACACCATCGCCCTGCAGATCCCGATCAGCAGGCTCACCGACAAGTTCGATGACCCGAACATCGGCATCTGGGCCTCGACATACCGTCGCTCCACCCAGATCCGGCGCTCGAACGGCACATCGAAGTTCGTGGGCAACTGGCAGCAGGTGTCCCGCCTCGGTATGCCGCTGGTGAACGAAGTCGTGATCCCGCTGGGCCAGAAGGACCTCTTCAACTCCTCCCGCCCGTACAACGACCTCCAGTTCGCCGGTTCCGTGATCAACCCGGAGTTGGGCGGCCTGATCCCGGTCTTGTACCCGGGTGTCGGTACGCCGACGAGCGTTGATGCCGGTCTCGGCCTCGGTGGTCGAGAGGATCTGGCGACCATCTTCGTCACCGGTATCCCTGGCGTGAACAAGTCGTCCACATTCAGCCGGCCGTCGGAGATGATCCGCATCAACACGAGCACGGTGACCGGGTTCCCCAACGGGCGAACACTGGCCGACGATGTCACGGACACCTCGCTGCGGGCCATTGCCGGCGGCATCGGGTTCCCCGGGACAGAGGCCTTCAACATCTTCCCGAACAACGCCCTCGGTGACGGGGTGGCGGCGAACGACAAGCCGTTCAAGACCACCTTCCCGTACGTCGCCGCGCCGTGGGCCGGCACGGACTGACCCGGACCTCAGGCCCGAACGGAGACCACTGAAATGACCACGTCCACCGCCAGCCCCATCGAGTCGCCCATAGCGACCGACGGTCCGCTGCACCTCACCGCCCCTGCTCGCGACAGCGGCCCCACCCCGGGTCGCGATCGCTGGCTGAGGTTCGCCGGACCGGTGATCGTCTTGACGATCGCCGGGCTGGCGGTGGGCCGGTTCCTACTCGCCGGTTCGTCCCCTTCAGACGAGTCGGCAACGAGTACCGCTCGACCGGGGTCGGCGGCGCCCGCCGTGGACGTCGCGGTCGGATTCGATGGGCTGAGGGCTGCGACCGAAGTTCGCCCTTCCGACCCGGCCGCGTGGCGGGACTACGGCGTCGCCGCCGTGCGCGAGGCCATCCGCACTGGCGACCCGTCCTACTACGGCATTGCGACCACGGCATTGGGCGAGGCCACCCGACTGGCGCCCGACGACGGAGACACCGTCACCGCCCAAGCGGTGCTGGCACTGAGCGTCCACGACTTTGCACGGGCTTTGCCACTGGCGATGACCGCCGTCGACCTCAACCCGTTGTCCTCCGCGGCGCTCGCCGCACTTGTCGATGCGAACGTGGAGAACGGTGACTACCCCGCTGGCGAGGCGGCGTTGCGGCGACTCCTGGAGACGGATCCAGGCGTCGCCGCGTACGCCCGCGTCTCGTACTTCCGGCAACTGAGCGGTGACCTTCCAGGCGCCCAGATCGCCATGCGCCAGGCCGTGGCCGCTGCCGGCGCCGGATCGGAGCGGGCCACCGTGCTCACCTACCTCGGTGACATCTCCCTCGAGATGGGCCACCTCGAGGACGCTGACGCGGCATACTCGGCGGCGCTGCGAGACCAGCCGATGTCCGTGGGGGCTTCGCTCGGCCGTGCCCGACTCCTGATCGCTCGCGGTTCGCTCATCGAGGCCGCGGCCTTGTTGGACGCGGTGGTCGCCCGTAGCCCCCAGCCTGCTGCCGCCACGTTGCGCGCCGAGTTGGCCCTGATCATGGGCGACTCCATCATTGCCAACCAATCGTTCGATCTCGTCCGGGCGAACGACCAGATCCTGCGCAGTCTTGGCGTGGCGACCGACCTCGAGGCATCACTCTTCAACGCCGACTACGGCGACGTGGCACTCGCACTTACCGAGGCTGAGGCCGTGTACGAGTCACGGCACACCGTATTTTCCGCTGATGCCTTGGCCTGGGCACTGTTGCAATCCGGTCGGGCGGCCGAGGCCGTACCACTCGTCGAGGAGGCGTTGGCCGGTGGGATCACGAGCCCGTCGCTGCGGGTCCATGCCGCCGCGGTCTTCAGTGCCGTCGGCCTCATTGAGCGGGCGCGGGCTGAGTTGGCGACGGCGTTCCAGTGGAGCCCCTGGCTCGCACTGTCGATTCGGCCGGTGGCCGAGGAACTCGCGACGTCGCTCGGCGTCACCTACCCGAAGGGATGGTCGTCATGAATCACCGTGGCCTGAGTGCGATCTGCGGAATCACTATCGCGGTGGGCGCCGGCGTTGGATTCGGTGCCGGGGCGGCGACCGCTCACCCGCTCGGCAACCTGACCGTGAACACATCGGCTCGGATCGTGGTGGGCCCGGAGGCGACGACCATCGACTACATCCTCGACCTTGCCGAGTTGCCGACCGTGCAGGAGCGACCGGCCATCAGCGCAGCCGGAACCGAAGCGGCGTACGCCGCGACCAAGTGCGCGGCGCTCTCCAGCGGGCTGGCGTTGACAGTCGGCTCTGTGGCGGTCCCACTCGGCGTCACCTCGGCGACGATGGTTCTCCTCCCGGGTCAGGGCGGACTCAGCACCGTTCGCGTCGAGTGCCGGCTGACCGGTGAGGGCGTAGCAGGAACGGCGGCGGTGGCGTGGACCGACACCAACTTCTCGGACCGCGTCGGCTGGCGCGAGGTGATCGCGGTCGGAGACGGTTCGACGCTCACGTCGACGCTCCCAACGGTCTCGACGAGCGACTTCCTGCGGGCTTACCCAACCGGCATGCCGTCACCGAGGGTGCTCGAGGCCGCGTTCGATGTCGGTGAAGGCGGACCCCGGTTGGTGGCGCCCGAGGCCGACCCCAGCGTCGGCGACCCGGCAGCATCCCAGAGCCGGGGCGCCGACGGGCTGACTGCGTTCTTCAATCGACTGGTTGGCGATCGAGACCTCACCGTCGGACTCGGGTTGTTGGCCGCCGGAGTGGCGTTCCTCCTGGGCGCCCTGCACTCGATGGCGCCCGGGCATGGCAAGACGCTCATGGCTGCGATGATCGCCAGTCGGCGAGGCACCGTCCGCCAGGTGCTGATGGTCGGCGGTACCGTGGCCGTGACGCATACGTTCGGCGTCGTCGTACTTGGCATCATCATCACGACCTCGCAGGCCGTGGCCCCCGATCAGATCCTGCCCTGGCTCACCGTGGCCAGCGGAGCGATGCTGCTGGCCACCGGAGCGTGGCTGCTCGGCCGCCGAATGCTGCTCGGCCCCTCCGCCGGGGGCCATCACCACGGCACGTTCGGTCACGGTCACGGTCACGGTCACGGTCACGAGCACGAGCACGAGCACGAGCACGAGCACGAGCATGAGCACGGCCACGATGCGGACGGCGGACATGTCCACGACCACGAGTCCCACGGCCGACACGCTGGCGAGCAGCCGCTGCGAACGAGATCGCTCGCCCTGCTCGGCATGGCCGGTGGGCTCGTGCCGACTCCGTCGGCGCTCGTCGTGCTTCTCGGCGCAACGGCCCTCGGTAGGGCGTGGTTCGGGGTGGTCCTCGTCGGGGTCTACGGCATCGGCATGGCGGCCACGCTGCTGATCGCCGGCATCGTCCTCGTGAAGCTCCAGGGCTGGCTCGAGCGCCAGTATGCGGAGGCACGTTGGCTCAGCGTCGGCATGCGCCTGCTACCGGTCGCAACGGCCATGCTGCTCATCCTCGGAGGTCTCTCGCTCGCCGTCCGCGGCGCCGCGGCGATCTGACGCATCACGCCGCCTCCGGGTGGTCGAAAAGAGTTCGTTCTCGTCGGGCGCCGGGTCGGGTCGTGAAGGTGTACCCGTCGGGTCCGGTGACGGTAAACGCGCCATCGGGGTGGAGGGTCGCGGTCCAACCACGTTCGTGTCGCTTGTCATGGTGATGATCGCAGAGCAGCACTTCTTCATCGAGGTTGGTGCGGCCGCCGTCTTCCCAAGGTGGTTCGTGGTGGACTTCGCAGCGTTGTGGGGGCTCCTCGCAGTCCTTCCATCGGCAACGCCCGTCACGTTCGACGAGAGCGAGCCAGTGTTCGTGGGGGGCGGTACGCACCGCTCTCCCGAAGTCGAGGATCTCGCTCTCGCCACGGGTCACGATGCGGTGCAGGTTGGCGTCGCAACACAAGCGGCGGATGACTTCGGGTGACAGAACTTCGCCAGTCGAGGCGTATCCGGGCTTGCCGGCGCGCTCGAAGATCGTCTCGTAGGGGACGGTGACCAAGATCGTGGGTCGTTCCCGGCCACCGGTGACGGCGCCCGAGTTGTACAGCGCACACAGTTCGACGAGGGCATCCGCCATGCGTTGGGTATGGGTACGCCCGGAGCCGTCATCCCAGGTCTTGCGACGTAGGTGATCCAACGCATTCTGGATCACCCTCGAATCGACAGCAGTGAGCACCCCACTGACGTCGACAAGACCATCAGCGCGCGGCGTGAACGTGAGCGAGCGCTTGGCCCGCCGCACGGCTTCCTCGTCGACGTCACTGTCGCACTCGCGATGAATGGCCTTCCATGTGTCGACGGCCGTGCGGGTGGCGGCCGGACCTGCTCCCTTGACGGCGTCGACGAGTTCGTCGCCGTGAGCAGCGAATGCCGGATGCTCGGCGACCGACCCGACGACAGCGGCGGACTCGCACGACAGTTCCCCGGCGGCGACAGCGTCAGCCAGGACCGGGGTGTGGTTCAGCGTGGCGCCCAACAGCGCCGCCGACCGGGCGGACTTGAGGCTGGTACCCGTCTGCTTCGCGAGGTAGTGGGCGCCCGAACGCACACCCTGCCGAGCGAACACTCCGGCCTGCTCGGCATCGGCCAACCACCGCGCCGCAACGGCGATCAACCGTTCCGCTTCCCGTCGGACCGCCACCGCCATCGCCGCCAGTTCGGCAGTGGCCACGGTGCCGGTATCGACACCCACGACCGCGTCGACCGCCTCACGGAGGGGCACGAGGACACCGGACATGACACCAGACTATCTCCTCGCACCGGCCAATCAAACATACGTACGTATGATATTGGTCACATTAGATGTCGATACGGAACAGATCGGTGAGCACTTGCCGCGCCTCGTCGTCGAGCCGAGATCCGAACACTTCCTCGATACCACGGAGGTGTGTCAGCGATGCCCGCGCCAACTGGCGCCGACCCACCGTCGTCACGGTGACCACCACTGCCCGCCCATCGTCGGGATCGGGCCGACGCTCGACCCAACCGAGTTCGACGAGACGGCCCACAAGACGGGTGCACGACGACGGCGCCACGATCAAGGATGTCGCCAAGGCACTCATTCTCAGTCCTTCGCGCGGACCTTGCGACAACTGGTACAAGACGTCGTAGTCGTCGAGGCCCATGCCGCGTTCTCGGCGCAGCTCGGAGTCGAGCGCGGTGGTGGCAGCGCGCACGAACGTCAGGAGTGACCGCCATGCTTCGAGCGATTCGGGCGGGGGGCGCGCCGTTGACACGTCCTCACTGTACTTCCATGTGGAAGTAGAATACGGCAGCCTCCCCGGCTCGGCTACGTTTCACGGAGAGCGGCCGGTCTCTCACCGGTTGTGCTCACAGCAAGGAGGACACGATGAGCTTCCGGGAGAAGTGGCAGGGTGGCTGGGCGGCGGCGTTCGGGCTGCTGGCCCCGGCGGCCACCGCATTGACCCTCTACGAGGTAGTGCAACTGTGGCCGAAGCTCACCGCCGACTCGGCCGCGAGTTCGACTGTCGACTTCGGCTTCGGGGTCCAGTGGACCCTCGATCAAGAGCAGGCGTTTCTGGTCCTTGCCGCGCTCGGCGGCGTGCTCGGCGGGCTCGTCTACACGATGGGCATCTACGCCCGCCGCCGCAGCCGGGGCAAGTTCAAGCCCGAGGATGCGAACTGGTACTGGGTGCGCAGCGTCGTCGCCGCTGCGCTCTCGGTTGGGGTCTACGTCTTGATGCGCGCCGGGCTGTTCCTCCTGGGTGGCAGCAACGCCGATTCCGGCGAGAACCGCAGCCCATACGCCGTACTCGGCGTGAGCATCGTCGTCGGACTTTTCACGGACAAGGTCCTCACGAAGCTGCGAGAGATCGCCGGCAACTTCTTCGCCAGCGACAGCGAAAGGGACGACGAGGACGGAGCGACATCAAGTCGGCGCAGCATCGTCGAGTGGTCTCCGAAGCAGCTCGTCCCCAAGCTCGCCGGCCAGGAACTGGTCTTGACCGTCACCCCGGGAGACGAGCCCGTCGTCCTGCGGGTGGGCGGAGTACCCGTGACGCCCCTCGTTGATGCCGCCACCCCGAGCACACTGAAGGTGAAGCTCTCCGACGATGCGGTGACGGCCGGGTCATCAATCGTCGTCGAACTGGATCATGGCGACGGCAGCGTGCAGACCGTGAACATCCCGCTGGTCACCGCCGCCGAAGTGCGCTAGCTGGCGGCCTTGCGCATCAGTTCCGCCTCGCCGTGGAGCACCCTCGTATAGGTACACAGTGTGGCGATGTAGGTCTGGGCGCCGTAGAGCGCCACGACCGACATCCATCCCGTATAGCCGAACCACGGCTCGTCGGCGATCCAGTGGCTGTAGCCCCAGAACGCCACACCGACTGCGGCGTAGACGGCACACGTCCCGAGCGGAACAGCCAGCCATCGCGCCCAGTTGCGCATCCAGAGGCACGTGAGCAGGGCCACCACCCCGGCGCCGACCATCACCAGAATGGGACCGGTGCAGATCCCGGTCGCCGACGCGCCATACGCGGCAGTGAGCCCGACGACACCGGAGGACACGTACCAGAGCAATCCAGCGGGTTCGGTGAGGTGTTTGGCTCGAGCGATCCGGCGCTTGCGACGAGTTCGCAGGGAGAGGAGCAGACTCGCGACCGACAGCAACGACACGATGACCAGGCCGACCCAGGCACCGGTGCTGGACGGAGCAACCGGGGCCGCCCACCACTCACCGCCCGACCACGGCAACACTTCCCACGTCAGGATCTCCCAGCCTTGGTGGCTGGCGCCAGGAACACCGCGGTAGCGCCACGGACCCACGTAGAACCCGACGGCGGTGATGTTGATGAGGAACATCGCCCTTGCCAGGTTCAGGGCGGCAAACGAACCGAACAGGTAGACGGGTTTGAATACCGTCATCGCGGTACGCAGGGTTCGGCTGATGAGCCCGGCTCGTAGGGGCCTGAACGCGCCGTAGCCCACGATGGCCAAGCGCATCCCGATCTGCGTCCGCCGCCGGGATTCGAGGTCGGCCAACGACTGGGAACCCACCCGATACGCCTTCATTTTTGCGTCCAGATCGCCGGTGTCAACCGGCCATGCAGAGTCGCCCGCCGTGGTCGTCGCACTCGTGGCTGACACCCTCGATCCACCGTCGCGGGCCCCCTCGCCCGGCTCCGTCGGTGCCTCGTCGAACGGCCAGTGGGCGCGCTCGCCCACCTTGGCGACCACCGGATACATCTCGGCGAAGATCCGACGTTGCATCGCCTCGGTCAGGACCCTTCGCGTCCGCGACGTGTCGCCGCCCACGCCCGTCGGATCCGCCATGATGACATCGAGCTCGTGTTCCAAGGCAGCGACATCGAACGGCTTCAAGGTCATGCCGGCGCCCGCCGCAACCGACTGCACAATCCGGACCATTCTCTCGGTCGGCAGCCCCGAGCAGCGCAGACGCTCCGGGCGCACCGTGAGATCCACGATGCTCTTGACGGCATCGATGCGGCCCCACATCCAATCGTTCGCCCGCCACTTCGCGGAGAACAGCGCAGCGAAGTTTGCCAACTCGTTTCCGCACAACTTCTCATCGACTCCGAAGTCCCCTGATCCGACAAAGTTCTGCCTCAGCGGCGTCTCGTTGTTGCCGGTTACGCGGACGAAGCGAACCTCATCGTCACTCTCGATGCTGGATGCCTGCGCCTGGGTCAAGATCGTCACGAGTTGGCCCAGTGCGGTGGCAGAGCCGATCCTCGTCTCGTCATCTGGCACGACTGCCCCTACCGCGAGCACCCGATCCGCCGGGTACGGCCCCGCCATCGCGGCAGGCGCTGTCTGCTCGACGATGTCCACGAGGCATCGCCAGACCCACTCCCCCAGCGCGCCGCGCTCGTTCACGGCGATGCGCACGCGTGCCTGCACAATCGCCCTCATACGCTCGTCGAGGTCGGCGAGGCAGGCGGTCGGGCTGCCAACGGTGCAGGAGTCCGCGGCGGTCGATCGACCGGCGGGTCGTTCGGGGTCGAGCAACGCCATGCCGTGCGCCGCGGCCAGTCTTGTCAGTTCGGCGATCGGCACCCACCGCATCGCATCTGTCGCGAGTGTTGCCGTGCTGGTCACCCACTTCTGGTCCGTATACGGCCCGTTCGCGGCCGCCACCAGCCACGCTTGATCCGACCAATTTCGGGCCGTTTGCACTACGCGCCGCAGTTCGCTCACGCGGTGAGCGTTGCCCTCCAACACGGCGATCGAGCCCACGACGCTGCCCGAACTCCCGGTCGGCACTGGTTGGGCCCGCCGCACCCATCCGGCCACGAGATCGCACGCCAGCAAGAGACCACCGGCGGACTGCACGAGCCGAGAGTCCGGGTACGGCGGCGCAGGCGGCGAGTGCGACACATCGCCGAATCCGTCGGCACCTCGATAGAACGCCAGGTACGACCGCTCGATGTCGACGGCCAATTGACGGCGCCCATCACGCAGCCAGGCCGACGGTTGAGCCCGGTCGGGTCCCTGGGCGAGCGGCCGCCGAACTCGCAGGTCGCCGTAGACCACTGCCATCGCTCGGGCCGTGTCGACATGAGCCCGCGTCAACTGACTGCCGGCAAGCGCCGATTCGCTTGTCGCGCAGAGGCGCTCCCCCGACCCGGGGAGGTGCGGCGCGTCGACGGGGCTGAGCAACGCTTCACGGCGCTTGCGCTGCCGGGCGGCTTCGGCATTGTGACGCTCAAGTTCGTCGAGATCGTCGAGCAGCGACTCCTGTCCGAAAGCCGCGCCCGCGGTGACGAGCAGTGTGCCGAATGCCTGCGGCGAGGCCCGAACAGCGGACTGCGTGGCCGCTCGCTCGGCTCTGGCGCCGGGGCTCGGATGGAGGAAGACCAGCCAACGATCGGCCAGGCCCGTGCTCGGTGCGGCGGCGATTGCTTCGATGGCCTTCGTCACCGGGATGTTGTCGAGCACGCCGCCGTCCAGCACTCGTTGCGCCGGTTCGCCGAGACCAGGCGGATCCGAAAAGACCCGCGCCGATTCGGCGCCGACTCTGGCCGGTTCGAACGCCACAGGGAATGACGACGTCGACCGGCCGGCCTTCGCCAGCAACGCCACAGTTGAGTCCACGAGCGGGCCAACGGCGTCGCCGCGGCCCTGGAAATCACCGCCGTTGTCGCCGAGTTCCCCGAGGAACCGGAAGTGGAAGTTGGCACTGCGGCGCACCTCGGGCAGCGGCGAGAAGGGATCGACATCCGTGGTCTCGTACTTCGGGTTCACAAGCGTGGCCGACAGGATCAAGTCGAACGGATCGGCGACGGCGTACCCCTCCGTTCCTTCCCTCACGAGACGGCGCAGTTCGGTCCGCAGCCTTGCTTCGAAGTACGCATCACCCTTCAAGAGCGACTCGGGTCGACGACTCTTCTTGCCGGTCTCCGGGTCTGCGAACGTGGTGACCGGGTCTCGGGTGAGCAGTTCGATGTCGGCGAGTCGCACCCAGATGGGCAGCATCGCCGAGAACTTGAAGCCGTAGGCACGGCTTGCTGCGAGCACGACACCGTTGAGGCCGCCGGCACTCGCCCCAGTGATGACGTCGAGCGCCGCTCGCTGGTATCCCCCGAGGGACAAGAGGGCGGCATATGTGTTGGGTGGGCCGATGTCGGTGCAGGGGTCGTACTCGCTGGCTTTCGCCCTGGTCAACCGATCGAGTTCCTCCACGGCGCCGCCGATCCACACCGCCAGGCTGACACCACCACGCATGCTCAGAGCGATCCGCAATTCTGCGCCGCGCTGGTTGTCGTCCATCTCGCCTCCACAGAGTGTTGATGTCACCGCGCACCGTACCGGACCTCGAGAGGCGATCCGAACGGGAGCGTCAGCTCAGATACTTCCATTCGGAAATAAACACGATCGATGATCGGTTGATGGAACCATGACGACTTCCACCATCGATGTACGGCGCAGCGGCGACCGCTTCTGGACGCGTATCGACTGGCTCGACTCGCGCCACAGTTTCAGCTTCGCCGGTCACTACGACCCGAAGAACGTCGGCCACGGCCTGCTCCTGGTGTCCAACGATGACCGGGTCCGAGCTGGTTCCGGATTCTCGACCCATCCCCACCGAGACATGGAGATCGTGACCTGGGTGCTCTCGGGTGAACTCGAACATAAGGACTCCGAAGGCAACCTCGGAATCATCTACCCGGGCCTGGCGCAGCGGATGAGCGCGGGCACCGGCATCTTCCACTCCGAGATCAACCCCTCGACCACTACCGACGTCCACTTCGTCCAGATGTGGGTGCAGCCGGATACGGCATCCGTGAAACCGGGCTACGAACAGCTCGACGTGAACGAACAACTGGCCGGTCGCGGGCTCGTCCCCGTGGCTTCGGGCCGAGGGCACGATGCCGCGATCCACATCCATCAGCGAGACGCCGTGCTCTGGGCGGGTCGGTTGGCGCCGGGCACGACCGTCGAACTGCCGGACGACCGCCACGTCCACGTATTCGTGCCGACAGGCTCGCTCGAACTCGATGGAGCCACCACCCTGTTGACCGGGGACGCCGCCCGGCTCACGGCGGATGGCGCCCTGGCTGTGACGGCGGGTGCCGATGGCGCCGAAGTCCTCGTGTGGGCGACCGCCTGAGCCGCTGTTCTGGCGCGCAATCCACAGGGCCACCCTTGTGGATTGCGCGCCAGAACAGCGGCTCAGGCGGTCGCCCACACGAGGACTTCGGCGCCATCGGCACCCGCCGTCACAGCCA
>JBKJJS010000444.1:0-3069 GCA_046597895.1 Ilumatobacteraceae bacterium
CCTCCATGCGCAGCGCGCTGAGTGACCTCCAACTCGACGCGTTGATCGTCGTCTACCCAGGACCCGACCGCTTCCCGCTCGGGCCATCGATCGAGGCGATCCCAGCGGGCGAGTTCCTCGAGGCTGGCCTCGACAACGCCGTTGCTGGCGTCGTGGGGCGGCGCTGACAGTCGGGTGGCGGCCCGGTGCCAGAGCCCGACTGTCCGGGCAATATGCGGATCATCATATGTTCGTTAGTATCAGAGTATGACTCGGAACAAGCAGCGGCTCACCGTGACCGTTGACCCGGAACTGGTCGAGGCCGGTCAGCGGGCGGTCGAAACCGGGCAGGCTGAGTCGGTGAGTGGCTGGGTGAGCGCGGCGCTCGAGGACAAGATCAGGCGAGATCGCAAGCTCTCGCTCCTGGCGGCTGCTGTCGCCGATTACGAAAGGGAGTTCGGGGAGATCTCGGCCGAGGAGATCGTCGCCCAGCAACGCACCGACCGGGAGAACGCGGTCGTCGTGCGAGGCCGGCGGCGCCAGTCGACCCGTACGGCGACGTCGGCGTGACCCTCATCCTCGACAGCGCTGCGCTGATCGCGCTCGAACGCAACGAACGATCGATGTGGGTGCGCCTCAAGGCCGCTCAGCTGGAGCGTGATCTCCCGCTCACCCACGCTGGGGTGCTCGGGCAGGTCTGGCGGGGCGGCCCCCGCCAGGCGCGACTCTCGCAGGCGCTGGGAGGGATCGACGTGCGCGCTCTGGACGAGCGGTTGGGACGCGCTGCTGGCCAACTGCTGGCCGCCGCCGGCCTGGCCGACGTCATCGACGCCGCAGTCGTCCTGCTGGCAGCGGACGGAGACGAGATCGTGACGGCCGATGGCGACGACCTCGAACTGCTCGCCGCCGCCTCCGGGCGCCACGTCGAGTTGATCCATCCCTAACCGACGCGACCCTGACCGACGCGACAGCGGCCGAGCTCAGAGCCGGGCGAACAGCCGCGACGCTTGTTCAGCGGCCTTGGCCCGCACCTCGTCGATGTCCACCCTCGTCGGCCGGCCATCGCGCAGCAGCACCTCGCCGCTGGCGGACACCACGTCAAGGGCCCGGATGCCGGGGGTGAACGCGACGTGCCACGGCGAGTCGGCGTGGTCGTAATTCCACGTGACCCGATCATCGCTGGCCTCCGGCACCAGCGTGTGACCGTTCTCCATCCAGGTCCACGCCGTCTCCGGTGAGGCGAGGACGTCGTCGGCGCGGTGGGCCACGTACGCCAGTCGCACCTCCTCCAACATGTCGGCCCCGATGCCGTCCGTGCCGAGCACGACCCGCTGGCCCGGGAAACGCCGAGCGGGGGCGGCGTAGCCCACCGCGTTGTTCATGTTGCTGCGGGGGTTGTGGGCGATCGTTCCCTTGAGCGGCCGATCCAAATGGACGCAGTGCACGTTCAACCAATCGTCGGTGGCGAGCGATTCGAGCCTTGCTCCCGCGGCGATGTCGCCCAGCCCCTCCGCGACGTGGATGTGGACACCCACGCCGAGGTCGCTCGCCAGCCCGGCCGCCGCCTCCAGCGTGGCGTCAGTACAGGTGAACGCGGCGTGCACCCCGACCAGGCCTCGGCCTCCGGCGCGCAGGAAACGCTCGTTCTCGGCCAACCCTCGTCGCGCCCCGTCGGGCCCGTGGCGGTCCGTGACACCGTACGCGCACACGACCGTCACCCCTACCTGCGCGCAGGCGTCGGCAATCACGTCGAGCGAGCCCTCGATGGCGTTCGGGCTCTCGTGGTGGTCGACGATGCCGGTCGTCCCACACATCAGCGCTTCCGCGGCCCCGAGCATGGCAGACCACTTCACCATGTCGAGGTCGAGCGCGACATCGAGCCGCCACCAGATCTGTTCGAGGATCTCCTGGAACTCAGCGGGCTGACGGGGCGGCGCCGGCATGCCGCGAGCGAGCGCCGAATAGAGGTGGTGATGACCGCAGACAAGGCCGGCCGTGACGGCACTCACGACCGTCAGTGCGTGACGGCCCTGGCCATGCCCTTGGCCTGAGCGATCCAGCCCTCCACCATCTTGAGCGACGGCACCGCCTTCACGAGTCGCAGCGCGCCCTTCGTGTTGGCCGCCACCATCGCGTCGGTGAGGCTCTTGCCGTTGCGCTTCGCGAGTTCGACGACGCTGTCGACCCCGGCCGCTTCCAGCAGTTCCGAATACTGACTCGCGACGCCCTTGATCCGGAACAGGTCGGCGTGGTTCACCCACGTGAGCAACTTGTCCGCCGACACTCCGGCCTTGGCGGCAAGGTCCTTGCGCCCGGCAGCCGAAGCGCCCGCCTTCAACAGGGCCTCGACCGAGCGGATACCCACCTCGGTGAACTTCTTGGCTGTCGCTTCACCGATGCCCTCGATGTCGTTGAGTGCGGTCATGGCCCGACCGTATCGCACCAATTCAATCGGGGGCGCCGCGTCGCATCGGCAGCGAGGACCGCCACTGGCCATCGAGATCGTGGAGCGCGGCAGCCACGGCGCCCGCGGTCGGGACGAGTCCGATCTCGCCGACGCCCTTGATCCCGTACGGCGAATTCGGCTCAGGAGACTCGACCAGGATCACGTCGATCGCCGGCATGTCCTTCGGGCGGATGATGCCGAGGCTGCGCAGAGTCATGTGCGTGGGGAACCCGGTCTCGGGGTCGTGCGGGAACTCCTCCGTGAGCGCGTAGCCGAGACCCATGTGCACGCTGCCTTCGATCTGGCCCTCGCACAACTGTGGGTTCACCGCCCGGCCGACGTCGTGGGCCGCCAGCACCCGGACGATCTCGCCGACCTCCCGATCGATGGCGACGAGTTGGGCGGCGTACCCGAACGTGGAGTGGATGATGGGGTTCTCGACGGAGCCGAGTTTGTTCGTCCAGTCCACCCGGTACTCGCCGACGTGGTCCACGTCGGGCGCGCACGACGCGGCGAGCGCGGCCTCGCACGCCGCCTTGACGGCCCCCGCTCCCATCAGCGTGCCGCGTGACCCTGTGGTCTGGCCTTGGCCGAGTTCGCGCGTCGTATCGACGATCACCCGAACCCTGGCGGGGTCGATCCCT
>JBKJJS010000455.1:0-3662 GCA_046597895.1 Ilumatobacteraceae bacterium
GATTGGGCCGCGACGGAGTGTCCGGGGGGCGCGCTCTACGCGTTGTTGCCCGCCATCCGCGATGCAGCCGCTGGCGCGCCGCCACCGACGGACACCAGCAAGCCCGTGATCTCGTCCGTCTCCGCATCAGCCAAGAACACGACCGTCACCGAGCGATGGAGCACCGACGAGCCCTCGACCAGCCAGGTCGAGTACACGAGCAATGGCTCGATGTGGACGACCCCTCTCGATGCGACCCGGACCACGACCCACTCGGTCGGCATCAGCGGGCTCGCTCGTCGAACCGCCTATCAGTATCGCGTCTTCAGCACCGACGCTGCAGGCAATACGGCCGTGAGTGGCTTCGGTTCTTTCACGACGCGCTAGGCACCGCGAACCCGACGAGTAGAGCTGACCCTCCACGGTCGTGACGAAGATCGTGGCGAGGTCAGGGCTCATCGATGAGCCGAGTGCGCCGCCGGTGGTGTTCGCGCGCGGCGACATGGGGGCGATCGACGCCCAGAGGTCTCGGAACGGTCCGGTGTCACGCATGTGGTGACTGATCTGGCCGGCTGGCGCGAGTTCCGTTAGCGTTCGGCTATGGACGCTGGAGATGTCGCGTTTGCCGGTATCGCAGAACAGGCTCGAATGGTCCGCGCTCGGGAGATCTCATCGCGCGAGCTCGTCGAGGTCTGCTTGGAACGGATCGAGCGGATCGACGGGCGACTGAACTCGTTCCGCGAAGTGTTCGCTGAGGACGCCACGAGAGCTGCTGCCATCGCAGATGAGCGTGTTGCTCACGGTGAAACCGGGCGGCTTCTCGGTGTACCGGTGGCGTTCAAGGACGAGCTCGATCTCGTCGGACGGGTCACACGTCACGGGACGAATGCCTACGACCAGCCGGCGATCGCGAACTCTGTTCATGTGCAACGCATCCTCGACGCCGGCGCGATCGCTCTCGGCGTGACGAATCTGCCCGAGCTCGCGATCTACGGATTCACCGAGAGCGATGCCGCGGGCGACACACACAACCCCTGGAACGCGAGCCGAACGCCGGGAGGATCCAGCGGCGGCTCGGCCGCTGCGGTCGCTGCTGGACTGGTCGGTGCGGCCTCGGCGAGCGACGGGGCAGGCTCGATACGCATACCGGCCGCGTTCACCGGCCTCGTCGGCCTGATGCCCCAACGCGGACGGATCAGCTTGATGCCCGAGGGCCAGCACTGGTACGGCATGTCGAGAACGGGCTGCCTCACGCGACGAGTTGTCGACACTGCTCTCTGGCTGGACATCGCGGCCGGCTGGGCGCCCGGCGACGCTGACAGACCGCCTGCGTTCGACGGTTCCTACGTCGAGTCGACGATGTCGACACCGCCCCGCTTGCGGATCGCGACGTCGCTGACCCCGCCGCGGTCGATCGTGCCGCCGATCATCGACGATGCCGTGCGGGGTGGCGTCACGGCCGCAGCGTCGTTGCTGCGCGAGCTCGGCCACGCCGTCATCGAGCGCACACCGAACTACCGCAACGTCGGCAACGACATCCCCGTGCTCTTCACACGCGGGATCCGAGAGCACTACGAGACTGTGCCCCACCCGGACCGTCTCGAGCGGCGCACACGAGGTGTCGCCCGCTACGGGCGCATCATCCCCGACCGAGTGCTTCGCTCAGCGCTCAAACGGCAAGCCGCACATGCCCGGCGGATCAACGCGATCTTCGATGATGTCGATGTCCTGGTCACTCCCGTGACCGGAACAATGCCAGTCGAGATCGGTCGCTGGCGAGGCAAGGGCGCACTGCGCACCGTTTTGGGAATGGCCCGTGTGTACCCATACACGGCAGTATGGAACTACACCGGACAGCCGGCGATGGCCGTGCCGGTCGGATTCAACAACAATGGTCTGCCCCTCTCCGTCATGCTCGTCGCCGCACCCAACCGAGAGGACACGCTCCTGTCGCTGGCCAACGAGATGGAGAACGCCTCGAACTGGCCGGCCCGCCGACCACCACTCGATTGACGCCACGGGCCCGCGCACAGAACATGGGACCAGAACGACGCCCTCCCACGACCCACCGGCGACCGCCGAACGAAGCCTCTTTGTGTCAAGGGGCAATTTCTGGAGCAGTTGGGGCGCGCAGGTCGGTCCCGCTGTCGACGGCGGGTTGAACGGTTATTATCGTTGTGGCGGGTCCGGGAACTGACCTCTCCGAAGTGCCGGTGTTCAGGGTTCAGCCGGCCGCGCTGGATTCAGAGTCGCCCCTGATTGTCGTCCCGGGCCCACCTGTCAGCCGGCGTCGCGTACGTCGATCTGGAGTTGGCGCCAGACGGCGTCGGAGATCCTGCGCTTGAGGGCTCGGAGGGCTTCTTTGCGTGTGTTGCCTTCGGCTTGACGGCGCAGGTAGTAGGCCCGCCCCGGTGTGTCGTGGCCGACTTGGGTGACCGCGATCATGTGGATCGCGTGGTTCAACTGTCGGTTGCCACGCGGGTTCAGACGGTGGCGTTGGTGGTTGCCGCTGGACGCTTCGATCGGCGCGGTTCCGTTGTAGCTCGCGAACTGTGCTCGAGTGCGGAAGCGGTTGATGTCATGGACATGGCCGAGCACCATCGCGGCGACGACCGGACCGACGCCATGGAGTTCGGTCAACGCCGTCCCGGACGCATTCACGGCGTCACGGATCCTGATCTTGACCGCCGTGAGCTCGGCGTCGAGGCGACGGATGTCGGCGAGATGCTCACCGGCCAGGCGCGCCCGTTCGACCGCGACCAGATCGCTCTGGTGCCCAAGAGCACTCAGGAAATCTTCGCCTTGAACTGCGCTGATCCGGATCGGTGCGCCGCCGGCGGACAACTCGCGCAGCAGCACATGCAGCCGGCACGCCGACTGGGTCCGCAACGCGGCGAGGTCGTGATGACGATCTGCGAGGAGCCGCAGGATCGCGGTGTGGCCGTCGCGTGTCACAGTGCGCAGCCCGCAATGGCGGAGCCCTGCGATCGCGGTCGCGAACGCGTCGTTGGGATCGTTCTTCGATCCCTTCGACGAGCCCAACAGTCGCACACGGGCAGTCAATGTCGGCGGGACATCAACGACGTGTTCGCCCGCTGCGATCAACTGTTGAGCAAGGAGCTGACCGAGTCCGGCAGCCGATTCGATGGCCCACACCCGATCGACATCGAGCGGTTCAGCCCAAGCCAACAACCGGTCGGTCTGGTGACGGTCGGCGGCGATGGTGAGCCGCGCGATCTGGTGTTCGTCGCGGTCAACCGCGACCGCTGTGTGGGACGACTTGTGCGGGTCGATCCCAATCGTGACAGACATGATTCCTCCAAGCTTCTACGGGTTGGGTCGCCGCGGCGGACACTCCTGATGAGATTGGTGAAAGCCTCTTTCGAGTCACACCGCGACACGGGTTCCGACCGGCTGACGCTTCGTTCTAAAACCAACCCGACCAGCAGGCGGCAGGCGCTTCAAGAGTCAACCGATCAGAACCACCGACGCTAAGACAACGCCCCAACGCCCCGCTCCAGTCTCCATCAGGCGCATCGGTCGCGTCTTCGTAGCCAGCGGTAGGTGACGCGCGCGACACGGCGCGTCAGTTCGTCATCGGCGTCGGAGGCGATCTCAGCGCCTCGTGCGAGGCTTCGTTGAGCCGGGCGTCGTTCAAGGATTGGCCGTCATGGCGGCGTCAT
>JBKJJS010000194.1:0-13407 GCA_046597895.1 Ilumatobacteraceae bacterium
AGATTGAGTTGGTGCCGGCGTTCAGCCGAGAGTTGCGGCTCCGTCGGGCGATCGAGGGGGTACTGGACCAGTACTTCGGCGGCGGCTGCCAGTCCGTTCACGGTGAGCAGGCCAAGAGACGGCGGACAATCGATGAGCACGAAGTCGTACTGGTCCAGTACCCCCTCGATCGCCCGACGGAGCCGCAACTCTCGGCTGAACGCCGGCACCAACTCAATCTCGGCCCCTGCCAAGTCGAGGCTGGAGGGCGCCACGAAGAGGTGCTTCACTGCTGTCGGTACCACGCAGTCCTCGAGCGGCACTTCGTGCATAATCACGTCGTACATCGACCGAGTCAGCGCGCGGGTGTCGATCCCAAGACCCGTTGACGCATTCCCCTGCGGGTCCAGGTCAATCACGAGGGTTTGGTATCCCCTTTCCGCCAGACACGCACCGAGATTCACCGCGGTGGTGGTCTTACCGACGCCACCCTTCTGGTTCGCCACGGCAAGCACCCGTGGCAACGGTCGCGGTCCCGGCGGGGGACCGGCCTCAGCGAGTCCGGTGGTCATCGACACTCGCGCTCCGATTTCTCCAGGTGATGGTGCTCTGGTCCGCCGTGCGGAGGTTCCGCTCGGCAGGATATCGGGGGCGTCTGTGCGCTCCAAGCGCTGCCGCATGTTCCACGTGAAACATGGGTAAGACCTGGACTCCTTTGGTGCCTCTCAGAACATCAGAGGCGACCGGCGCGACCGAGGAAAATGGGGCGGGCAGAGTCCCGCCTCCACTAACACCAGGCCGTTCTCCCTGCTCAGCACCTGTGCACCGAACAACGCCACACCATCTGTCGGCCATGACTCCCCCGCACCAACGGCGCTGACGATCAGCAATCCTCCGGGACGAAGCAAGGGCAGCGCCAACTCAGCGACCAAACCCGGAGGACCGAACCCCCGGGCGGTGACCACGTCGCACTGCCCGAGCCCACCGTTCACGCCGCTCACGCTGGCCACGTCCGCTTCCACCACTTGTACCGTCGAAGCCCACCCAAGCGCTTCCACTGAACGACGAAGGAAGTCACAGGCGCGCTGACGTCGATCCACGAGCACCAGCGATACGTCCGGCCGCCTGGCCCTGATCACGAGCCCTGGGAGCCCACCACCGGAACCGATGTCCACGACACCACTCGCAGAGACGGGAACAGACGCGGCGAACCGATCTCCCTGCTCGATGGCGGCGAGGAGTGATCCGGGCCCAATAAGGCCGATGCGCTGCGCCTCGGCCAGAACAGTCTCGAGGGTCACCACCGGATGAGGCGTCGCCCTCTTCAGTCCGGCGAACCCGAGGGAACGATCACGACACGGCGCGCAGGATCCTCACCCTCCGAGCGAGTCGACACATCGGTGCGGACGCTGAGGGCGTCATGGATCACCTTGCGGTCGGCCGACGGCATGGCCTCCAACGATCGGGCTTCACCCGACGCCACTACCTCGTCTGCTTGCGCCAACGCGAAGCGGGCCAGCGCCTCCCGACGCTTCTCGCGATAGCCATTGATGTCCAACCGGAGCCGGGTGTCGTGATCGCCGATTCGGCGCTGACTGGCCACCCGCACCAGATCCTGGACGGCCAGAAGCGTCGTGCCTCGTGGCCCGATGAGCACACCCAAGTCCAGGCCCTCCACGCGCACCTCGAGTTCGTCACCATCACGATCCACGGTACTCGTGCCCTCCACGCCGAGGGCAGCGAGGAGGCCAGCGACGAACTTCTCGGCCTCAACGGCCACATCCGCCGCCGTGGGTCGGGGCATCGCCGCCCGTTCGGGCGCAGTGCCAGACGAAACTAACGCAGATCCGCTGGACTCAGCAGAACCCGATGCTGTTGATGTGGAATCGCTCACCTGACGCTCCGATTTCTTACGTGCCGGTGCTTCCGGCTTGGTGTCTCCCGGGGCTTCCGGCTTGGTCTCCTTCTTACGTCGATCACGCCGCTCCACCTTCGGACGAGGCGTCGTGGGCATGACCCTTGCCCGCACACGTGCCTCCCCGCGAACTCGGCCGAACAAGCCGGGCCGCGGCTCCTCAAGCACCTCGAATTCGGCATCTCCCTCGTGGACGCCAAGTCGATCCAACGCGAGGCCCTTGGCTTCTTCGACAGTCTTTCCCGTCGTCTCAACCCACTCCATGTCCTGTCCTGTCTGTTGCGATCGGTGACCGTCACGCCAATGGTGGCGGCGGTGGCTTTTGCGGCTTCACCGGTTTTACCGGCTTCACGGGGCGCGGCGGCGTGCTCGGCGCCTTGCCTGAGGATTTTGGCGGAGTCTGAGGGCGTGGCGCTTGCCCTGACGGCGTCGGACGGCCCTTCGCCGGGGTGGCGCCCTTCGCCGGCGGCCGGTTGGTCCCAGGCTTGGCCGAGCCACCGGGCTTGCCGGAACCACCAGGCTTGCCGGAACCACCAGGCTTGCCGGAGTTACCGGGCTTGGCCACACCACCGGACTTCGCAGTCTTGTCAGCTTGTGACAACTCCCGCGCCTCGGCGCCCGCCGCTTGTGCCTGGGAACCGAGCGACGTGGCACCACGGTAGAAGCGACGGGTGATGTAGTACTGCTGCCCGATCCGCAGGACTGTCTGAAAGATGTAGTACAGGACCATCCCGAGCGGGAAGAACACCTGGAACCCGGCAAAGGCCACCGGCAGGTATTGCATGATCTTGGCCTGCGAGGCCGACATCGTGGGGGAGACCGACCGGTTGGAGATCATCCGTTGCTGCACCCAGTATCCAACGGCGAGGAGCACCACGATGAAGATGTAGAGCACGCCTCGAGCGGTGTTCTCCTTCAGCATGTTCGCCGGCGACACCGCGAGATCGAGCCACCAGGAGAGCATCTCGGTCGACTTGTCGAGATCTTTAAACAACGTTGATGAAGAGTCAACAATTCTTGGAGCAAACGTGCCGTCGGGATCCAGGTTCTGGGTCAGACCCCGCAAGAGGGTGAACATCCCGAAGAACACCGGCATCTGCAACAGGAGTGGAAAGCAACTCGCCAGGGGATTGACCTTGTGCTCCTGGTAGAGCTTCATCATCTCCGCGTTCAGCGCCTGGCGATCACCACGATGCTGCTGCTGGAGTCGTTTCAGCTCCGGCTGAAGGCGCTGCATTTCCAGCATGCCCTTGGTGCTCTTCATGGTCAGGGGTGTGGTCACCGCCATCACAACCACAGTGATGAGCATGATCGAGAGCCCATAGCTACCAGTCAGTTCATAGAACTGGGTCAGGGGCCAGGCGAAAATCTCGGCGAGGAAATCGAACGTGGCGGCGTACACCGGCTACCTCTTCTCGGGGACGGGGTCATACCCGGACGGGCCGAACGGGCGACACCGGACCAGACGACGAAGGGTCAGGAATGATCCTCGGACGGCACCGTGCTCTTCGAGGGCATCGATGGCGTACGTGGAACACGAGGGGGTGAAGCGACAGGGCGACGGACGCCCTTCGCGGGCCTTCTGGTACCAGTGAACACACCGGATCATGGAACGGCGTATCAACGTCCCGACCCACTCCCGAAACGCGCCAGCACTGCGATCACCATGCGCTGGAGTTGGTCGAACGGGACTGAGCGAGCGTCGGCGGACACTCCGAAGAGGTAGTCCCCCGGGGCGAGCGCCACCTCGCGGAGGATGGCCCGCAAACGCCGACGGATGCGGTTACGGACGACCGCGGGTCCCACGTGACGCCCAATTGCGAACGCCACGCGTGGTGGAACTCTTGACGCGTCGGCGCGGTGAACGCACCACGTGACGCCGGAGCCGTATCGACGACCCTCGGCGCGAAGTCGCTGGAAATCGCCACGGCCGCTGAAGGGGGCGCTTACGCCGACAACCGGTGGCGACCCTTGGCCCGGCGGTTCTTCAGGATGGCCCGACCCGCTCGGGTGCTCATCCGGTGCCGGAAACCGTGCTTCTTGGCCCGGCGACGTGTGTTGGGTTGGAAGGTGCGCTTCACCCATGCCTCCTCATCTCGATCGAGCACGTCCCGTTGGTGAAACAGCGTGCATACGGGCGCGACCGTCCAAGGACGGTCACACCAACCGCATAAGGCTAGGGGTGTCGGAGGGCGCGCGGCAACTACGCCACTTGTGATGGCGGCTGATCAGTGCTCGACGAAGTGGTGGTACGGTGCACTCCCCCGCTGGATTCACTCCCAGCGGGTCGTCCACAGGCTGTGGACGGTCCTGTGGACGGTTCTTGGGTACAGATCAAGGGGGCGCCGGTGAGCGACCACGAGGTGATGTGGACGGCGGTGTCACAGATTCTCCGCGCCCAGGTTTCGGACGCGGTCTGGTTCTCCACCTTCCAGGATGTCAGAGCGCTGCCCGCGGATGGTGGATACATGCGCATCGGTGTGCCCAACACCGTCGTGCGGGAGCGAATCCTGCACCGCTACCTGCCCTTGGTGCGCGACGCGCTCGATGACATCGGGGTGACGAACCGCCAACTGCTGGTGGACGTCGACACCGAATCAGCCCCTGATAACGAGCAGTGGGCGACCCGGAACGGTTCGACCGTCGTCACCACCCGGTTCGACACCGCGCCGGCGCCTGTCGCGCCTGTCGAGCCGGCCGTGTCAGCGGGGGGATTGAACCCCCGCTACACGTTCGAGACGTTCGTGAAGGGGCAGTCCAATCAGTTCTCGCTGGCGGCCGCACTCCGAGTCGCTGAAACGCCAGCCCGCTCATACAACCCCCTGTTCATCTACGGCGCCGCTGGCCTTGGCAAGACCCACCTCCTCCACGCCATCGGTCACTACGTCAACCAGAACTACGCCCACTACGTCGTGCGCTACGTCTCCACCGAGACATTTCTGAACGAGTACGTCGACGCCATCCGCACCACGTCCACCGCCATGTTCAAACGCCGCTACCGCGACATCGACGTCCTGCTCGTCGACGACATCCAGTTCATCGAGGGCAAGGAGGGCCTCCAGGAGGAGTTCTTCCACACGTTCAACTCGCTCCACGGTGCCAACAAGCAGATCGTGATCTCCAGCGACCGCATGCCCGACAACATCCCCACACTGGAGGAGCGCCTGCGGGGCCGGTTCAAGTGGGGTCTCATCACCGACATCCAGCCGCCAGACCTGGAGACCAGGCTCGCCATCCTGCGCAACAAGTCCGAGCGGGACATGACGCCATTGCCCGCCGACGTCCTCGAGTTCATCGCCGCCAACATCACCACGAACATCCGCGAGCTCGAAGGTGCACTCATCCGCGTCACGGCCTACGCCAGCCTCAATCGCATTCCGGTGACGGTGCCACTCGCCAACCAACTCCTCGCCGACCTCCTCACCGGGGCGCACACGCGCCAGCGCACACCCGACGAGATGCTCACCGAAATCAGCTCGTACTTCGGCCTCAGTGTGGAGTCCCTTCGGGGCAAGAGTCGCCAGCGCGAACTCGTCACGGCCCGCCAAGTGGCGATGTACGTCTTCCGTGAACTGACAGACCTCAGCTATCCCGCGATCGCCCGCATCTTCGGTGGCCGCGACCACACCACGGTCATCCACGCCGTCGAGAAGATTCAGCGCCTCATGGCCGAGCGCAAGCAGATCTACGACCAGGTGCACGATCTCCGGCAACGTTTGAAGACGGCGTGACCAGCCACAATCGGCCTGGCTTCCCGGGGACAACCGGGGGACAGCATCAGTCACAGCAGGGGACAACCCCACGTTGTCCACCACGGTCACCCCCGTTGGTGATCACCTGTGGGAATCTGTGTACGGCAGTGCACACCTCGAGACCACCCCGGACCAGGGATGATGCACCTGTATCCACAATCCACAGCCCTTATTACCATTATTACTTTGATTCATCACCCGGACAGCAGGAGAAGCAACGGTGAAGTTCCGATGCGAACGTGACGTATTGGCCGAGGCCCTCGGTGCGGCCAGCAGAGCCGCCACCGGGCGAGGCGCAGGGGCGCTCCCGGTGCTCTCAGGCGTTCGCCTCGAAGTGGTGGGAAGTCGACTGACGGTCACGGGTACCGACCTCGAACTCACGATCCAACAGGACCTTGTAGTGGATGGTCAACGCGATGGGGGCTGCGTGCTGCCGGCGCGGCTCGCCACGGACATCGTGCGCTCGCTCGGAGATCCCAAAGTCGAGGTGTCGGCTGAGGGTGAGTCCGTCGAGATCACGGCTGGCCGTTCGCGGTTCGCCGTGAGACCGATGGCGCTCGACGACTATCCGCGGCTTTCTGCTCCATCCGCGAGTGCCGTCACGCTGCCCGCCGGCGAACTCGCCGAAGCATTGCGACAGGTCGTGCGAGCCGCCAGCACCGACGACGCCCGCCCGATCCTCACTGGTGTCCTCCTGGCCGCTGAGGCCGACGGACTACGGCTCGTCGCGACCGACTCGTACCGGTTGGCCGTGAGAGACCTCACCGGGCAGACCGTCCTCGGGGTAGACCAGAAGGTCCTCGTACCGTCGAGGGCACTTCATGAGTTGGGTCGAGTGGCGGGTAACACAGGGGAATTGACGTTGCGGCTCGGCGAGCGCGACGCCACGTTCGAGGTGGGCTCCACCCGCATCACGACGAGACTTATCGAGGGCGAGTTCCCGAACTACCGCCAACTCATCCCCAGTTCGCATCCCAATACCCTGACCGTCTCGAAGGAGGCGCTCTTGGATGCCATCAAGCGCGTGAAGTTGCTGGCGCGCGATGCCACCCCGTTGAGGTTGGCGATGAGCGCTGACGGTCTTCGGCTCACGGCGATCACACAAGACGTCGGTACGGCGGCTGAGGAGATCGATGCCACCTACAGCGGGACGGAGATGACCGTGGCTTTCAACGCCGAGTATCTGTCCAGCGGAGTGGAAGCCTGTTCGGGGGACGAGGTCACGTTGTCGACGCTGGACTCGTTGAAGCCCGCCGTGCTGCGCGGGGTTGGCAGGGACGACTACCTCTACCTGCTGATGCCGGTTCGCGTGCCGTAAGCGGCACTGCCGTGATCGTCCAGCGGCTTGAGCTGCGCGACTTCCGCAACTATTCCGAAGCGAACTTCGATCTCACGCCAGGCGTCACCGCGGTGGTGGGCGACAACGGCCAAGGTAAGACGAACCTCGCCGAGGCGTTGGGGTTTCTGGCGACTCTCGAGAGCTTCCGTGGTGTCACCCCCGACGCCCTCGTGCGCGTCGGCGCTGAGCAGGCGGTCATCCGAGCGGAAGTGCAACATGAGGAAGGGCGCCGCCTCCTCATCGAGGCTGAGATCAACCGGTCGGGACGTAATCGCATCTTCGTCAACCGCCAGCGACTCCTTCGGGCTCGCGATCTCCTCGGTGTGTTGAGAGTGAGCGTGTTCTCGCCAGACGACTTGGCGCTCGTGAAGGCGGGCCCAGGGGAGCGCCGGCGCTATCTCGACGACGCCCTCGTGGCGATGGCGGTGAAATACGACGCGCTTCGGCGGGATCTCGAGCGAATTCTCAAGCAGCGCAACACGTTGCTGAAGCAGGCGGGGGGGCGACTCACCCCTGAGATCGCTGTCACGCTTGATGTGTGGGACGCCAAGTTGGCCGAGGTCGGCGACGAGTTGGGAACGGCGAGGGCCGATCTCGTGGCGAGTCTTTCGTGCGGTCTGCGGACGTCATACGACGCGCTCGCTCCTACGCCGACTCCGGTCGGCCTGACCTATGACCCGGAGTGGCGACGAGGCGGGGGGTTGGCGTCCGCGTTGGTGGCCGGACGTTCCGACGACATCCGTCGCCAGATCAGCGTGATCGGTCCCCACCGCGATGACCTCGTACTGTCCATCAACGGGCTACCGGCGCGGACGCACGCATCGCAGGGTGAGCAGCGAACCATGGCATTGGCCATGCGATTGGCCGTGCACCGACTCGTGGCGGAACGGGTGGGCTCAGCGCCCATCCTCGTGCTCGACGATGTGTTGTCGGAGTTGGATGCCGGCCGAGCCCAGGCCCTCCTCGGCCATCTGCCGGCTGGCCAGGTGATCCTGACCACGGCATCGGCCCTTCCTGATGCCGCTCATCCGGACCGGGTGCTACGTATCCGTGCCGGCGGCGTGGTAGACGATCCAGCGTGACGCGCTCGGACCGGATCCCAAACGAGATGAGGCCACTCTCTCGAGCACTGGACGAGGTGCTGGCGGCGTTGCAGCCCCCCACTGGTCCCCGGGCATTGCCAACGTCGAGTCGCACGGTGGGCGGAGTGTTTGCCCGTTGGGAGGATGCCGTCGGTGCTCAGGTCGCCGCTCACGCCCGGCCGGTAAAGCTTTCCGAGGGCCGCCTCGTGGTGGAAGTGGATGAGCCGGGGTGGGCGACCCAACTGCGGTTCCTCGAGGTCGATCTGCTCGCTCGCATCAAGGCAATCGCCGGACCAGGGGTGGATGCCATCGACCTTCGGGTGCGTCGCCGCTGAAGGCCCACGGTGCCCGAAACCCGTTCTTCCGCACCCGAGTGTCAAACTTTCGGAAAAACTGGTTCGAGAAACGGATTCAGGACCGAATCGTGGCCGATCCATCCGTATCTCTGCGACACCCCCCAGATAGACTGACGGCTGTCGAGGATCGCTGATCCGGGGCTCCGCTGGCACTCGGCGGCCCCGGGCGCCACGCCTCCCTGATACCAGCCCGCAGACCACCGACACCGATCCTGAGGAGACGTCGTTCGTGAGCAGTAGTCCTAGTCCCACCCTGCCCGCGTCGCTGGTGGGGAACACCACTCCCACGGTGGAGTACGACGCCAAGTCCATCCAGGTCCTCGAGGGACTGGATCCGGTCCGGAAACGGCCTGGCATGTACATCGGGTCCACCGGTCTCGCCGGTCTCCATCACCTCATCTGGGAAGTGGTGGACAACTCGGTCGACGAGGCGATGGCCGGTTTTTGTACCCGGATCGTGGTCACGCTCACGCCGGAAGGGTCGTGCCGGGTTGAGGACAACGGCCGTGGTGTCCCTGTCGACGCCTATCCGAGTGGCCCCCACAAGGGCAAGAGTGCCGTCGAGGTCGTGCTCACCGTGTTGCACGCTGGCGGCAAGTTCGGCGGTGGCGGCTACAAGGTCTCTGGTGGTCTTCACGGCGTCGGCGTCTCCGTGGTCAACGCCCTCTCCGAGCGTCTCCTCATCACGGTCGACAAGGGCGGCACCCGCTACTACCAGGAGTACGCCAAGGGTGGGCGTCCGCAGGGCAAACTCGCCGCCATCGGGTCGACGCCGGCCGGTCCTCGGGTCACCGGCACCATCGTCGAGTTCTGGCCGGACCCCACGGTGTTCGCCGCCGAGGGCACCGAGTTCCACGCCCGAACCGTCGTAGAGCGCCTGCAGACCATGGCGTTCCTCAACCGCAGCCTCGAGATCGTCTTCCGCGACGAGCGCCCGGAGCGCGAGCAGGAGATCACGTATCTCTACAAGGGCGGCATCGTCGACTTCGTGAAGCACCTGAACATCTCGAAGGAGGCGCTCTTCGCGAAGGTGGCGCACTTCGAGTCGGCCGACGACGACGGTCAGATTTGTGATATCGCCATGCAGTGGAACACCGGGTACTACGAGGGCGTTCACGGCTACGCCAACGGCATCTCCACCATCGAAGGTGGCATGCACGTCGAGGGCTTCCGCACGGCGCTCACATCGGTCGTCAACAAGTACGCCCGCTCCGGCAAGACACCGCTGCTCAAGGAGAAGGACGAGAACCTCCTCGGGGAAGATATCCGCGAGGGTCTCACGGCCATCATCTCCGTGAAGCTCCGCGATCCTCAGTTCGAAGGCCAGACGAAGGCCAAACTGGGCAACGTCCCGATGCGTTCGTTCGTGCAGAAGGTGGTCAACGAGAAACTCGTCGAGTGGTTCGAGGAGAACCCGGCGGAGGCCAACCGCATCGTCAAGAAGGGCATTTCCGCCGCACAGGCGCGCCTCGCCGCCAAGAACGCCCGCAACGCCATCCGCCGCAAGACGGCGCTCGGTGGGGCAGGGATGCCGGACAAGTTGAAGGACTGCACCACCAAAAACGCCGAAGAGGCGGAACTGTTCATCGTCGAGGGTGATTCCGCCGGCGGTACGGCACTCAACGCCCGCGACCCGCGCACTCAGGCGCTGCTGCCCATCCGGGGCAAGATCCTGAACGTCGAGCGGGCCCGGCTCGACAAGATGCTGAAGAACACCGAGATCCAGGCACTCATCGCCGCCATCGGCGGAGGAGTGGGCGAGGAGTTCGACGCCGCCAAGGTGCGGTATCACAAGGTCATCGCGCTCGCCGACGCCGATGTCGACGGTAGCCACATCCGCACGCTGCTCCTTACGTTCTTCTTCCGCCAGATGAAGCCACTCGTCGAGCATGGCTTCGTGTACATCGCCCAACCGCCGCTGTTCTCCACCGAGATCGGTAAGGAGAAGGTGTACCTGAAGGACGACGCTGCGAAGGCCCGGTTCCTCGAGGAGCGACCCGCTCACAAGAAGGACTTCAGCCGGCTCAAGGGGCTCGGCGAGATGAACTGGGAGGAGTTGAAGGACACGACGATGGACGCTGGTCGCCGCACGCTGCTCCAGGTCACCGTGGAGGAAGCCGCGTTGGCCGACGAAGTCATGAGCGTGCTCATGGGTGACGACGTCGAGAGCCGGAAGAACTTCATCCAACGCAACGCCAAGGACGTTCGCTTCCTCGACATCTGAGGAGCGACCCACCACGAGGACTGACACCGAACATGAGCGATGACGACACCACCCCGACCCCTGACGATCCGCACGACGAGAGCCCCGACTTCGACGAGGACGCTGACTCTCGCGGGATGCCTCCCGAAATGCCCTCAGGCGTGGCGCCCATCGAAATCAACGAGGAGATGGAGCGCTCGTTCCTCGATTATGCGATGTCGGTCATCACCGCGCGGGCGTTGCCGGATGTGCGCGATGGTCTGAAGCCTGTCCACCGTCGGATCATCTGGGACATGGAGGATCAGGGCTTTCGACCGAACCGCAGCTTCGTGAAGTCCGCCCGCGTCACGGGTGACACCATGGCGAAGTACCACCCGCACGGCGAGGGCGCCATCTACGACGCGCTCGTTCGTATGGCTCAGCCGTTCTCGCTGCGCCACCCACTCATCGACTTCCACGGCAACTACGGAAGCCCAGATTTCGGTCCGGCCGCCTCGCGTTACACGGAGTGCAAGCTGCACCCGTTGGCCATGCAACTGCTCGCCGACATCAACGAGAACACCGTCGACTTCGTATCGAACTACTCTGGTGAGTTCACCGAGCCGTCGGTGCTTCCCGCTCGATTCCCGAACCTGCTCGTCAACGGCAGTCAAGGAATCGCGGTGGGCATGGCCACCAACATTCCGCCGCACAACCTCGGCGAGGTCATCGACGCGACGTTGCATCTCATCGACCATCCCGACGCGTCGCCCGACGACCTCATGCAGTTCGTGAAGGGACCGGACTTCCCGAGTGGCGGCTTCATCATGGGTCGCGCCGGGATCATGGAGGCATACCGCACCGGGCGCGGCAGCGTGAAGATGCGGGCCAAGGCCACCATCGAGGAAGGCAAGCGCGGGGGCTACCAGATCATTGTCACCGAGATGCCGTATCAGGTGAGTGGCTCTGCGGTGCTCTCGCGCATCCAGGAGTTGGTGGATGCCGGCGACCTCGACGGCATCGCCGATGCCAACGACGCGTCGGCCGGCGGCAAGACCAACCTCATCATCACGCTCAAGCGCGACGCCAACGCCAACGTGGTCCTCAACAACCTGTTCCGCCTCACCCAGTTGCAGACGAGCTTCGGCGTCAACATGGTGGCCCTCGACGACGGCGTGCCGCGGCTCATGAACCTTTTGCATCTGCTGCGGGGCTATGTCGACCACCAGGTGGAGGTCATCACCCGGCGCACCCGCTTCCGCCTGGAGAAGGCCCAGCACGACCTGCACATCCAAGAGGGCCTGATGAAGGCCCTCAATGTGATCGATGAGGTCATCGCCGCCATTCGGGCGTCAGAGGACAAGCCCGATGCCCGGGCCCGCCTGCAGGCTGCGCCGTTCGAGTTCAGCGAGCTCCAAGCCGAGCACATCTTGGACATGACGCTCGGCCGGCTCACCCGCTTGGCCCGCCTCGACATTCAGAAGTTCATCGACGCTCTGGGTGTCGACATCGGTGGGTACGAGGCGATCCTGGGCGACGAGGCGATCCTCCGCGGGGTGATCAAGACGGATCTCAGCACGATCCGCGCCGAGTTCGCAGGGCCCCGCCGCTGCCAGATCATGCTGGACACCGGCGAAATGTCCATCGAGGATCTCGTGGACGACAAGGAACTCGTCGTGGTCATGACGCAGGCCGGGTACGCCAAGACCGTCGAGGCCGGCTCGTTCAAGACGCAGAGCCGCGGGGGCCGGGGTGTGGCGGGCGCCAAGCTGAAGGCCGAGGATCTCGTGAGTCATGTGATCTTCACCACGGCTCATGCCCACCTCCTGCTGTTCTCCAACCGCGGCAAGGTGTACCGGCTCCGGGCCATGGACATCCCCGAGCGCGAGCGTCAGGCCAAGGGCATGCCGATCGTGAACCTGCTTCCCCTCCAGGCCAGCGAGACGATCCAGGCCATCATCGACACGAGGGAGTTCCCGGGCGAGCGCTACCTGTTCTTCATCACGAAGGCGGGCCAGGTGAAGAAGACGAAGTTCGACGAGTACGACTCGTCGCGCCGTGACGGCTTGATCGCGTTGAACCTGCGTGACAACGACGAACTCGTGCGGGTCATCGTCACCGATGGCACGAGCGACATCTTCATGGTGAGTCGCACTGGCATGACCATCCGGTTCAGTGAGGACGAGGTGCGGCCCATGGGTCGGGCGGCGGCTGGCGTGCGGGGCATGAAGTTGCGGGCCGGCGACGAGGTGGTGTCGTGCGACCTCGCCAAGGACGACACGGCCATCCTCCTCGTCACCGATGCGGGGTATGGCAAGCGCACACAACTCGACCGGTTCAATTCGCAGGGCCGCGGAGGCCAGGGTGTCATGGGCATCCGGCTCACGGGCCGCAAAGGCAAGGTCATCGCGGCGTTCATGGTCGGGCTGGAGGACGAGATCGTCGCCGTGTCCTCCGCCGGGGTCACCATCCGCATGCCGGTGCGCGAGATCTCGTCGCAGGGCCGCGATGCCACCGGCGTTCGGGTGATGAACCTCGACGCCGGCCAGACGGTGGCCTCCGTCGCTCCCATCTTGGCTTCGGGCGACGAGTAGTCCGCCCTCTCTTCGTGCTCCTTGGCGAGCACCGTTCGTCGCAACTCGAAGAGGGAGTCGGCCATGGCTCGACCGCATCATCCGCGCCGGGCGGATCACCCGCGCCGGGCGGATCATGGCCAGGCTTTGCCCATCGTCATCGGTGTCGTCGCCGTACTGGCAGTGCTGGTTGCCGGAATCGGCTGGTTCGGCGTGGGCTTGCGCGACG
>JBKJJS010000247.1:0-3844 GCA_046597895.1 Ilumatobacteraceae bacterium
ATCGACATCGCCGAGATGAGCCGACGTCATCCTGCGGTCTCGCTCGGTTTGTCGCCTCGCGCCACGCTCCAACTCGCTCGGGGAATCCGCTCGAGGGCCGCGGCCGCCGGTCGCGACTTTGCCACTCCGGATGACGTCAAGGCCATGGCGTCGCCCGTGCTCTCGCACCGACTCGTCGTGCGCCACGAGGCGGCGATGGCTGGCGGCACCCGCGAGAGCGTCATCAGTGAGGTGCTTGCCTCTGTGCCTGTGCCGACTTCGCGGTGACGCGCTACGGCTGGCTCCTGATCCTGGTCGGGATCGGCGTCGTCGTGCTCGGGCGGCTGTTCGGAGTGCTCGAACTGTATGTCGTCGGCTCCGGTCTCGTGGCCCTCGCGCTGGTGTGCTTCCTTCTCGTCCGTTTCGGCCGCGTCCGACTGCGCGTCGCGCGTCGGGTCACGCCCAGCCGGGTACACGTTGACGAGCCGGCGCGCGTTGAACTCGCCGTGCGAAACAGCGGTAGCCGCACCACCCCTGTTCTGCGACTCACCGATCCGGTGTCGGGTACCCCGGGCGCGTCGCTGAGCGTCTCCCCCATCCGACCCGGCACTGGCAGCAAAGCGGCATATCGGTTGCCGACCACGCGACGGGGTCGCCTGCACATCGGCCCTATGCTGCTCGAGCGGCGAGATCCGTTCGGCCTCGCGTCGAGAACGGTCCGCGCCGCTGGCGTCTCGGAGGTCACGGTGTATCCGAGTTGGCAGCGCCTGGCGTTTCCCGGGAAGGGTGCCGGGGTTGGGCCACTTGCCGAGCATCTGCGCCTACGGGCTCTCGGTCGCCATGGCGAGGAGTTCCACGCGCTCCGAAACTACGTCCCGGGCGACGACCTGCGCCGGATCCACTGGAAGCAGTCGGCCCGCACCGATGAGTTCAAGGTGAAGGAGACGGACACCAGTGCCGTTCGCCGCCTGGGTGTCGTACTCGATGTCGACCCCGCCCATCACACGGCGGCATCATTCGAGCTCGCGGTGAGCGCGGCCGCCAGCTTCGTCGTAAGCGCCGCCGAGGCGGGCTACCACGTGCGCGCCGCATTGTCGTCCAGCAGCACCGGCAACACGGTCGATGTCGAGGCCTATCTCGAAGAGTTGGCGCTCGTCATGCCATCGGTCGGACGGCCGCTCGAGGACGCCGTCGTCGACGTGAGCCGATGGCTCAACGGGGGCGCTCTCGTCGTGGCCACCGGCCTCGCGACACCTACCGCGATGGCCGCCAGCCGTGCCGCATCACCGGGCGCCGACGCCGGCATTCTGATCGTCTGCGAGGCGCCTGTCCCCACCGGAGTTCGCGGCATCTTCGTGGCCGATGGCACGTCGCCGGCGGCACTCGCCGCGTCATGGCGTCGGCTCATGGGCAGCCCGACCCGTCAGGGGACCTCGGCAGTCGACGGCACCGTCAGTGGGGTGGCGCGATGAACCTCCAGCGCAGCCGCATCGGTCTACTCCCGACACTCTCGCTCTGCGCGCTCACCATCGTCACGGCGGTGAGTTGTGCCCGAGTCTTCGCGAACTGGGACTTCCTTCCGCTGCTACTCGGCGTGGCCCTGGCCACCCACGGAATCATGGCGCTGGCTCGAGCGTTTCGCGTGCCGCTCATCGCCGCCACGCCCGTGGCCGCTCTCGTCGCCGGGGGCCTCATCGCCCGCCACATGTACGAGGCCACCGTGCGGTTCGGCTTCATCCCCACTCGGTCGACGTGGAATCTCGGCTGGCTCGACCTGCGCGACGCGTGGCGACAATTCCCCTCGGCCATCGCCCCGGTGCCCTCGAGCAATGGATTCCTCCTCGGTGCCGCCCTCGCCATCTTCGTGGTCGCCTATACATCGGACACGTTCGGGTTCCGGGCGTTTGGCCGTGTCGAGGCGGTCATCCCGAGCGGCGTGCTGTTCACGTTCGTCGCCGCGCTCGGCGAGGAGGGCAACAAGGATGGCCGCATCTGGAGTTCCGTCGCCTGGCTCTTCACCGCCTGCGTGTCGGTGGCCCTCCTCAGAAACGCCCACGGCGACCTCGGAAACACGTGGCTCGGCGGCAAGCGCCGCGACCGCGCCATCCGGATCGCCGTCGCCGCCGCTGCTCTCTCCCTCGTCACCGTGAGTGTGGCGTACGCCGTCGCGCCCAATCTCCCAGGGGCGGGCGAACCGGCACTCATCGATCCCGGCGAGAGCGACGGTTCGAGCGTCAACGTCGTCAGCCCGATCGTGGACATCCGTGCCAGGCTCGTGAACCGCGGGAACCGCGTCCTCTTCACGGTGACGGCCGACAAGGCCGCCTACTGGCACCTCACGTCCCTGCCGCAGTTCGATGGCACGCAATGGGAGTCGAGCAACACGTTCTCCAAAGCGTCAGGGGAGCTCGGCACCTCGCCACTCGCCGGCGGCGAGGTGCTCGAGCAGACCTTCACGATCGAGCAGATGGGTGGCGGCTGGGTGCCGGCCGCGCACGAGGCCGTCGCCGTCGAGACCACCGACGACTTCGTGTACAACCAGGAGACCGGCACCCTGCGAGTGGCGGGTGACGCTGACCTGCGTAGCGGAATGACCTACTCGGTCACCTCGGTGTTGGCGAACTTCACAAGGGACGAGCTGCAGGGGGCTTCGTCGGCCCTCCCACCGAGCCCGGAGTACACCGAACTGCCGGATGATTTCCCCAACTCGCTGCGCGAAGCGGCGGCCGACATCGTGCAGGATGCCGCCACGCCTTACGAGATCGCCCGCGCGTTGCAGGACTACTTCCAGACGAACTTCACGTACGACGTGAACGTGCCCAGAGGCCACAGCGAGGACGCCATCGAGACGTTCCTCAACCAAAAGCGCGGCTACTGCGAACAGTTCGCTGGCACGTTCGCCGCGCTCGGCCGAGCGCTGGGCATACCCACCAGGGTCGCCATCGGATTCACCCCCGGTGTCGTCGAGGACGGGGAATTCGTCGTCCGCGGCCGCAACGCCCACGCCTGGCCCGAAGTATGGTTCGACGACTTCGGGTGGGTCCCCTTCGAGCCGACGCCCGGGCGCGGCGCGCCAGGCGCCACTGACTACACGGGCTTGGCACCAGCCCAGGACACCGGCGTTGGTGCTGACACCGGCACCGACGCCGGAAACGGTTCGAACAATCCGACCGCCACGACCGCTCCCCGCGTCACCCAAGTTCCGGACAACCGGGATCCCGGCCTTCTTTTCCCCGAACCCTCGGGGAACTCGTCGTCGACGCCGCCGTCATCGGGCGGTTCTGGCCTGCCGGTCGTGCCGTTGCTGCTCATCGGCGTCGTCCTTCTCGCAGTGGCCTGGTTCGTTGCGATGCCACGCCTGTCCGCCGCGCTCACCCGTCGGCGCCGGGGTCACTCCCCCGCTGACAGGATCACCACCGCGTGGCGCGAGGCGGTACTCGCCCTCGGAGTGCTCGGGGCCGGCCGCAAGGACACCGAGACCCCCATGGAACACGCCGACCGCGCCTGGAAGCTGACGGGGATCGACCACAACTCACTGCGGTCCCTCGCCAACGCCGCGACGCGTGCCGTGTACGCGTCCGACATCCTCGACGACCGGGCCGCCGACGAGAGCGAGCGACTGCGCCGTGAAGTGGCCGAGCGAGTCAGGGCGCGGGCCTCCTGGTCGACTCGCTTCAAGGCGAGAATGAACCCGAAAACCGCCCACGCCTTCCGTTAGCCGGTTGGCTCCAAGCCCATCAGCCACCGTCGGCCGCGCTCAGGCGGCGCCGTTTCTTCGGCGTTGCTCGTCGGCCGCGGCGGTGTGGTCGGTTTCGTTGTGGTGGTAGCGCCATTTGAGGCGGGCCCGGATCTCGTCGAGACGGGT
>JBKJJS010000348.1:0-3246 GCA_046597895.1 Ilumatobacteraceae bacterium
GACATCGAGGCCAAGTCGGGCGACGAAGGCACCGTGAACTTCATCATCCAGAGTGGTGTCTCACACAACGGCGCGACTTCTGCTGACACGGGGGCCAGCCCTACGACTACTACGGCAAAGTGTCAGAGGACGGCATGGTGGCCGTCCATCAGCTCCCGGGCGCATGGAGACGTGACTCGCCAAAGCCATCCGAGCACCGGTTGGCGGTACCGTCAGTGTCGGCTGGTCACTGCCACTGACCGGCAGTGTCCGTGCAGTGTCAATGTAGCCGAGCGTTGTGTCAGCCCGAGCGTTGTCTGCCGCCCTTTTCCGCCCTCACCACCCTGGACGAGAAAGGCACATATGCCCTGAGCAGGGCATATGTGCCAAAATCCTTGTGGAGCTGGGGGGAATCGAACCGCCTTGCTTGCCGATCGGCAAGCAAGGCGGCCGGGCAGCCGCAGAGCGACTCTTGGGATGTTGACGGTGAAGGACATCGGCGTCGACCCGGCGCCGCGGGGTCGGCCAGTGACCGGCGTTGTCCGCCACTATTTGCACGCTGCTTGCACGACCCGCCCTTGGCGAGGATAGGGGGTCAACGTTGAATAGCATCTGACCAGGGCATTTCTTGGAGCGGGTGACGGGAATCGAACCCGCATAGCCAGCTTGGAAGGCTGGGACTCTAACCATTGAGCTACACCCGCGAACTCGTGCAGTTTAGCCCGTGGTGCCCGTGCCACGGCGAGGACGAGGGAAGGGAGCATTGGGCGCCGGGTCAGGTCCAGAGGTCAGCGATCGGAAGTCCAACGAGTCGATCCCCGAGCGACACTCTTCGGTCGCCGGTATGAAAGACGATGCCGGCGACGAAGTCGTCGCCGACTCGGTCGAGTTTGTCGCGCAGCGAGGCCAGATGTCTCGCGTCGTGGACTCGAGGCACGGTGGACGCCTTTACTTCGATCGCGAGAACTCGGCCGCCCGAGGCCTCGACGATGGCGTCGACTTCGAGTCCGTCCCGATCGCGGAGATGATGGAGTCGGGCGGACGTTTCGGACCAGGTGAGTTGCTTGGCAATCTCGGCGATCACGAACGACTCGACGAGGGGCCCGACGGAGGGGTCGTCGAGACGGGCGAGAGCATCGGCGCCCTTGCCGACGATGGCGGCGGCGAGGCCCGTGTCGCAGACGTGGAGCTTGGGTCGGCGGACGATCTTCGAGGCGACCTTGCGGCTCCAGGATGGCAGTCGGTGGACGAGAAATGTCGTCTCGATCCAGGGTTCGTACGCCTCGGCTGTGGCGCGATCGATGCCGAGGCGATCGGCGAGTCGCGAGACGATGAGTTCGTCGCCGGTCGTCGCCATGAGCAATCTCGCCATGTCGAGCAGTGCGTCGAATCGGCGAAGGTCGGCGGCCGATTCGACCTCGCGGCGCAGCACGGTCTCGAGGTACCGCTCGAACCAGCGCCGTCGGGCGCGGTCGCTGAGTCGCTGCGGTTCCGGGTATCCGCCTCGACAGATCAGTTCGAGGTAGTCCGCCCGGCTCGGGGTGGTGCCCCGATGGTGGATCAGACCCTGCACTCCATTGAAGCCACGGTCGATGAAGTCATCGTTGCCGCCGGTGAGCTCGCCCATCGAGAGCGGCCACAGGGTGATCAGGTCGATGCGTCCGGCAAGACTCTCGGAGATGGTCAGCGAGGTCAGGAAGTTGGTCGATCCGGTGAGCACGAATTGGCCGGGAGCTCGCGACTGATCGAGTCGCTGCTTGATGGCGAGCACGAGGGGATCGCCGGCCCGCTGTACTTCGTCGATGAAGGCGGGCGTGCCGAGGCCAGCGAGGAACAGCGAAGGGTCGTCCCGTGCGACCGCGAGATCCTCCTCGCGGTCGAGCGTGACAACCGCTCCGTCCCGGCGTTGAGCCAGCAGTTCGGCGAGCGTCGATTTACCGACCTGGCGGGCCCCCTGAATGACGACAGCACGGAACTCGGACAGTGACTCAGCCGCCGTTGCGAGCGCCCGTCTCGGTATCAGATCGGTGTCCACGCCGTGACCATACCCGGCTACTCCACACTTTGTCGATCAGGTAATCAACAAAACGTCGAGCAGTTGTTCCACAAGTCGTCGGGTGGGCGCCTCAGCGTTGGGTGCCTACCCGCAGGTCCCTGAACGGGAGGTCCTTGTCGATTGCCGGCTCCCTCGGAAGACCGAGCACGCGGTCGCCGATGATGTTGCGTTGGATCTCATCGGTGCCGCCGGCAATCCCATCTTGGAACGTGTGCAGCACATGGCGCTGCAGGTGGGAAGCCGCGACGTCCTCGGCGTCCCACGCCACCGACCCAGGGCCGGCAATGGCCTGGGCGATCGCCCGGAAGCGCCACGAGATGTTCGATCCGAACAGCTTGCCGAGCGACCCGCCAGGCCCCGGCGTCTTGCCGGCCTTCTGCTCGGCCCGGGTGCGCATCGCGACCAGCGACTTGCACGACTCCATGATGTAGATCTGCATCAACTGATCGCGCACGACAGGGCTCGCGATCGAGCCGTTGGCCCTGGCGTGCCCGAGCAGGATGTCGTAGTTCGGCTGACGAATCTGGCCCGACGTGCCGGAGCCGATCGCCACCCGCTCGTACATGAGCATGCTGGTGGCCAACTTCCAACCCTCGTTCAGTTGACCAATCTGCCACCCGGCCGGAATGCGAACGTCGTTGAAGAACACCTCGTTGAAGTGGCTGCCCCCGTCGATCTGATGGATGGGGCGGATCTCGACGCCCGGCAACTTCATGTCCATGATGAACATGGAGATACCGGCGTGCTTGACCTGATCTGGATCCGTCCGGGCGATCAGGATGCCGTACTGCGAACGGTGGGCGAGCGTGGTCCACACCTTCTGGCCGGTGATCACCCACTCGTCGCCATCGCGAACGGCCTTGCAGGCCAGGCCGGCCAGGTCGGAGCCGGCGCCGGGCTCACTGAAGAGCTGACACCACGAGTCCTCGCCGGTGAACATGCGGCGCAGCAAACGGGTCTTGAGAGCTTCGTCACCATGGGTCACCACGGTGGGTCCAGCCATGGTGAGGCCGAAAAAGTGCACGGCCTCCGCGCTGCGGGCGCCGGCATCTCGCAGCGCCATGTCGATGTCATTCTGATGGTTGGGGGCCAACCCGAGGCCTCCCCAGCCGTCGGGAAAATGAACCCACGCCAACCCGGCATCGTATTGGTGACCCCGGAACTCGATCCGGTCGGGGACCTTCGGGTCATGCGCGTCGAGCAACTCGGTG
>JBKJJS010000112.1:0-8582 GCA_046597895.1 Ilumatobacteraceae bacterium
GTTCGAAGCCGACCCATGTGGGACGGCCGGCGGCCTACAAGCCCAGGCCGAGGCCGAGGTCGGGCGGGTCGACATCGCGAACGAGGCTCTTGAGTTCATGACGCCAACGATCCACGCTCGTCCGCAGCCGATCGAAACCGATGGCGTCCACGTCGAACTCATCACGAGGCCGACGATCGAAGCGGTCGAGCATGTCGCGCAGCACGTCGGGCTGAAATCCCAGATCCTTCTCGGCCGCGAGCTGGCACAGATGGGCGAGACCAAAGCGCGGTTCGAGAGCGGACAGGTCGACGAAGTCGCGGGGCTCGGCCCGGCCGAAGATCGCGAGCACCTTGTCAACGGCGAGTTCCTCTGCGCTGAGCACCGGCCCGTAGCGGCTCGCCTCGACCGGCAACAAGCGCGCATCGGCCCCAACATCGACCTCCGTCTGCTCTCGACCATCCGAGACGACCAGACGCGCGAACCCAGGGGCCGACTGGCGCCGCTCACACGTCATGCCGGCAGCCCGCAGCCCGGCTTCGAACACCGGAACAACTCGGTCGACGTCACCAGGCGCCAGCCCAAAGAAGTCCAAGTCTCGGGTCAACCTGTCGACATCACCGCGGACGATCAACGCCGCGCCACCGGCTAAGACGAACGGCTCGGCCTCCGGAAGGGCCGAGAAGATCAGGGCGACGCGTTGCTGGAGGTCGCTCAGCACGCCAGGTCGACGCCGCGACGCTGTCGGTACCAGTCGGCCCACGCTCGCCGCACATGAACCGGCAAGACGAGGTCGTCCCACAGATCCAACAGCTCGTCGACATCGATGAAGTGGCGCACGTCCAAGTCGGTGCCCTCCCGAAGGACCTGCTCGTACACCCGCACACTTCCACTACTGCGACGGGCGACAAGTTGAACGGTGGTTCCATCCCGAGTGTCCCGCCGCCTGGGACAAGATCTTCGGGGACTGACCGGACTCGTCGGCATCGGCCAATACCAGCCGACCGCGAGCCGGCGATCAGGGGCGGTCGCGCTACGGACTCAGAACCCAGGCCTGGAGTTCAGAACGATACGGGTAATCGAACTGCTCACCCATCCCCTCGACGATCTGTCGTATCTGCTCGGCTACCTCGGCCTGCTCCTCGTCGGGCAGCGCCGCGATGAAGCTGGTCGAGAGTGCTCGCGCGATCACTCTCTCGGCGTTGGCGGGCTGCGGGTTGGGGGTCGAGCGCTCGTCCTCGAGGAGGAAACGGCTGTCGGACTCGATCGCTCGTCGCCAGTTCATCGTGCGATACCTGGGGGCATCGCCGGCGTGGCGGTCTACAACCTCGGTGTACGCCGCGACCCACGGGACGGACTCGTCCCGCACGTTCCAGACCGTGAGCAGCTGGCCACCGGATCGAAGGACGCGGGTGATCTCATGAAGCGCACGGTGCGGATCGAACCAGTGAAACGCCTGGGCCGCAATGACAGCACCAGCGGCATCGCTGGCCACGGGAATGTCCTCAGCTGTTCCGTCGCGAACATTGGCTTCTCCGACGACCTGGAGTAGTGCCTGGCGCATCGCCGCCACGGGCTCCACCGCCATCACGTCCACCCCTCGGCCGATGAGCTCAGCCGTCAGGATCCCTGTGCCGGCGCCTAGCTCGACAACGGGGTCACCGGCTGCACGACGCACAAGCTCATCGATGATCGTCGGGTGATAGGACGGTCGGGCGGAACGGTAGAGCTCGGAACCGCGTTCATACCCTCGACTAGCGGCGTCCTCGACCATGAACCTCCTTACCACGACGCGCGCAAAACCCGACCTGGGACCGGCCGAATGGGATACCCGCCCTCGTGGAGATCCTTCTGGTCGTTTGTGACGCCGTCGATTTGAAATGTGCCGAGCGGCGCGATCGGACAATGGTCGCTCCGGCTTCTTCCATGAGTTCCCGACACAGGGCTGCTGGAATCGACTCGCCGCTCTTGACGCCGCCGCCGGGGATCTGAAATCCGTCGTCGCCGTGGACAAGAAGCATCTTGCCCGGCTCCGTGAACGCCAGGCCCCGCACGCGCAAAGCAACCACATCGGCCAACCCGAGCCAGGTTCGCCGATAGGTCTCCCCGCATATGACCGTGTCGCACACGAACTCCGGCGGGTTGGTCTGCACCGGCGCGACCGTAGCCAGCAGTCGATCGAGCCTTTGATAGCCAATGGCCAATATCAGCGTGCAGCCGAGCGATGTCGTCCGAAGGTTCGAGGCGACCATCCTGCTCGGGAGCCAATGCGCTAAGTCAGCCCCTCAAGGACGAGGGCGAGGCCGTCCTTTTCGTTGGAGGCGGTGTGTTCGGGTGCTGCGGCCAGGACTGACGGCTGGCTGTTGCCCATGGCGACGCCGCGTCCGGCCCACTGCAGTATCGGGAGGTCGTTGTGGTGGTCTCCTACCGCAACCACCTCGGAGGCGTCGATGCCCAGGTCGCCGCACAGCGCAGCGAGGGCCGTTGCTTTGGAGACGCCCGCCGGTCCGACCTCAACGAAGCGGCCGCCGGAAACCGTCAGCGAGACGCCATCTGCGTGGGAGAGGAGCGCCGCCAGCAAATCCTGAACGCCGAGCGTCGCATGGCGGACGACCAACTTCGTCACCTCATGCTGGTCGTCGAGCTGAGCACGAACTTCGATGGCGTCGAGGTAGCGACGCACGAATCCCGTGTCCATCTGAGCGAGTTCGTGGTATGCCGGAGTGCGGAACGCGCCTTCGGCGGTCTCCCAACCGAAGCAACACCCACCAACTTCTTCGCACGCTGCCAGGAACCGGCGAAGGGCGACGCCGTCGGCCGCTGCGGCACGGTGCACCTGTCCTCGCGCCAGGTCATAGACGACGGCGCCGTTCGAGCAGATGGCCAACCCCGTCACGCCGGCCTTCTCACCGATGCCGATGACGGAACGCCAGTTACGGGCGGTGACGAGAACGACCACGACTCCGGCCTCCTGGACCAGGCGGATGGCATCGACCGTTCGAGCCGAAATCGCTCCGTCGTCCCGCAGCAACGTCCCGTCGAGGTCGGTTGCCACGAGCCGGACGCGCGGCGACACAGTCACCGCGTCAGCGACAGTTCCAGGATCAGGGCCACACGATCCTCGTCGGAGTTGACTCCGCCTCGATCTCGAAAGATCTTCTTCACCTTCCCGGCGACCTCGCCCACCTCAATCGCAAGCCCGAGCGTCGGGTAGACGATCGGGTGGTTCACATCCACAGGACCGCCGGTGCGCGCCGCGAGCCGCTGATAGTTGCCAAAGCCGAGATCAGGCACCGCCCGACCCTACGGTGTGATCACGGGCTGGCCACAGTGCAGCTTCCTGCCCAGTCCGTACATCGTCCGCCTGCCTCTTCGGTAAGGAGGATCCACGGCGCGTGGTCCCACGATTGGCAGCACCGAACGATGAAGGCGTCAAGTTCGCCGCGGCTCGTAGCCGGCGAACTGGGACTCACCTTGAGCGCGGCGCTCGATCTCGACAGAGCCCTCCGTTCCTCCTTCGCGTGGGCCACCCGTGTGGTCCTTGATCCGCCCCGAACGGATAGCGCCCGTCTACGTTCCGGAGGGTGATTGGACTCCTCGGAGCGGCAGCAACTGCGCTGGTCCTGGGTCTGTTTGGGACAGCGTTGCTCATTCGGTTCCTTGTTGCCCGGGGGGTCGGCCAGCCAATCCACGAGGCGATGACGCAGCACGCTGGGAAGGCGGGAACTCCGACGATGGGCGGCCTGATCCTGTCCGTCATCGCTCCGGTCGGCTACGGGGTCGGCCTGTTGGCGCTTCGCCGGGCGCCGACGGCCGACGGGCTGATGCTCGTAAGTGCGATCGTGGCGGGCGGTGTCGTTGGAGCCTTGGACGACTGGCTCAAGGTGAGACGGGGCAGGAACACGCTCGGGCTTCGTGAGCGGCAGAAGACCCTGCTCCTGTTGGCCGTGGCCGGCAGCTACGTCGCCTTCTCCGCCGTTCGGGGCGTCAGCTGCCTCGCCCCCTCGCTGGCCCGATGTGAGCCGCTGCCGAGCCTGCGGATCGTCGGCTGGGCTGTATGGGTCCTCGCTGTCGTGTGGCTCACCACCAACTCGGTCAACTTCACTGACGGTCTCGACGGCCTGCTGGCCGGGACCGCGGTCGCCCCGCTGAGCCTGCTCGCCGCCATCGCCTTCTGGCAGTTCCGACATCCCGACCTCTACGGCGTGGAGGGCGCACTCGACGTCGCCCTGGTCATGATCGCCATGGCCGCCGGGTGCGCGGGACTGCTGTGGTGGAGCGCTCCGCCCGCGTCGGTGTTCATGGGAGACACCGGATCGTTGGCGATCGGGTGCGCGATCGCCATCGCCGCGCTCCAACTCCAGGTAGAGCTTCTGGTGCCGGTGTTCGGCGCAGTCTTCGTCATTGAGGGGTTGTCGAGCTTTGGTCAGCGGATGTGGTTCAAGCTCACTCGCGCCGTGCGCTCGGACCACCAGCCCCAGCGCCTCTTCAAGATGGCGCCGCTCCACAATCACTTCGAGTTGTACGGATGGCCCGAGAGCACCGTGACTATCCGGTTCTGGATCCTCAGCGCGCTGTCGTGCGGGCTGGCAGCGGCGATCTTCTACACCGACGCGCTATCTCTCGTGTAGCTACGAGGGAGACTCCTTCTCAACACCAAGTACGTAACGCTCATGACTTGGCAACCGAACGAGGAGCTCGTCGCCCAGCCTGAAGCTGGTGTTGTCATTGCCATCCACGTCGACTGGCCGGACTGGCAGCTCGGCCCATTCCGGGAACTGATCCCGCAGCAGGGCTACGACGACCTCAACGGTGACGTCCTGCCTTTTTACGAGGTGACGAAGCCGACCAGAGTCAGGCGAGCCGGTTCAAACGGATTGGCGAGAGCCTCCGCTGTGCCTGCTGGCACATGCGCCCGACTAGCCCGCAAGTGCCGATCAGAGGCAGGCGCGAGTCCGGCGAGTGGATATCTCAGACCGCCTGAGCCCGGTAGACGACGCCGGCAACGACGAAGGCCCAGGTCCCTGACCTGGGCCTTCCAGGTCGATGCAGACTGCGGGCTCTCTCGGCCGTGTCTTCGGACTCACGACGCTGGACTGGTGTCGCCAGTGCTCGTTAGCCCTTCGGGCGGTCGGACTGAATTCGGTTGGCCAACGGCTCCAACCCCACCAGCCGTTGTGCGGTGGGGAGCAGCTCTCCGAGATCGTTCTTCCTCAGGTACGCGTCGATCGCCGGCTCCCGGCGGGCCTCACTCGAGAGGTCGTGCGAGGTGAAGAGGATGATTCGGGCCTCGGGGGCAACCGCTTTGATCATCGGCGCGGCCTGCAGTCCCATGATGTCGCCGTCGATGAAGTGGTCAAGGACGACCAGACCTGGGCCGGTGTCTCGCGCCAGTGCGATCGCCTCGGTCGCGGTGGACGTCTCGCCGCAGGACTCCAGGCGGGGGTCGGCGCCGAGCGTCACTCGGATCAACAGTCGCATGTCGAGGTCGTCCTCGACCACGAGCAGCACCCGGACGAGGGCCCCGTCTGCCGAGCTCATCGGGCCACGGGGATCGTGTAGAGGAAGGTGCTACCCCGACCCGGGGTGCTCTCACACCAAAGCCGCCCGTCCTGGGTTTCGACCAGCGTCTTGCAGATGTAGAGCCCGAGCCCCGTGCCGGGAATCTTTCGGCCTCCTGGTTGCGAGAGTCGCCCGAACTTCTGGAACAGCTTCGCCACATCAGCTTCCGCGATCCCTGGGCCCTGATCGGTGACGGCAACCTGCACGGAGTCGCCGGTGTACGACAGCTCGACGGCGATGGGCTCCTCCGCTGGCGAGAACTTGGCCGCGTTCGACAGCAGATTGGTCAGCACCTGCCATTGGCGGTCCTCGTCGCCGTGGGCGAGGGGGAGGTCGCCGGGGTCGACGAGTTCGAACCGCCGCGTGCTGTGCGCCGCCGCCGCTTCGTCGACCGCTCTGCACGCCAACGCACTCATGTCGAACGCGCGGATGTCGTAGGTGAACTCGCCCGCCTCTATTCGTGCGACCTGAAGTACATCTTCGACGAACTCGGACAGATGCTTGGTGTTGCGCGAGATGACTTGGACGTAGTTGATCTTCTCGTCGTCGGCGAGAGTGTCCCACCCGCCGGTCAGCAGGTCGGCGAAACCAGTGATCGAAGCCATCGGCCCCCGGAGGTCATGAGCCACGATGGCCACGAACTCGTTCCGGAACCCGTTCATCTCCTCCAGCTGGCGATTCGCGTTCGAGAGCTCCAGGAGGCGGCTGTGTCGATCGATGGCGTACCTGAGGGAACGGTCAAGGACGTCGGGTGCGAGTTTGCCCTTGACGACAAAGTCCTGCGCCCCGGCGTTGACCGCTCCCCGAGCGATGGCCTGGTCATCGGAGCCGGTCAGCACCACGATGGGCACCGCCGGAACTTCGGCCTGGATCCCGGCGATCCCGGCGAAACCTTTGGCGTCGGGCAGCCCCAAATCGAGGAGCACGACGTCGACGCCGCCCTCTCGGAGTCGGTCGATGCCAGCACTGAGCCGATCGGCGAACAGGAGGACGAACCGAGTGCCCGTGACCTCTGACAGCGCCTCCTTCACCAGGCGCGCATCCCCGAGATTGTCCTCGATCACCAGGACCTGAATGGCATCGGGAGTCACGTCGTGACGCCCGACGGGAACTCCACGATCGTCAGCCAAAAGTCCTCGATGAGGCCGACCACGGCGAAGAACTGCTCGAGGTCAAGGGGCTTTGTGATGTAGCAGTTTGCGCGTAGCTCATAGGCTCGCACGATGTCTTGTTCGGCTGCGGAACTCGACAGCACGATGACGGGAATCTGGGCCAGCGTCGGATCCGCCCGGATCTCCGCCAGCACCGTCCGGCCGTTCTTCCCTGGCAGGTTCAGGTCGAGGAGGACGAGATCGGGACGAGTGGCGCCTTCGAACCGGCCCGATCTTCTGAGGAATGCCATCGCCTCGTCGCCGTCGGTGGCGACGCTCCGGTTGCTTGGGACCTTGCCCTGACCGAACGCCTCCTGCAGCAGACGAATATCGCCAGGGTTGTCGTCGACCAACAGGATCTCGACCGGCCGATCAAGGCGACGCGTCATGGTCCAGCCACGCGGCTCAGAGTGAAGCAGAACGTTGAGCCCTCACCAGGCTCGGACTCGACCCAGATGCGACCGCCGTGGCGGTCCACGATCTTCTTGCAAATCGCGAGCCCGATCCCTGTGCCGGCGTACTCCCGCGAATGGAGCCGCTGAAAGGCTTCGAACACCCTGTCCGCGTGCGCGGGATCGATCCCGATGCCGTTGTCGCGCACCGACAGGCGCCACCCTTCGTCCGTTGCCTCCGCGGTGACGTGGACGACCGGCGCGTTACCCACCCGAAACTTGATGGCGTTCGCCACCAGGTTCTGGAAGACCTGAACCAGCTTCACCGGGTCGCCGAGGACCGTTGGCAGCGGATCATGCGTCACGATGGACCCGGACTCTTCGCACAGCGTCTGTAGGTTCGCGAGCGCCTCCTCGAGCAGTAGCTCGCAGTCGGTGGCCTGCAGGGCTAGCTCGCCGGAGCCGACGCGGGAGTACTTCAGGAGATCCTGGAGCAGAGCCTGCATCCGGGTCGTTCCGTCAACGATGTAAGCAATGAACTCGTCGGCCTCGTCGTCGAGCTGCTTCCCGTAGCGCTTGGCCAAGAGCTGGGTGTAGCTCGTCACCATTCGTAAGGGTTCCTGCAGGTCGTGGGAGGCCACATAGGCGAACATCTCGAGCTCGGCGTTCGAGCGGGCCAGCTCGTTGGTCTTGTCGGTGAGTACTTGCTCTACCCGGCTGCGTTCGGAGACTTCGGCCCGGAGGTCCCGGTTGGCCCGGTCAACGTTTTCCTTCTCGAGGTCGAAGTCCTCGAGGATGTTGATGACCGCCTTCTGGGTGTCCTCGAGATGGCGTCGCTCGTCCGTGAAGTCGTCCAGGATGTTCAGGATGGCGCGCTGCGTGCCGCCAAACCGGTCCTTCTCTTCGCTGAAGTCCTCGAGGATGTTGAGCAGGGCCTTGTGGGTGTCGTCTCGCCATGTCTCTGCACCGTTGAGGACCGAGAGGTCCGTTTGGACCGTTCTCACTCGGGGTCACCGGGCGGGGTGACCCGCTTCAGTTCCTCGATCTCCTTCTTCAGATCGATCATCTTGAGTTCACGGCCGACGGTCAGCTTCTGGAAGCGCTCCAGCTCTGCCAGCCGTTCAAGCTGCTTTGCCCTCTGTTCAGCGATCTCGACCTCGGCTCGTTTCTGCTCGGTGACGTCGCGGGCGGCGGCGAACACGCCGAGCACGTTGCCCGCTGCGTCCTTGTACACCGACGCGTTGTAGAGGACGTCGGTCAACTGACCGTCGGCGTGGCGGATCGTCAACGGGTAATCGGTGACCGAACCCTCGGCGAAGACCCGCTGGTAGCCCTCGCGGGCCTCGTCGGGCTCGGTGAAGTAGTCAGAGAAATCAGCCCCGATCAACTGGTCACGCCCGGCCCCGGTGACCTTCATGGTGGCCTCATTGACGTCAGTGATCTTGCCCTCCGGGCTGATCGTCACCAACGGATCAAGGCTCGCCTCGATCAAGCTCCG
>JBKJJS010000216.1:0-10512 GCA_046597895.1 Ilumatobacteraceae bacterium
GAGCGCGCTCCGGCCGGAATCCATCGCTTCGTCGAGGTCGACGGTGAGCCCGTCGCGGTCGCCGTCGATGATGCGGTGCTTGAGCCGTTCCTCGATGGGCCAGCCGCTGCGGTCCACCTTGACGGCGTCGATGCTCTTCACATCCGCGAACACGTCCAGCAGTGTTGTGAGTGGGTCGTACCCCGGAGTGCGGCGGTCATAGATGAGGTCGAGGCAGACGTCGAGTTGCTCGTGGGGGATCTTGTTGAGCGGAATGATCTTGCCGGCGTGCACGATGGCGGCATCGAGCCCGGCGCCGCTTGCTTCGTGCAGGAAGACGCTGTTCAGCACCTGACGAGAGGCGGGGGAGAGGCCGAAGGAGACATTCGAGACCCCGAGCACTGTGTACGCGCCCGGGATTTCCCGCTTGATCCGGCGGATGGCCTCGATGGTGTGCATGGCGTCGCGGCGGAGGTCGTCACCGCCCGTCGAGAGCGGGAACGTGAGTGGGTCGAAGATGAGGTCGCTGGCGGTGAGGCCGTAGCGCTCCGAGGCGATCTGGTGAATGCGGTGGGCGATCTCCATCTTCCACTCGACGTCGCGGGCCTGGCCGCGCTCGTCGATGAGCAGGCAGATGACGGCAGCGCCGTAGTCGCGGGCGAGCGAGAAGACCCGGTCGAGTCGGGAGCCGGGTAGCTCGCCGTCCTCCAAATTGGCAGAGTTGAGGATGCAACGACCGCCGGCGTGTTGCAGGGCAGCCTCCATGACCTGTGGTTCGGTGGAGTCCAGCACGAGCGGGGCGCTCGCAGTCGTGGCGAAGCGGGCGGCGAGTTCCGCCATGTCCTGGGTGCCATCCCGACCGACGTAGTCCACACACACATCGAGTACGTGGGCACCTTCGCGGATCTGTTCGACAGCGATCTTGGCGCACGTGTCGAGGTCTCCGGCCAGCATCGCATCTCGGAACGCCCGGGAGCCGTTGGCGTTCGTACGTTCCCCGATGATGAGTACCGAATTGTCCTGCTGGAGCGTGACCGGCGAATAGATCGAGGCCACGCTTGGCTCGACGCGTGGTCGGAGCGGGGCGGGCGTGAGGTCCTTGACGGCGTCGACCACGGCCCGCATGTGCTCGGGCGTAGTGCCGCAGCAGCCCCCGACGACGCGGACCCCGAGATCCGCGACGTGGTGACGATGGAAGCGCGCCAGGTCGGCGGGGGTGAGGTCGTAGTGCGTGTGACCGTCCACGAGCGTCGGGAGCCCGGCGTTGGGCATCACGCTGATGGGGATGGGGCTGTACTGCGACAGGTATCGCAGATGCTCCTGCATCTCGCCGGGCCCGGTGGCGCAGTTGAGCCCGAGAACGTCCGGCTTCATCGCCGCCAAGGAGGTGAGGGCGGCGCCGATCTCCGAGCCAACCAGCATGCGCCCGGTGGTCTCCATGGTGACCTGGACCTGGAGTGGCACGACGCGCCCCGTGGACTTCATGGCCTTGCGGCAGCCGACCATCGCCGCCTTCGCCTGGAGCAGGTCGAAGCACGTCTCGATGATGAGCAGGTCCGATCCGCCGTCGAGCAGACCCCTGGCTTGCTCCTCGTAGACATCCCTGAGGTCGGCGAACGCAATGTGCCCGAGGCTCGGCAGCTTCGTGCCGGGGCCGATCGAACCGCCGACGTAGCGGGTGCGACCGTCCTTGGCTTCCCACCCGCTCGTGACTTCGCGGGCGATGCGCGCCGCCGCCAGGTTGATCTCGTAGGCCTTGTCGGGCACGTCGTACTCGATGAGCACGGTGGAGAACGCACCGAACGTGGCGGTCTCGACGGCGTCGACGCCGACCGCGTAGAACTCGTCGTGCATCTGGGCAATCACGTCGGGCCGGGTGAGGCAGAGCATCTCGTTGCAGCCCTCGAGGCTCGGCCCGCCGAAGTCGTCGGCCGAGAGGTCGAGGCCCTGGATGAACGTGCCGAATGCTCCGTCGAAGACGACGACGCGCTCGGCGATCGCCTCGAGATACGGCTGGCGGGTCATCCGACCAAACGCTATCGCTGGCAGAGTCGCCTACTGTGGCCCTTTACTGCGTCCTAGGAGGGCTCATGTCCGGACTTGCGATTGTCGGGATCGTCATTCTCGCCATCGGTGTGTTGTTGCTCATCGGGGCGTTCACCACGATCCAGCAGGGTCACGTCGGTGTGGTCACGATGTTCGGGAAGTACCGACGGGTGATGGCCCCCGGTCTCAACTGGCGCATCCCCGTGCTGGAGAAGGTGCGGGAGCGGGTGAGCATCCAGAACCGCGCCGTCGAACTGCAGTTCCAAGCCATCACGGCAGACCAGGCCAACGTCTACTTCACCGCGATGTTGCTCTACTCCGTGATCGACCAGCGCGAGGAGACCATCAAGAACGTGGCGTTCAAGTTCTTGAACGCCCAGAGCTTCATGCAAGCGCTGATCCGCTCCGTGGAGGGAACGGTCCGCTCGTACGTGGCCACCCGGCGCCAGGCCGAGATCCTCAGCTTGCGCAGCGAGATCATCTCGCACGTCAAAGAAGAACTCGACTCCGTGCTCGAGCAGTGGGGCTACCACCTCATCGACATCCAGGTGAACGACATCACGTTCGACCAGGTGATCACGTCATCGATGGCGCAGGTGGTGGCATCCAACAACCTGAAGATCGCCGCGACCAACGAGGGCGAGGCGCTGCTCATCCGCAAGACCAAGGAAGCCGAGGCTGAGGGTGCCTTCATCCGTATCAGTGCCCAGGCCGAGCGGGAAGCCGCTCAGCTCCGAGGCCAGGGCGTGGCCCTGTTCCGCCAGGAAGTGGCGCAGGGCATGGCCGCCGCCGCCGTGCGTATGGAGGAAGCCAATCTCGACCCCACCTTCATCCTGTTCGCGATGTGGACAGAGGCGCTGCGCCATTTCGCCGCGGACGGCCGGGGCAACGCCATCTTCCTCGACGGGTCAACCGGCGGCATGGAGCAGACACTCCGCGAGATGATGGCGTTGACTCGCACCGATCGCACCGCCGACCAGCCGGACGAGCTGGCCGCGCCCAAGAAGTAGTCAGCCCGCCAGGCTCTTTCGCCATCAGGCAGATCGCTCCACCCGGTAGCGTGACCCGCCGCATGGGTCGGGAGCGCATCTACACCAAGAAGGGTGACGACGGCACGACCGGCCTGTTCTACGGAGGTCGGGTCCGCAAGGACAGCGATCTCCCGGCGGCGTACGGGACGGTCGACGAGGCGCAGGCCGTGCTTGGTCTTGCTCGGGCGGAGTCAACCGACGACGCCGAACTCTCCCAGATGCTGGTGATGATCATGAAGGACCTCTATGTCCTCATGGCCGAACTGGCCACGTTGCCAGAGAACCGTACGAAGCTCGTCGCCGGCCAGACCGCCGTGTCAGCCGGCATGGTTACCGGCCTCGAAGCGATCATCGATGACCTCGACACCCGGTTCGATCCGCCCACGGAGTTCGTTGTGCCAGGCGGTAACCGGGTCGCCGCGTGGCTCGACCTCGGACGAACAGTGGTGCGCCGGGCCGAGCGCCTTTCGCTCAAGGCCGCCGAGCCGCCGTCGCTCGTCGTGCCCTATCTGAACCGTCTCTCCGACCTGCTGTGGACCATGGCCCGCTGGCAGGAAGGGACATCCGTCATCACCAAGGAGATCTGAAAATGCTCGCCGTCGACATCGCTCGTACCGCTCCCAAGGACATCGAAGCGATCGGGATCCCGGTCGGGCCGGATGGGGCGATTCCTCGGTCCCTCGGAATGTCCCGTGTCCGCCTGGCCGAGCACGGCTTCGAGGGCAAGCTCGGCCAGACCCTCGTGGTGGCCTCGGCCGACGGCCCGACGCTCATCGCTGTTGGCGTCGGGACACCGAAGGAGCGGACGCCGAACGCGCTGCGCAACGCTGGAGCCGCACTGGCGCGAGCGGCGGGAAAGCGCACGTCGCTGGCCACCTCACTAGCCGACGGTGAGCACGCTGGCGCGGCGGCGCAGGCGGTCGTGGAGGGCGTTGCCCTCGCGTCGTACCGGTTCACGAATCACAAGACGGACAAGGGCAAGCCCGGCATCGGGCGCCTCGTGCTCACGGTGGGAGCGACCCACTCGGCTTCGGCAACCGCGGGCGCCGAGCGCGGCCAGGTGACGGCGGACGCCGTGGCGTTGGCCAGGGATCTCGCCAACTCGCCACCGGCGCACCTCACGGCGCGCATGATGGCGGACAAGGCCGTGGAGATCGCCGCCGCCACGGGCCTCACGATCGAGGTGATGGGCAAGGCGCGGCTTGAGGAGCTCGGGTGTGGTGGCATGCTCGGCGTGAACCAGGGCTCCGTCGAGCCGCCCCGCCTCGTCAAGCTCGTCTACACCCCACGCCACCCGGTCGGCCACGTCGCCCTTGTCGGGAAAGGCGTGATGTACGACTCGGGTGGTATCTAGCTCAAGCCATCGGACGGCATGCACGTCATGATGAAGATGGACATGACCGGGGCCGCCGCCGTGCTCGCCACGATGTCGACACTCAAGGCGCTGCGCTGTCGCGCGAAGGTCACGGCGTTCCTGTGCTGCACGGACAACCTGCCCTCCGGCAGTGCATTCAAACTTGGTGACGTGCTCACATTCCGAAACGGCAAGACGGCAGAGATCCACAACACCGACGCCGAGGGACGTCTCGTCCTGGCGGACGGTCTGAGCCTCGCGGTGGAGGACAAGCCGGACGCCATCGTGGATATCGCCACCCTCACCGGCGCCGTGCTGTCCGCCCTCGGTCTGAAGATCGCCGGCCTTGTCGGGAACAATCAGCCGTGGGTGGACCGCGTGAAGAAGGCCGGCGAGAGTGTCGATGAATTGTCCTGGCAGCTTCCGCTCCACAAGGAGTACCGCAAGCTGCTCGACTCCAACGTGGCGGACATGAGGAACATCGGCGGTCCCTATGGCGGTGTGATCACGGCCGGGCTGTTCCTCAACGAGTTCGTGGGCGACGTGCCGTGGGCGCACCTCGACATCGCCGGCACCATGAATTCCGATGCCGACGATGGCTGGCTCACGAAGGGCGCCACGGCGTTCGGCACGCGCACGCTGATAGAACTCGTCACGGGCTTCTCGCCGCTCTGATCTCGCCCGTGACGAGTGCCGGTCAGGCCGGTGTGAGGACGGCTGCCCGGGCGTCACGGGCGGCGTGGGCCGCGACTCCGCTCCGGTGACCGAGCCCGCCGAGCGCCCGTTCGAGGTCGCTCGGGTGCTGACCCGCTCGGAGTAGTGCGTCGGCCGCCGCCCGAGCCCGCTCGAGATCCTGGGCGTCCGGCCGCCGGATGTACTCGGCGTGCAGGGTGCGCAGGTGCGGTGGTAGCCGATCGAGTTGGCGGGGGAGGAGCGTCGACACCATCCGGCGCACCGCTACCCCGTGGGCGACCGGCTGGAGGTACCCGAACATCAGACCCCGGTGGAGCGCCCGGGTGAACGGCCCGGCGCGGTCGGGCACCAACGACAGCCCGAGGGCGGCGGCGGTCTCGGTGAGATCGAGTTCGTAGCCGGAGGGGAAGGCGTCGAGGCCGTCGACGAGGCGGCGCAGCAGCCACGTGGCCGTCGGCCCGAGGACCGGCAGGACGAACAGTTCGGCGTACCGGCTGCGGGGATCGTGGCCGTGCTGCTCGACGGTGAGGTCATGCCAGGGGAGCACGATCAGTGTCGGGTCCATGGTGAGCGTGGTGATCGAGGTCATCTCGGGGCTCCGTATCGGGTCGGGGCCGCCCGGATGGCGCCCGTCATGGTGTACTGATGTGCGGACCGGTACCCGGAACGGAAACGTGGTTCGAAGAAAGTTTTGACGAAGCGGCGAGGGAGTTGATGTGAGCGACGCGCTGGAGCGGGTGCAGGACCTGGTGGCGGCGGCTGACAGGGTCGTCGTGCTCACCGGCGCCGGCATCTCCACGGACTCGGGAATCCCCGACTTCCGGGGGCCGAAGGGGGTGTGGACGCAGAATCCGAAGGCCGAGAAGATGGCGACGCTCCAGCACTACCTCGGCGACCCAGAGGTGCGGATTCTGGCGTGGCAGAGCCGACTTCGCTCGGTGGCATGGGAAGCCCGGCCGAATGCCGGCCACGCTTCGATCGTGGCGCTGCAGGAACGCGGGCAACTCCACGGGCTCATCACCCAGAACGTGGACGGCCTGCACCAACTGGCGGGTGTCCGGGCCGAGGCGGTGATCGAGGTCCACGGCACCATGCACTGGACGATCTGTTGGACGTGCCGGGATCGACGCCCGATGGCCGAGACGCTCACGCGGGTGGTGTCCGGGGACCCGGATCCGGGGTGCCTCGTGTGTGCCGCCGAGGGTCGCTCGGGGATCCTGAAGAGCGACACGATCTCGTTCGGTCAGAACCTCGTTCCCGAGGTGATCGATCGAGCCTTCGAGGTGGCGCGTGAGTGCGATCTGATGCTCGCCGTCGGCTCGACGCTGAAGGTGTACCCCGTCGCCGGCGTGGTGCCGGAAGCGAAGCAGGCGGGGGCGAAGGTCGTGATCGTGAACGCCGAGGAGACCGGGATGGACCACTACGCCGACGTCGTCCTGCGTGGCGGCATCAGCGAGATCCTCCCGGTCGTGCTGTCGGTCAACCGGCGCGAGCGGTGACCCTCACGTCGATGTCATGGCTAAGGACGGCGATCACCCTCTTTTCCCATGACATCGATGAGGGTTGAGGCCAGCGAGGGAATCCTGACCCAACGGGTAGGCTTTCGGCCATGGCAACGTTCCGTGACCTGTTGGCGGCGGCGAAGTCCGAGATCACCGAGGTCAGCCCGGCCGACGCGGAGACCCGCATCGGCGCTGGCGCGGTGGTGGTGCTCGACGTTCGTGAGCCCGACGAGTACGAGCAGGGAGCGCTGCCCGACGCCCTGCACATTCCCCGTGGGCACCTGGAAGGCCAGGTCGAAGGCAAGATCCTCGACAAGTCCATTCCAGTCGTCGTGTACTGCGCCGGTGGCGTCCGCTCGGCGTTCGCCGCCAAGACGCTGCAGGAGCTCGGCTACACCGACGTCGTGTCCATGGCCGGCGGATTCGGTCGCTGGAAGGACGAGGGGCGGGCGTGGCGAACGCCGGTCTCGCTCACGCCGGATCAACGCAACCGCTACATGCGACACCTCCTGCTGCCCGAGGTCGGGGTCGACGGCCAGGCCAAGTTGCTCGGCGCCAAGGTGCTGATGCTCGGGGCCGGTGGGCTCGGTTCGCCCGCCGCGATGTACCTCGCGGCGGCCGGCATCGGCACCATCGGCATCGTGGACATGGACGAGGTCGACGCCTCGAATCTCCAGCGCCAGATCCTCCACAACCTGGACCGCATCGGTGACCGCAAGGTGGACTCGGCGAAGAAGACGCTCACGATGATGAACCCGGACATCGATGTCGTCACATACGACACTCGCCTCGCCGCCGACAACATCATGGACATCCTCCCCGGCTACGACGTGGTCGTCGACGGGGCCGATAACTTCCCGAGCCGCTACCTGCTGAACGACGCCAGCGTGAAGCTCGGCATCCCGGTCGTGCACGGCTCCATCTTCCGGTTCGAGGGCATGGTCAGCGTGTTCGATCCGAAGAACGGGCCCACCTACCGCGTCATGGTGCCCGAGGCGCCCCCTGCCGAGCTGGCCCCGAGCTGCGCTGAAGCGGGCGTGCTCGGCGTACTGCCCGGCATCGTCGGCAGTATCCAGGCGCTGGAGGTCATCAAGATTCTGCTCGGCATTGGTGAGGCCCTCATCGGTCGTATCCTGTCCGTTGATACCACCGACATGAGCTTCCGTACGTTCAACCTGCGGCCCGACCCGGCCAACGAAGTGACGTACGCAAATCGCGACCGCATCATCGTGCAAGAGCTCGAAGGGCTCTGCGCTCCCGGTCTCGCGCACTGATCCGTCTCGCACGGTGCGGAGCCGCGGGTAACGTCGCAGCGTGCACGCACAGGACGTCATCGCTCGCCCCGCCGCCCCGCCCCGCAACCTGTGGTTGCACGGGCCGCTACAGGACACATTGCTCGGCTGGTGCTTCGTACCCGTGGCGCTAGTGGTGCACTTTGCCGAGCCGCACGTCACCCTGGTGCAGTCGATGGTGGGGGTCATCTTCCTGGTCTCGTTCGCACACCAACCGCTCACGCTGGGCCTGGTCTATGGCGACCCTGTGCAGCGTGCCGCGCACCGACGGCTCTACACCTGGGCGCCGCTCATTGTCGCTGCGCTCATCATCATCGGTCTCTCCATCTCGCTCACGTTGGTCGGGCTCATTGCCGGACTATGGAACGCCGAACACACGCTGATGCAGCGTTACGGAGTGCTGCGCATCTATGGCCGCAAGGCAGGCGACGAACACGGTTCACTGGAGAAGCCGATGCTGATCGTGTGGCTGGTAACCGGTCTGGCGTTCATCGGGGCGTACGTCAACCTGCAGCAGCTGGTGCTCAAGCTGGGGCTCGACGAAACCAACTCTCGTGGGGTCAAGCTGCTCGACCCGCTCCGCACACCGGCCACCGTGCTGTTCTGGCTGGGCTTGATGGCCAGCGCAACGTTGGCCGTTCACTGGTGGCGTGCCGAGCAGTTGCTGGGTGCGAAGGCCAGCCCCGCGAAACACCTGTACGCGCTGGGCACCTTGGGCTTGGTCGTTGTCGTCATGATCGACCCGATTGCCGGTGTCGCCGGGTACGTTGCCGCGCATGCGATTGAGTATTTCGCTGTCGTGCATCGCAGCTTGCGCACGCGGCGCGACCTTGCGCCGGTGGCTGTCGCAACCAGCACCCCATGGCGTCGCGGCGGCATGTACACGCTCTACTTCGGGCTCATCGCGGCGATCGTTATCGGTACTGCGCTGCCGCTCAATGGTCGCATATATGCGTTCGCGATTCTCTTCTTCGGTGCGCTGCACATCCTGTACGACGGCTTGGTCTGGAAGCTGCGCCGCCCCAACGTCGCGGTGTCCCTAGGCATCACCCCGCGGCCTAAGCCGGCACTTCGTCGAAGGTGAAGTCCAGTTCTTCGCGCTCTTGGATGAGCACACCGGCGATGACGAGGGCTGCGCCCAGCAGGTCGAGCGCAGACGGTGTTTGGCTCAGCGCCACAAAGCCCAGGATCATCGCCGACACGGGCAGCAACGCCAGCAGCACGGCGAACCTGCGAACTGGGATACGACGCAGCACCACTTGGTCGATGCCGTAGCCGATAGCCGATGACAACGCACCGACGGCGACGCACATCAGCAGCAGCCGACTGTCGCTGAACACCTTGCCGCTGCCCGCCACGCCAAACGGCAGAATCGCCAGCGAGCCAATTGCCAGGCCGACGCCAAGGCCGGCCATGCCCCGGTCGAGGTGGGCGACACGTCGGCCGAGGATGATGTACACCGCCCACAACGCTGAGGCGGCGAAGATGAACACGATGCCCAACGGCTCACCGCCCAACTCGACTCCTGACAGCGTAGCTACCCCAATTGCCGCAAAACCGAGAGCGGCTGAGTTGCGTGCACTGCGGGTGTAGGCGGCGGCGACCGCGATGGGCCCGATGAACTCGATCACGACGCTCTTCCCTAACGGCAGGCGGTCGAGCGCGAGGTAGAAGAACAGGTTCATGAACGCTGTCGCACTACCGAAGAAGGCTGCGCTGTTCAGTTCGGCGCGTGTCCAGTGCGAGCGCACCTGCGGCCATGAGACGGCAATCAAGAGCAGCGCAGCCGACGTCACCCGTAGCCACGCAACCGTCGCTGGGCGAACGTCTTCGAAGAGATTCACCGCCACGACAGCACCCGTGTACTGCGAGATGCCAGCGATGGCAAACAGCGCCTCGGGTGAGGCGGTGCGAACGAACTCTGTGGGCGTACGCATAGGCGTCGTTACTGTCCTCGCCGCTGGAAGGCGCCTGGAGTCAAACGAATGCGATCAGTCGAACAGGTCGGGGTCGGTGCGGCAGATTTCCTGCCACAACGGCTGGAAGCTGAGCCACCCAGCGATGGGCGAAGCGGTCTGCTCGCGGGTGTAAGTGGCGTCGTCGTGGGGGATGGGCTGGGGGGTGCCAGCGGCCATGGCGAGCAGTTGCGCCTGGCAGCTGCGATCCATGCTGAGGAACCAGAATACCGCTTCATCAACGGAGCCGCCGACAGTGAACAGGCCGTGGTTCTGGTGAATGGCGGCCTTGCCGGTGCGGAACTGCGAGACAAGCTCGCGTCCGTCTTCCACGCCGAATTGCACGCGGCCGCGCTGGGCGGTGACGACCACGTGGTCCTCGTAAAAGATGCAAGAGTCCTGCGTGAGCGGCGCTAGCGGAATGCCGAGCGAACTGAACGCCTTGCCGTGCATGCTGTGGCTGTGCGCAGCGGCGATCACGTCGGGCCGGGCCTCGTGCACGGCCGAGTGGATGACGAACGCGGCGCGGTTGACCGGGCGAGTGCCGTAGATGACGTTGCCCTCGTGGTCGACCAAGATGAGGTCGCTGACGCAGATGTGTCGGAAACTGACCGCGAATGGGTTGACCCAGAAGTACTCGGGAAACTCGGGGTCGCGCAC